>JBGPGW010000009.1:0-28774 GCA_041484095.1 Alphaproteobacteria bacterium | reverse complement strand
CCCCTTTTGTCATGACCGTCGCTCCCTGGCTCTGGATCGCCTTCACCATCGTCGCCGCGGCCTGCCAGACCGCGCGCAACACCATGCAGCGCGGCCTCATCGCCTCGCTCGGCACGGTGGGGGCCACGCATGTGCGCTTTCTCTTCGGCCTGCCCTTCGCCCTCGTCTTTCTCCTGGCGCTCCTCGCGGCAAGCGGCGAAGTGTTTCCGCCCCTCACGCTCGCGGCCTTCGCCTGGACGGCCGCGGGCGGGCTCGCCCAGATGGTCGCAACCGCCCTCATGCTCGCGACGATGCGCGAGCGATCCTTCGTCGTCACGATCGCCTACACCAAGACCGAGCCGGTGCAGGTGGCGCTCTTGGGCGCGGTTCTTCTCGGCGACGAGGTCACGTTCGCCGTCGCACTCGCGATCCTCATCGCGAGCATGGGCGTCACCATGGTGTCATGGCCGGGGCGGGATGCGTGGCGGGAAGCGATCTCCTGGCGGCCGGCCGCGTTCGGCATCGGGGCGGGCGGTCTCTTCGCCCTCGCCGCGATCGGCTATCGCGGCGGCATCATGGCGCTGGCAGCGCCACACTTCGTCGTCGGCGCGTCCATCACGCTCACCCTCGCCCTCTCCGTCCAGGCCGCGACGCTGACCGCGTTTCTCTTGTGGCGCCGGGACGGGACGCTCAGCGCCATCCTCCGCGCGTGGCGGCCATCCATGCTCGCGGGATTCACGGGCGCCTTCGCCTCGCAGCTCTGGTTCTTCGCCTTCGCCATCGAGACCGCGGCGCGCGTGCGCACCCTCGCCCTCATCGAGATCCTGTTCGCCCAGATCGTGTCGAGGCGCCTCTTGGAGAAACATCTGAGTACCCGCGAGATCGCGGGCATCGTGCTTTTGATCGCAGGGGTCGTGCTGGTGCTGAGGGCTTAGACTCTTTGGACCGACGGATGCGCCGACGCTGCATCGGCGCGGTGAGTTTGCTCGGGAGTTTTCCGAACGACGATCATCGTTCCGTCGCGTGACGACAACCACGCCATGGCAGCAGCGTGGTTTGCGACAGAATAAAAAATATTTGGGGGTGGGAGGAGCGATTCGCTCGTCGGCCCACCGGCCGATCGCATGCTCCCGAAAGAAATGGTCGGACCGGCGGGATTTGAACCCACGACCCTCAGACCCCCAGACTGTTTCTGTGCCTTTCTGGAACCTTCCGCGAGGCTCCGAATGTTTCCAATAACATCAATGTCTCAATAACTTATCTCTCTTCTCTTTTCCGGACGATTCCGGCAGTATGCAGTCGAGTTGGTTGCACCGTGGTTGCACGGTAACCCTCAGATCGCCTCCCAGTCTTGCGGTTGCACGGCCCCCGGATACCAAACTGCCAATGAGCACCCCGATCCGCCTTACCCTTCGAGCCGCACAGACCGCCGTCGTCCGAGCCACCGATCCGCCGTGTATCCTCTGGGACAAAGACGTGCCCGGCTTCGGCCTTCGCGTGATGCCATCCGGGGTGAAGAGCTACTTCGTCAAATATCGAGCCGGCGGGCGGCAACGCTGGGTCACCATCGGGCGCCACGGTGCCCCCTGGACTCCGGAGACGGCCCGCCGCCGTGCTCGGGAAATCCTGGGCGAGATCGCCCGCGGCGACGATCCGGCGGAGCGCCGCGACCGCAACCGCGTGGCCGAGACTGTTGGTGATTTGGCGGCGACCTACCTCGCCGACTACGCCGCTATTCGGAAGAAACCGCGCTCCTACGAGGAGGACCGCCGCAATCTTAGCAAGCTGATCCTGCCCGCCTTCGCCACCTTCCGGATTGCCGATGTGACACGCGCCGATGTGGCCCGCTGGCACCGTGGGCTGTCTGGCCGGCCAATCGCTGCTAACCGCGCGCTCGCGCTTCTCCGCTGCATGTTCAACCTCGCGGAGCGCTGGGGCCTGCGCGCTGACAACTCGAATCCGACTCGGCATGCCGAGCCGTATCCGGAACGCGCTCGCGAGCGCTTCCTGTCGGCCGCGGAGATCGCCAGGCTGGGCGAAGCTCTCACCGCGATCGAGGTTCATAAGTCCGAACCGGTTGCCTCGGTCTGGGCGATCCGGCTGCTGATCCTCACCGGCGCGCGGCTCTCGGAAATTCTTACCCTCGAATGGTCATCTGTCGATTTCGAGCGCTGCTGTCTGCGGCTGCCTGACAGCAAGACCGGGGCAAAGGTGGTCCCCCTCGGCGCACCGGCCTTGGATATATTGGCAAAGCTGCCCCGCCATGACGGCAATCCGTATGTCTTGCCGGCCACCCGCGGCAATGGGCATTTCGTCGGCATCCAGAAATGCTGGCAGCGCATCCGGGCGGACGCGGGGTTTCCGAACGTGCGCATCCATGATCTCAGGCATTCCTTCGCCTCGGTCGCCGTCGCAGGCGGCGACAGTCTGTTCTTGGTCGGGAAGATTCTCGGTCACCGGCAAACTCGAACAACCGAGCGCTACGCCCATCTGAGCGACGATCCGGTGCGCGCGGCGGCGGATCGCACCGCTAGCCGGATCGCAGCCCTTCTATCACCCTCCGCGCCCACAGCCACCGTACTCGCCTTGCCGGCGGTGGTGCGTGCGCAGGGTGACTGAACTCCATGCGCCAAGATCGCCACGGTCACCAGCCAAGGCTCAACAACGATGCGGAGCACGTTACGTAAGTTAGATGGTCGAAGGTTCGCCGATCCTACGTACGTAACGTTGTGGGGCATCGGTGCGCTGCGCTCACGTTACGTATACGTTACGTGATGAAGCGGCGATCGGCCGAACACCGGCTGCCCACGGTTTGCGATCGATGAGCAACCAAGCCGATAGCTTCGTGCCCGTTGGATTTCTCGACACCCGCACGGCGTTCGAGCGTGTTGGGCGCGTTGTTTTCCGAGCGGAGTTCACGGCATTGGACGCGGCTCACGCACATCTGCGCGCTCAAATGGAGCGTGAAATGGGACGTGAGACGGGACAAACGAAGGTCGACTGGAACAGCTTTCCGAGCATCTTCGATACGCCGATTGGGTCGATAAATGAGCGCTCTCGCATCGCGGCTGAGAGAAGAGCCCTCCTAGCCAAGTCTGCGAGGCTGTTCCGACGTGTCGCGCACAAGGGATGGATCGCCGGGCATCTCGTAGGCGACGATGGAAGTCTGACGAAGCTGCCGGGGCAAGCATGGGCTGCGGTCTCGTTTGCCCAGTGGCCCAATCCGGATACCGTGACCTGGCAGGACGCGATAACCGGCCGTCAAGATCGTGGCCGGACGATTTTTCGAGCGAAGGATATCGACCGCTTCCTTCGCAAATGGGAAGCCCCTCGCGCCGACTCGCATCCCAAACAATCGAGGTCGTCGTCGTCGATCGCCACCGAAACAAAGGCGGTTGAGATCATTGCCAGACTCGCGAACGAATATCCCCGACTAACCCGCAAAGAGACGTGGCGTGAGGTTGAAAAACAGCTTGGAACCAAGCTCGGCTGGCGGTCATTTAATCGCGCGTGGAAGCAAAGTGCGCCGCCTGCTTGGAAGAAGCCCGGCAGCCTTCCACGTAATCGCAGCAACAATCCCAACAGCAATCGCAGCACCTAATCACAGCGGCACTTTTGCCGCTGCGGCAATGCTGCCATTTCCATAGGCCGAAAGCCTCCTCATCCTTTCGTGCGATGCGGCGCGATGCGCCGTCTTGCTGGAAAGGAGAACAAGCATGAGCAACGTTCCGCAGCGCCGCCGCCTTCGGACTACGGAAGCGGCGAGCTATCTCGGAATCGGAAAGTCCACACTGGAGAAGCTACGCCTCACCGGTTTGGGTCCCATTTACATCAAGGCCGGGCCACGGGTCGTGGTCTATGACATTGCCGACCTCGACGCTTGGCTCGCTGCCCGCCGCCGCGCAAGCACAAGTGAAACGAATCGGTGGGCGCAGACCCGATGACTGCACGCGACGCGCGCAGTTCCGGCCGGTCGCTTCATGAACGCAAGCCGGATCGGAGGCCAATCGACTTCGCACAAATCAATCGCCAGGCCATGGCCGTCTTGCCTCGCGTGCTTGCCCGCTGGCTACCGGACGGACGAACCGAAGGGCAGGAGTACGTCGCCCGCAACCCGCGCCGCATGGATCAGCGACTCGGATCATTCAAGATCAATCTGCGTACTGGTCGTTGGGCGGATTTCGCGACGGGCGATCGTGGCGGAGACGTGGTGAGCCTGGCCGCCTATCTTGCCGGCATCCGGCAGTCGGAGGCCGCACGCCGGCTCGCGGCCATGCTCGGAGTTTCAGTCGATGGCCGAACGTGATCCGCGGCTGCCCTCGGGGCCAGACGATTATTTCGGCATCCCGTCGCTCCTGCTGCGCAATCCTTCGCCGGCGGACGGTGCACCTCAGGCACCAGACGCAATGTTCGAGCCGCTCGCGCCCAACCGAGCTGACGGCGATAGAGCTTCGAGCCTCACGCGCCATCACGACGACACCGGCGCACCCAGCATCGTGATGCCTGTACCCGATGACGTGCCGGCAGCGCCTTGCCGGCATCCGACTCACGGAACGCCAGAGAGGACGTTTACTTATGCCGCCAACAACGGCCGCGTCCTGTTTTTTGTCTTTCGGTTCCGCAATGGGTCGAAGGCCCTGCCCCTAACGTTGTGGCGATGGCCCGACGGCCGATGTGACTGGCGTTGGAAGTGGCCGCCCCCGCCGCGGCCGATCTATGGATTGGATCGGCTTGCGGCGCGTCCGAATGCGCCGGTTCTGATCGTCGAGGGCGAGAAGACGGCCGACTCGGCACAGGCCTTATTCACCGACCTTGCCGTTATCACCTCGCCACTTGGCGCGAAGGCCGCGTCACGAGCCGATTGGAGCGTGCTCACGGAGAGACGGGTCGTAATTTGGCCCGATAACGACCCGGAGGGCTTCGGCTACGCCGATGCGATCTCGCGCTTGGCGAGAGAATCCGGTGCCGCACACGCTGCAATTGCCAGCATTCCCGCGGAGTTTCCAGCGAAATGGGACTTGGCTGATCCGTGGCCGGATGGCTGGTCCGCAGCGAAGGCGAGAGAGGCAATCGAGCATGCCCTTGCCGGCGGGCATGTCGCAAACGACATGTCGGCTCACGTCATACGAGTGCAGTCAGACGAATGGGTCACTGAACCGCGACAGGATTCGGACAGCAATTGGCCAGTGAC
This sequence comes from Alphaproteobacteria bacterium, assembly GCA_041484095.1. GTDB lineage: Bacteria > Pseudomonadota > Alphaproteobacteria > CADEGL01 > CADEGL01 > JBGPGW01. The sequence goes on along the minus strand of JBGPGW010000009.1, from coordinate 23,604 downwards.
ATTAGCCGCCGAGCTTGATCGGCTCGCGCGGCTCGCGCCACTCGACTATGACCAGTCCCGACAGGAGACCGCTGGCAAGCTGAAAGTCCGACTTCGTACATTGGATGAGGAAGTCGAGCGGCGCCGGCGCGAGCTGGGATATTCGGCGCCCGACAGAGCGGGCAATGGCAGAGAACTCCGCCTGCGGACACCGGAGCCGCATCCAGAGCCAGTTGTCGGATCGGTTCTGTTAGCCGAATTGACCGCGACGTTGCGCCGCTACCTTGTCCTGTCCGAAGGTTGTCCCGAGGCGATGGCGCTTTGGGCCGTCTTTGCCCATGCACTCGACGCTTTTCAGGTCAGTCCGCGTCTTGCGTTCACATCGCCCGAAAAGCGTTGCGGCAAGACAACGGCGCTCACTCTTCTCTCGCATCTTGTTCCAAAGGCTCTGATGAGTTCCAACGCTTCAGGCCCTTCTCTCTTTCGCGTGATCGAGGCCCAATGTCCGACGATCCTGATTGACGAGGCCGATACGTTCCTCGACGACGCCGAAGGCGTGCGGAACGTGCTCAACAGTGGGCAAGCGCGCGGGGCAGCGTTCACGCTCCGCACCGTTGGTGAGGACCACGAAGTCCACCAATTCTCGACGTGGTGCGCTATCGCGATCGCCAAAATCGGCGAACTGCCCTCGACGCTCGCGGATCGCTCGATTGTCGTGCCGATGCGGCGGAAGCGGCCGGACGAAAAGGTGGATCGATCGCGAATTGATCGCACAAGCCATCTGACGGCCCTGGCTTCGAAGATCGCGCGTTGGGCGGAAGACAACCGCAATGCCTTGCGGGGCGCCGATCCCGATATTCCGGCGGGCCTAAACGATCGGGCGGCCGATAACTGGCGTCCGTTGGTCGCCATTGCTGACCTTGTCGGCGGCGAATGGCCGACACGAGCCCGAAACGTCGCCTCGCTTCTTTCGGGCGATGAGCAGAGCGAAGCCGACGGCGTACGTGTGCGTCTGCTCGCTGACATTCGCGACATCTTCGCCGAGATGGGTGCCGATCGCCTCACCTCGTCGGACATCGTGTCCCGACTCGCGGCTCGGGAGGATCGGCCGTGGCCAGAGCTGCGCAAAGGGAAGCCGATTACGCCAACCGCCCTTGCACACATAATCCGGCCGTTCGGTCTACGCCCTCGGGTCTTCCGCAGCGGCGAGGCGACATTGCGAGGCTATTTTCTGTCCGATTTCGCCGACACCTTCGCCCGTTATCTTCCAGCCGCAACACCGCAACAAACCGGAAAAAACAATGTGTTGTGCGGCAGCGGAGCCGCAACAGGCGATAACGATGTTGCGGCTATGTGATTGTCTAACCCTACGGCGCCAAAGGAATGTTTCGCCGTTGCGGATCGGGCGCCCATTCGTAACACGTCCCACGTTCATGCTGAATACGATGAACGCGCTGGTAGTGTCTCAGTTCAGCTACATACAGGGATTAGGCTTCGACCGATGTAACTGTTCATCTCGAAACGTGAACTGCTCACACCATTGGAACACGGCGGCGCCTAGAGGACGCTGTGCATTGGGATTGTGGAGGACGGAGAAATCGGAACCGAGATGGTCTGGATGGTTTGCGCAGTCAACGGCAGAATTTAAAACGCCCGAGCAGAACGAGGCTTCTTGGTCGAGGAAGGTTCTTGTGGACACGCTGGACCCACTCAACTTCGAGACTGCTGGTCGGTATTGATAGAAGGAGTCCTTCACCTCGCTAGTTTTTGGGTCGATCGCGATGGCGAGCGGGCCAAACGGTAGAAAGGCCTGGACAAAGTACGGCATCGTGTTTCCGTCCGGCGCGTGGCGAATTCCCCACGAGTTGATAGCGAGGATATAGTGGTCCTCTGAAGAGATAATGCCCTTCGCCAGTGCTGTGGCATACCTTTGGCGCTTCTCGGCCATGGCATTGGTAAAGCGCAGAAGAATTCTCTCAATAGGGACCCGTGACACTTCACCGGAGACTAGCTGCGGCACTTGGTCGGGACCCTCACCAGGGCCAGGTGCAATTGCTTCAAACCAAACGCGTCTGTCACCCACGAAAGCATAAAACTCGGGCCCCTCATCTTCGTCGCGTTTCAGATTGAAGCCATGCTCAAGCAGTGCGACGGCGAGATACATCTCCCAGAATCGCTGAAGAAAGTGATTGCGGGCGTCCTCCCGAAAATGAGGATCGGCGAGATGATGGAATTTACCCCACAGCTTCTCGACAAATCGCTTGTGTTCGATCCCGCGCGGATGATCCCGCGTGTTTTGATACCCCTGATCCTTACATGGCCCATTTATAAAGAATGGCATGAGCGGCGATGACATACCGATCCTCACTTGTGAGTACCCGCCTTAGAAGAAGGCAGTGACAATTGCTCGTCGTTATTTGGAATTTAGCGCAGCATGCCGGCACCGAGTCCAAAAGGCCGAAGCCTCCATGTTTTGATCCGCATAGTGCGATGCTTAGGTAGTGTCTCAATTTGCCAGTTGGGCGATCTCTGCGTGAGACCCGTCATGATCCGACACTCGCGCGACCATGGCTATAGCGGTCGTAGATTCTCGTTGATCCGCCTTCGGTATGGTACGGACCGGGTCAAAATGCACATCCGCCCGGCGCTATGCCGCGGCGTGGCTTGGCATTCTCTTTCACGAAGAATGACCGGTTCTGGCACTTCTGCGACGAGCGAATTAGGTGAGCTTGAGTCCAGTTCCGGCCTCATGACGGACATTCATTTGCCGGCGAGCCACTTCGCAGCCGACCCAGAGCAGACGTAGCCAACTGGTTAAGCTATCATTATTTGATATGTTGCCGCGAGTGGTGGGAAATTTTGGTAGTGTCTCAGTTTGAAATCTTGGCCGTGCAAATCGTATAGGCATGGCTGCTCGTTGGAGCAAGCGGCGGGAGATGCGCGCGCACATTTTGAGCGAGATTAGACGACTGGCCGAGGCTGCAAACGGAAAGCCGCCAGGCAAGCTTGCATTTGCTCGCCAGACAGGCATTCGCGAGCATCAGTGGAGTGGGGTGCTGTGGCCGCGATGGGGCGACGCGCTAGCCGAGGCTGGTTATGAAAGGAACGTTCTACAGGGCCGCTTTGATACAGGCGACGTGTTGTCGAAGGTCATCGAAGCTTGTCGCCACTATGGTCACGTGCCGACTATAGCAGAGATGAAGCTGTATCGCCGTAACGATCCAACCTTTCCCAGCACGGGGGCTGTTGCTGGCCACTTTCCGACTAGAGCGGCGCTCCTCGCGGCTTTGGCGCGACACGCGGCCCAGGGCGAAGCGTTTCGTGATATTGCCTCCATGCTGCCGCGAGAACGGCAAGAGGACGCGCCGCACAAAATGCCAGCGTCTAGAATAGCAGAGGGATTCGTCTACCTTCTGAAGTCCGGTGATTATTACAAGATTGGTCGGAGCGACGAGCTTGAACGACGCGTCAGGGAAATCCGGATCACATTGCCTGAGGCTGTCACATTGGTCCACGCCATAAAAACGGATGATCCGCCAGGCATCGAAGCTTACTGGCATAGGCGCTTTGCAGAACGGCGCGCAAACGGAGAATGGTTCAAGCTGGCTCCGGCTGACTTAGCGGCCTTCAAGCGGCGTAAGTACCAGTAGCCCACATTCTCAAACTGAGACACTAGCGAAATTTTGGACGCGTCGCGCCATAACGGAGCCACCCATGCCTGATCAGCCGGAACTCGGGGAACTCGGTGACTTGCTTGGCCGACTTGCAAGTGACGCCACGACTTACTTCGAGAAGACTGAGTCGGCACTTGTAAGCCTCCCGCGCAATCAGGGCCGATTTTCATTGGAGGAAATTGCACGGGATTACTTCTGGACGGAAATACCTCAGGACCTTCGCGATGAAGCGCGGATGTTGGTAGGGCAGCTAGTTTCATTTGGAGGCCGGGTCGCATCTGCCGTACGGAGTGCCCCACTGACGTCAGAGGCCGACGAGCGAGACTTGATGACGAGCATCAAGGCTATGCGCGCTGCGCTTCTTCTTCGTCGGTTTCGCTCATGGTCTACTGAAGTCCTCCACGACGAGGATCGGGTTTTGGGGGTTCAGCCAGCCGGGCAGTCCGACGACGAAGCGTGCGCTCCTGAAGATGCGCGCCGACACTTCCGCGAATCGAAGGACAAAGTTAGTGCCATCCTCGACTTGACGTCCGCATCATATGGACTCGGTCTAGGTGGAGAGGGTGGCGGTGTGGCGCCTGCTCGAATTCGGCCGAATACAGCCTTCATCATGATGTCGATGGACTCGTCACGTCCTGACCTCGTCGACGTGGCCGATGCAGTGAAGGAAGTGTTTGGGCAATTCGAGGTTCGCGCCGTCAGAGCTGATGACATCGAACACGAGGGTCTGATCACTCAGCAAATCTTAAACGAGATCAAGACAGCCGAGTTCTGCTTTGCTGACCTCTCAGACAGTCGACCTAACGTCTATTACGAGGTCGGCTACTCTCATGCCTTGGGCCGCCGCGTTATCTTATTTCGCAAGGCGGGAACGGGCCTACATTTCGATCTCGCGGGCTACAATTGTCCCGAGTACACGAATCTGCACGATCTGAAGGAGAAACTTACGCGGCGCCTTGTGCATATGACGAACAGAGGACCAAGTGCTTCTAATTCTCCAGTAGCTGGGATTGCACCTGCGAGGACACCGTTGCAGTCGAGTGGTGGGGTCGGCAGCTGACCGACGCGGCTCACGCATAGTGTTGGCGGCGGACTGTCGAGTTTCTAAATCGTCTGGATCATGTCGTTCGGCTCGATACGCGGCTCATTGCGAAAGAGACGGGAAATGTATGGATCGGCGCGTCTGGCGTTCACTATCTGTGACAGCGGATCATGTGGAGCAGAAATTCCGGTGTCCGATGCTGGCTCACGTACAGCCCCTCTTCATCTAAGTCAAATCGCCACGTAATGACATGCTTCTCCCCCTCTGTTCGCGAACTCTTCAATCGTTGGAATCAAGGAGGGCTCCTCGATTCTCTAGAGGCTTCGCACCAGAAATTCCTCGACCGGCGCCGAGCAACTGTTGAGTTCGGTGCGCCCGAAGCCCTTACGCCGAGTAAGCGGGCCTTGGCAAACTGTCAGCTGCTGCTGCAGGCGCTTCTTCATCGCGCCGAACGCCTTCTGGCGTCGTCCGGTACAATGCTTCTCGAAAATAACATTTATGGGATCGCTCTTATTGTTCGCGGGCACTACGAAACGACGGCAGTGCTCGGATATTTCTGTAGTCGGCTCGAGTCACTCTCTACCGGAAACATCAGATTCGAAGATTTCGAATGGAACGTTGCCGATGCGCTGATGGGTGCCAAGCATGACCTATTCACAGAAGCTCGTCCGCCCTTGAACATCCTCACTTGCATAGAAAAGGCGGACAAGTATCTCGATAGGCATGTCTTTCAAGCGAAGAAAGGCGTTCTACAAGACAGCTACAACTGGCTTTCGGACTTCGCTCATCCGAATTTTCTCTCAAACTGCGCATCGTTCAATCTTGACCAAGCAACCAATCGGGTCGTTTTCCGGCATCAAGGCGAATTGCAAAGAGAGGATTTTCAGCTGCCAGGTTATCTTGATATCAGCTGTAAATTGTTCATTGACCTTTTCGACGCTTTCACTCAGCGAATGTCCGACGGTTGCTTGTACAGATAACCACAGCCGCCGAAAGTTCTCACCCCCCGAACGTCGGCTTATAGCACATCCCGGAAGTGCCGCTTGCCGCGAGTGACGGCTCGATTTCGAGGAGAGCGCAGAGATCAATGGAATACTATTTCGAGGCCGCAGATTCGGACAAATCAGCCGCTCCTCACTTGGCGACGAATTCATCTACGTCTATCGCGTCATCGCGCGCCCAGGGTCGCGTGCGAATATAGCGGCAAGCCTGGCGTGCGCAGAGCGCTGGTTGCCCGAGATTGCTAGAGCTGTGGCGTAATCTGGACCAAGTGACGGCATGAACCGGGCTTGATCAATGTGGTTGCACCATGGTTGCACGATGCTGACTCGACTTCGGCGTAAGCAATAAGTGATTGAAAAATGGTCGGACCGGCGGGATTTGAACCCACGACCCTCAGACCCCCAGTCTGATGCGCTACCAGGCTGCGCTACGGTCCGATCAAAGACGTCCTGGGCACGTTAGGTCGAATCGCGCGATGCGACAAGCGATGTGTCAGCCGCGCACCGCGCGCAGCAACGCCCGCAGCTCCATGAGCTCGGCGAGCAATGCTTCCATCTCGCGGCGCTTCGCGGGATCGAGACCGAGACGCGCGACATCGGGAATCGGCCGCGCGGGCTCGAGGGCGGCCTGCGGCGGCGCGGGTGGCGCGGGTGGCGCGGACGGCGCCGGCACGACGACGGGAACCGCCGGCTCGATCCGCCGCATCGGCTCGCGCATCGTTCCGTCGCGCAAGAGACGCTGCACGCCCTTGATCGTGTAGCCCTCCCGGTAGAGAAGATCGCGCACGCGACGCAAGAGCAGTACGTCCTCCGGGCGGTAATAGCGCCGGCCGCCGCCGCGCTTCAAGGGACGCACTTGCGGGAACTTCGTTTCCCAGAACCGCAGCACGTGTTGCGGCACGTCGAGATCGGTCGCAACCTCGCTGATGGTGCGGAACGCCGATTCGGATTTCCGGATGCGCCGGGGATCCGAGAGTTGGACCTCAGCCATGTTCAGCCTGTCTTCTCGCCTTCGGCGGTCTTATGGAGGGCGCCGTTGATCTGATTCTTCAGCACGTGTGACGCGCGAAAGACCAGCACGCGGCGCGGAAGAATGGGCACCACGGCGCCGGTTTTCGGATTGCGTCCAATGCGTTGGCCCTTCTGGCGCACCGAGAAACTTCCGAAGGACGAAATCTTGACGGTCTCGCCTTTCGTCAATGCGTCGGAGATGTGCTTCAAGACGGTTTCGACCAGTTGCGCCGATTCGTGGCGCGAGAGTCCGACCTCCTGATAGACGGCCTCGCTCAAGTCTGCGCGCGTTAACGTCTGACCTGCCATGACCCTCCCCTCTCCCCCTTATTTTCTTCTTGAGGAAGAACGGTAACGGTCGGCAATAAATCCGTCAATTACCGGGTGTTAGAACGAAGTGTGAAGATCGGCCTGAAGATGCTTGGCCACCGGCCGGGCCGAACCCGTCAGGAGCCGGCCACCGCGCTGGCCGGGCCCGGGGCCTCAAAGCCGGTGAGCTTGGCGAACTCCTCCCGGATGCGGGCATTGAACCCGCCGACGGCCATGTCATGGGCGACCCCGATCGCATTGGCGAAGCCAAGGGCATCGGTCCCGCCATGGCTCTTGACCGCGATCCCGTTGAGCCCGACGAACATGGCGCCGTTGTGCCGGCGGGGGTCGACCCGCCGGGCCAGCTTTTTCAGGGCCCGCCGGGCCAAGAGATAGCCGAGGCGGGCGGCGATCGAACTTTTGAAGGCCTCCCGGAGAAAATGGTTAACGAGGCGGGCCGTGCCCTCGGCCGTCTTGAGCGCGATATTGCCGGTGAACCCGTCGGTGACGATCACGTCCACGGTTCCGGCCGCGATGTCGTCACCCTCGATGAAGCCGTGGAAATTGATGGGGAGGTTCGTCGAGCGGAGCATGGCGTTCGCAGCCTTGAGCTCTTCATGGCCCTTCATCTCCTCGGTCCCGACATTCAGGAGACCGATGGTCGGGGCGTCCAGGCCAAGGACCGTTCGGGAAAAAATCGCACCCATAACAGCGAATTGCACGAGATTGTTCGCATCGCACTCGACGTTGGCGCCGAGATCCAGCATCACGCTCTCCCCCCTCAGGGTCGGGAAGAACGAGGCCATCGCCGGGCGGTGAATGCCATGCAAGGTCCTGAGCTGCAGCTTCGCCATGGCCATGAGCGCGCCGGTATTGCCAGCCGATACGACCCCGTCGGCCTCGCCGTTCCTGACGGCATCGATCGCCAGCCACATGCTCGAGGTCCGCCCGCTGCGGATCGCCTGGGAGGGCCGCATGTCGCTCGCCACCACGTCGCTCGTATGCCGGATCGACACCCGCTCACGGAGCTTCCGCTTCCGCCGGACGAGCCGGATCAGCTTTTTCTCATCGCCGACCAGGATGAATTGAAGCGTCGGGTAGCGTTTGCGGGCGATATTGGCGCCGCGAATGATCGCTTCCGGCGCGTTGTCGCCGCCCATGGCATCGAGTGCGAGGGTAAGCGTCGTCGACAACAACCCTCTCCCGCTGAGCTGATCAGGCGATGGCGGCTAGGTCTGGCTCGCTTCGCTCACTTCGCGGCCGCGGTATTGGCCGCAGGCGCCGCAGACATTGTGCGGGCGCTTGATTTCACCGCAATTCGGGCATTCCACATAGGCCGGCGCCGTGAGCGCATGGTGGGATCGGCGCATGTTCCGCCGCGACTTCGACGTCTTCTTTTTTGGGACAGCCATTCTGTTCTCCCGTACAGGTCTCGGCAGTTCGCTCGGCAGGGGCGAGGGGAGCCCGTTCAATAGCGCAGAAAACCCCCTCCATGCAAGGATTTACGGAGGTTCAGCTCATCCTCTTCCGGAGCGCCGCGAGGACGGCGAAGGGGCCCGCGGGCTCGTCCGGCGCCGCGGCCCGGCGGGGCAGGATCTTTTCGAGGCTGGCACCGGGGGCGCGGGGATAGGGATCGAGGGACACGGCCAATTGCTGCGACACCGTCTCGCCGAGATCGATCGCCGTGCAGTCGAGGGGATCGGGCCCCTCTTCGTTATCATCATGGAAGGGCAGCGTCGCGCCCTCCTCATGCGGCAAGCTGCCGGCATAGGTGACGGCGAACCGCTCATCGATGGCGCTCTCGACGGGATCGAGGGTGATCACGCATTGCTGGCTGACCTCGGCCGTGAGACGGCCCTCAAGACGGACCAACGCGGGGCCCAGCCTCCTGATGGTCAGTTCGGCCTTGAGCGCGGCGATTCCGAGCACGCCGAAGCGCTCCGCGAGGGCGCGGCATTCGTCCGCATTCGCCTCGATCACGCGTTGCTCGGCCTTCTCACCGAGTTCGGGCGTGTCGAAGGGGCGGCTGAATTCGGGTTGCGGCAGCGCTTTTACGATCATGGCACGTCCTCGGTCGCGCGGCCCGCGCGTGATCCTTGATATAGACACTCGGCCCGGGGGGTCAATGGAGCGCCCGGCCGATCGCGATTTAGTCCGGCGCGCCGAATTCGAGCCGTCCGGCCAGAAGATCGCCGGCCTCAAGCCGCGCGAGGGCTCGATCTTCGCGCCGCAAATAATCCGCGACGCCCGCCAGCGCCGCATCGGCAGGCGGAGAGCCGGCATAGAGGTTGCGCGCGAGCGCGGCCCCGAGCGCATCGCCAGGAATCCCGGCGTCGAGCGCACGTTCATACGCCCGAATGCATCCATAAAACCCCTTCGCGAGCGCCTTGACCCGCCGCCCGACGCCGAGATCGCCCACGCCCATCTCGCGCAGGTTGCGATCGAGATCGGCGAACATCAGATCGAACAGGGCCTGCGACGCCGCGGCCCCCGCCGTCCCTTCGCGCTTCAGGCGCCGCATCACGAGAAACGCGTGAAGCGCGATCATCTCGAACCGGCCGAGCGGCGTGTCCGGCACGCCGTAACGCGCGTAGAACGCGGGCATGCGCGCCTGCGCGACGATGCACCCGTAGAGCGCGTCGACCGGTGCCGCGAGCGCGTCGCGCCGTCCCAATCCGAACATGGCCGAACCCTCTCTTGACACCGCCCGAAGGGAGGTGCGAGTTTTGCGCTCACGCACTATCTCTAGACACACCGACCGGATCAAGGGCGCCCCAAAGCGATGCCAGAGAGCCGACGACGTCACTGCGCCCGTGCCTTGGCGATCGGGGCCGCGCTTGCCGCGGCCTGCCTCGTCGCGGCGTGCTCGCCGCCGATCGAGGCGCGCGGCAACATCCTGGACGACGACAGCATCGCCGAAATCACGCCCGGCGTGCATACCCGCGACAATGTGACCCAGGTGCTGGGGACGCCCTCGAGCGTCGCAAGCTTCGACAAGAACACCTGGTACTACATCGGCGGGCAGACGGAACGGATCGCGTTCTTCAAGCCGCAGGTGATCGACCAGCAGGTCGTCGCGATCAAGTTCGACGAGTCCGGCACGGTCAGCGAGATTCGCCGCTACACCCTCAAGGACGGCAAAGAGGTCGAGATCGTCGCGCGCGAAACGCCGACGCGCGGACGGGAGTTGAGCTTCATGCGCTCCCTTCTCGGCTCGATCGGCCTCTTGAGCCGCGACGTCCTGCAGGGCGAGCCCGGCTACAAGCGCGAAGGCCGGAACTAGACGCCCGCCTCACATGACGACGCCCGGGACGGCCATCCCGGGCGGCGTCGTATTCGGAACGCCTTCCGCCCTTACGTCGCCGCGATGATCGCGAGCAAAAGGATCGCCATGATGTTGGCGATCTTGATCATCGGATTGATCGCGGGTCCGGCCGTGTCCTTGTAGGGATCGCCGACGGTGTCGCCGGTCACCGCCGCCTTGTGGGCGTCGGACCCCTTCCCGCCGAAATGTCCGTCTTCGATGTACTTCTTGGCGTTGTCCCACGCACCACCGCCCGACGTCATCGAGATCGCGACGAACAGCCCGGTGACGATGGTGCCGAGCAGCATCGCGCCGACCGCGGTGAAGGCATTGCCCTGCCCCGCGACGACCGAGATCACCACGTAAAGGATGATCGGTGCCAACACGGGCAAGAGCGACGGCACGATCATCTCCCGGATCGCGGCCGCCGTGAGCATGTCGACCGCGCGGCCGTATTCGGGCTTGCCGGTGCCTTCCATGATGCCCGGGATCTCGCGGAACTGGCGGCGGACCTCCTCGACGACCTGAGCGCCGGCGCGCCCCACCGCCTGCATGCCCATCGATCCGAAGAGGAAGGGAAGCATGCCGCCGATGAAGAGGCCGACCATCACATAGGGGCTCTCGAGCGTGAAGGAGACCTCCACGTCCGGGAAATAGTATTTGAGGTCCTGCGTGTAGGCGGAGAACAGCACGAGTGCTGCGAGCGCCGCCGAACCGATGGCGTAACCCTTGGTCACCGCCTTCGTCGTGTTGCCGACCGCATCGAGCGCATCCGTCGTCTTGCGCACATCCGGCGGCAGATCCGCCATCTCCGCGATGCCGCCGGCGTTATCGGTCACGGGGCCGTAGGCATCGAGCGCCACCACCATGCCGGCGAGCGCCAGCATCGACGTCGCGGCGACGGCGACCCCGAACAGGCCGGCCGAGAGATACGCGACGATGATGCCGACGCAGATCACGACGACCGGCAGCGCGGTCGCCTCCATGGAAATGGCCAGGCCCTGAATGATGTTGGTCGCGTGCCCCGTGGTCGAGGCTTTCGCGACACTCGTCACGGGGCGGTGACCGGTCCCGGTATAGTATTCCGTGATCCAGACGATGAGCGCCGTCACGGCCAGTCCGACGAGCCCGCAGTAAAAGAGGCTGGCGCCGGAGATGATGCCGTCGCCCGAATCGAGTTCGGTCGCGAAGCCGATGAGATATTGAGTCACGCCCGCGATGAGCGCCGCCGAGATCAGCGCGGAGGCGATGAAGCCCTTGTAGAGCGCCCCCATGATGTTGTTGCTGGACCCGAGCCGGACAAAGAAGGTGCCGATGACCGTGGCGACGATGCACACGCCGCCGATGGCCAGCGGATAGAACATCATCGTATCGACCGCGCCGTTGCCGAAGAACAAGGCCGCGAGCAACATGGTCGCGACGATCGTCACGACATAGGTCTCGAACAAATCGGCCGCCATGCCCGCGCAATCGCCGACGTTGTCGCCGACGTTGTCGGCGATCACGGCCGGATTACGCGGATCATCCTCGGGAATGCCGGCCTCGATCTTGCCGACCAGATCCGCCCCCACGTCCGCGCCCTTGGTGAAGATGCCGCCGCCGAGGCGCGCGAAGATGGAAATGAGCGACGCGCCGAAACTCAGCGCGACGAGCGATTCGATGATGTGGCGCAGCTCGAGGCCGAGGGCGATGAGCACGAAGTAGTAGATGCTGACGCCGAGGAGACCGAGGCCCACGACGAGAAGACCCGTCACCGCGCCGGACCGAAACGCGATGCTGAGGGCGGGCTTGAGGCCGCCGCGCGCCGCTTCCGCCGTTCGGACGTTCGCGCGCACGGACACGTTCATGCCGATGTAGCCGGTCGCTGCGGACAGGATCGCGCCGATGAAATAGCCGATGCCGGCCGTCAAGCCGAGGAGTGCCCCGAGCAGGATGCCGATGACGACGCCGACGATCGCGATCGCCCGGTACTGACGGTTGAGATAGGCCCGCGCGCCCTCCTGCACCGCCGCCGCGATCTCCTGCATGCGCGCGTTGCCCGGGCTCGCCGCCAGGACTTGCCTGCTCACGACCGCGCCATAGCCAAGCGCCAAAAGCCCGCAGGCAATCGTGAACCACCCGAGAATCGTCATCCTTAATCCCCCCAATGGGCCGCCAAACGGCCGGAACGCAACCAAACCGGGCCTTAGGCCCGTTTTCTCAGCGCGCGAACATGCCAGAAGGAGGGGGTGGGCGCAACACGGCGCCGGATCGGACCGGGCCGCAATCGGCTCAGACCGTCGCTTCCGCCCGGCGCATGCGCAACCAAAGACTGACCGCCAGCGCCAATCCGATGAAGGGCACGACGCCGAGATTGATGGTTTCCCACCCGAAGGCGTGCTGGATCTTGCCCGACAGAAGGGCCGAGAGCGTGACCATGCCATAGAGAAGAAAGTCGTTGAGCCCCTGGATCTTGGCCCGCTCGGCCGGCTGGTAGGATTGAGTGAGCAGCGTCGTGGCCCCGATGAAGAGAAAATTCCAGCCGACGCCCAAAAGCACGAGCGCCGACCAAAAATTGATCATCCCGTTGCCTTCCAGGTTGACGCCGACGCACGCGACCAGAAGGGCGGCCCCCGCCGCCATGATGTTGAGCACGCCGAACCGGCTGATGAGATGCCCGGTCACGAAGGACGGCGCGTACATGCCGAGCACGTGCCACTGGATGACGAAGGCCGTGTCGTCGAACGAGAGATTGCACGCCAGCATCGCCAAGGGCGTCGCGGTCATGATGAGCGACATGACCCCGTAGGCGATGGGGCCGCACATCATGGCGGTGAGGCAGGCAGGCTGACGGGCGATGTCCAGGAGCGGCCGGCCCGATTCGCGGCGCTCGACCGCCGACGGCGTCGGAATGCGCACGAATCGCAGCACGCCGATCACGCCGAGATAAAGAGCGATGAGACTGAGATAGCATCCCGCGAACAGCACCGGCTCGAACAGCGCGCGCGTCAGGCGGGCGAGATTCGGCCCGATCACCGCGGCCGCGACGCCGCCGGCGAGCACGAGCGAAATCGCCTTGCTCCGGCGGCGCTCATCGGCAACGTCGGCCGCGGCAAAGCGGAAGAACAGGGCAAATCCATAGAAGATCCCCGTGATCGCCGAACCCAGCGCGAACAGCAGGAAATCGGCGGCGAAGATCGCCGCCGTGCTCGTCGAGGCCCCCACGATGCCGATAACGGCCCCGATCGTGAACCCCTGCCGCCGGCCGATCCGCCGCATCAGGTGCGAGGCGGGTATCGTCGTCAGCATCGTCGAGAGGAACTGCAGGGCGAGCGGCAACGTCGCATAGCCCTTGTCGGTCGCCAGCGAGTTGCCGACGAGCGCGGAGGTGGTGGCGATGAGGGATGTGCCGGAGAAGGCGAGCGCCTGACAAACCGCTAGGAGCGAAACATTCTTCCAGGCCGGATTGATGCGCATCGCCGGCGAGCATAGGGATATGTGCGCCTGAGGCAAGCGCGCCGAACGGGCCGGCGCCGTGCGCTCAGAACACCCGGACGCTGATCTGCTGGAAATACACGGACTGCACGACCCCGCCGCCGATCGTCCGATCGGTGACGAGCATCAGCCGCGCACGGATCGCTTCCGACGCCGCCGCGCTGTCCTCGAGACTGACAAGGTGCAGGTATCCCATGAGATCCATGATGTAGGCGCTCCGCAGGCGCGGCATGGAATCGATGATCGTCTGCCGGGCCTCCGGCTTGCTGGGATCAAGCACGAAGAGCAGCGTCAGCTGCCGTTCGAGGTGCTGATGGCGAATGACGGGGATGACCAGGCTCACGGCCAGCGGCGCCGGGCCGCCTTCGCCCTTCTTCTTCTTGCCGCCGCTCCCTTTTGCCTCTCCGCCTTCGTCCGCCTTCGCGTGCCCCGCGCTCTCCGAGGCGAGAGCGGCGCCAAGGGGCACGGAACCCCCGGGCACAGCCAGGCCGCCCGCAAGCCATGCGGCCAGACCAGCCGTGATGAGGACGATCGCTCTCAGCCTTAGACCCATGATTTTGGCATGCTTTTGGCGGACTCCCGAGACTCGGAGCCTAGCGCCACACTCATCAAGATTCGGTAAAGCCGAGCGCCGTTCGGCTGAGAGCTGCGTTAGGCGAAGTGCCGGTAACCGCCGCGCGCGATGGGAATCGGCTCGCCCTGCTCATCCCTGACCACGACGCTGTCCCCCTCGACCATCCGCCCGATTCGGGTCAGCGGGATGCCAAGCTCGGCTGAAAGCCGCGCGAGCGCATCCGCCTGGTCCTCGGGCGCCGTGAAAAGGATTTCGTAGTCGTCCCCGCCCGTGAGAACGGCGAGGCGGCGATTCGCATCGAGCGCGATCGCGCGGGCCGCCGCGGCCGATACCGGCACCAAGCCGGCCTCGACGATCGCACCGAGATCGGAGCACCGGCACACATGCCCGAGATCCGCGACCAGGCCGTCCGAAACATCGAGCGCCGCGTGGGCGATCCCGATGAGACGCGGCCCGAGCCGCATGCGGGGCCTCGGCAACCGGTAGCGGTCGAGAAGATCCGCGCGCGCCTCGGCGGGAAGATCGAGAAGCCCCCCGCGCGCGACATCGAGGCCGAGCGCGCCATCCCCGAGCGTCCCCGACACGAAGATCGCATCGCCGGCCGCAGCACCGTCGCGATGAAGAGCCTTGCCCGCGGCGACCTCGCCGAACGCCGTCACCGACAGGGTGAGCGGGCCCGGCGTCGCCGTGGTGTCGCCGCCGAGAAGCGTGACGGCGAACTCCGCCTGATCGGCGGCGAGACCCCCCGAGAATGCCGCGAGCCACACCTCATCGATCGACGAGGGAAGCGCCACCGTCATGAGATAGCCGACGGCAGTCGCGCCTTTCGCCGCGAGGTCCGACAGATTGACGCGCAGCATCTTCCGCGCGATCGCGTCCGGCGGATCGTCGGGGAGAAAGTGGACGCCGGCCACGATGGCGTCGGCCGTGATGACGAGTTCCCTTCCCGCGGCGACGCCGAGGGTCGCGGCGTCGTCGCTTAAGCCCCGCGCGCCCGGATGCCCCGCTGCGAGCGGAACGAAGAAGCGCGCGATGATTTCGAACTCGTCAAGCGGCGGGCGCCGCGTCATCGGCCTTCGCCTCCATCTCCTCCGGGCGCAGCATGCGCGCGATGCGATCGAGCACGCCGTTCACGAGGCCTGTCTCGCGCTCGCCGAAGAACGCGTGGCAGATGCTGACATGCTCGGCCAAGGCGACGCGCGCCGGAACGTCGGACCGGGCCATAAGCTCGTAGGCGCCCGCGCGCATCACCACCTTGAGCAGCGGCTCGAGGCGCTCGATCGCCAAGTCACGCATCATCGCCTTGGCGACGATCTGGTCGATCTCAGCCCGCCTCTCCGCGACGCCGCATACGAGAGAGGTGAAGAAATCGCGGTCGATCTCCGATCCGCCGTTCTCGTCGAACATGTTGGGAATGAGACGCTCCGGAAACTCCCGGAGGACGAGCTCGACCGATTCGCCGCCGATCTCGATCTGATAGAGGGCCTGCACCGCCGCGAGTCGCGCCGTCCGCCGCGCGGAGTGCATTTCCGCCCGATCTGATCCGGATGTCTCGTCGCTCCGCTCCACGATGCCCTCAGCGCGGGAACAGGTTGAAGTGGCGCTTCAGATCGATCATCTGAAGACAAGTGCGCGCCGCATGCCCGCCCTTGTCGCGCCGGTCGACGCGGGCGCGCTCCCAGGCTTGCGCTTCGTTGTCGACCGTGAGAATGCCGTACCCCAGGGCCAATGTGTACTTCAATGCAAGGTCTTGAAGCGCCCGCGCGCTTTCCTGGCACACATAGTCGTAATGGGTGGTCTCGCCCCGCATGACGCAACCGAGCGCCACGTAGCCGTCGAAGCGGCGGGTGAGGGTCGAGAACGACCGCGCGCGAACCGCCATCTGGATGGCCGCCGGAATCTCGAAGGCACCCGGCACGACGAAACGCTCGTAGGTCGCGCCCGATTCGCCCAGCGCCCCCACGGCACCCCGCACGAGCTCGTCGGTGATCTCGGGATAGAAACGCGCCTCAATCAGCATCACATGCGGCTGATCCGCCATGTCAGTCCTCCACGGGCGGGATCGGGCGCCGCTCCGCGACCTTGAGGCCGTAGCCGTCGAGGCCGATGATCGTGCGCGCCGAGTTGGTGAGAAGAACCATTTCATTGACACCGAGGTCGAGAAGAATCTGCGCGCCAACGCCGTAGTCCCGGAGCTCGCCTTCCGCGCGCTCGTCGCCCTCGCGCCGCCGCACGCGGTCGGAAAGGCTCGTCGCCGCCGGCTCGCGAATCAGCACCAGCACGCCCCGCCCCGCCTCCGCGATCAGGCTCATCGAGGCATGAAGCTCGTGGCCGCGCTCGGCCGACCGCTCGCCGAGGACGTCGCTCAGCAGATTGAGCGCGTGCATCCTGACGAGGACCGGGCCCGGCGCGCGAAGATCGCCTTTGACGAGGGCGAGATGCTCGGCGTAGGCGACCTTGTTCCGGTAGACATACATGCGAAACGTCCCGCCATAGCGCGTGTCGATGCTGCTTTCGATCATGCGCTCGACGATGCGCTCATTGCGGCGCCGGTAGGCGATGAGATCGGCGATCGTGCCGATCTTGAGGCCGTGGCGCTGGCAGAATCCGACGAGGTCCGGCAGCCGCGCCATGGTGCCGTCGTCGTTCATGATCTCGCAGATCACGCCCGCGGGGTTGAAGCCGGCCAGGCGCGCGATATCGGCGGCCGCCTCGGTGTGGCCGGCCCGCACGAGCACGCCGCCGTCGCGCGCGACGAGCGGGAACACATGGCCGGGGCTCGTGATGTCGTCCCGCCCCTTGGTCGGATCGATCGCGACCGCGATCGTGCGGGCGCGATCCGAGGTCGAAATGCCCGTCGTGATTCCCTCGCGCGCCTCGATGGAGACGGTGAACGCGGTCTGGTGGCGCGAGAGATTCGTCTGCGACATGAGCGGCAGGCCGAGCTGGCGAACGCGCTCGGCGCTGAGTGCCAAGCAGATGAGGCCGCGCCCGTAGCGCGCCATGAAGTTGATGGCCTGGGGGGTCGCCATCTGCGCGGGGATGACGAGATCGCCCTCGTTCTCGCGGCTCTCGTCGTCGATCAGCACGACGATGCGCCCGTTGCGCGCGTCCTCGATGAGGTCTTCGGTCGACGAGAGGTAGGACCGGTAGGGCACCGCTATTCCCTTCCCAAGAGGCGCGCCGCGTAGCGCGCCAGAATGTCGAATTCGAGATTGACGCGCCCGCCGATCGAAAGCGCGGCGAAGGTCGTGTGCCGGCGGGTGTGCTCGATGATGTTCACGCCGAACCGCGTGCCCCGTCCGGGCGCATCGTCGACATCATTGACCGTCAGCGAGACCCCGTCGAGGGCGACGGAGCCCTTGGCCGCGATCAGACGCGCCGGCGCGCCGGCGACTTCGAAAACGAAGCGCAGGCTGTCGCCTTCCGCGTCCCGACCGACCACCGTCGCGAGACCATCGATATGCCCCGTCACGAGGTGACCGCCCAACTCGGCCGCGAGCGTCAGCGGCCGTTCGAGATTGACTTGCGTGCCTTCGCGCCAGGCGCCGAGCGTCGTCCGCTCGAGCGTCTCGGCCGAGGCCTTGACCGCGAACCAGCCGGCCCCCTTCTCGATCACGGTGAGGCACGGGCCGCTGCACGCGATCGAGGCGCCGAGGGCGATCTCCGCCATGGGATAGCGCGTCTCGATCACGAGGCGCGTGTCGCCGCCCTGTTCGATCGCCGCGACGCGGCCGAGGTCCGTGATGATGCCCGTGAACATGTCGGCGTTAAACTAGTCCCGCCGCCGGTAGGTTTCCAGAACGTCCTCGCCCACCTCGCGCGTCGCCACTCTCTCGAAGCGGCTCATCTCCCGAAGGCGGTCGACGCCGAAGGGCTGCGCCACCGGGATGCCATCGCCCCCGATCACGCCCGGCGCCCGGAACCAGGCGATCCGATCGATGATGCCGGCGGCGAAACAGGCGGAAACGAGGTGACTGCCGCCCTCGACGAGAACGCGCGTCAGGCCGCGCCGACCGCATTCCTCGAGAATGCGCGGGATGGGCGGCTGTTCGGCCGTATCGTCCGGAACCGACAGCACTTCCACACCGGCCTGCCGGTAGGCATTCACGCGCTGGGCGTCACCGCCGTCCCGCGTGACGAGCCAGGTCGGCACGGTCTTGGCGGTTCGCACGAGCTGGCTCGTGAGCGGCAGCCTCAGGCGTCCGTCGATCACGATGCGGACCGGCGAGCGGTCGCCGAGCCCGGGCAGCCGGCAGGTCAGCATGGGATCGTCGGCGAGCGCGGTTCCGATTCCGATCATCACCGCATCGTGCCGGGCGCGCAGGCCATGGACCCAGGCCCGCGCCGCCTCGCCCGTGATCCACTGGCTTTCGCCGCGGTGCGTGGCGATGCGGCCGTCCAGCGTCGTCGCGCATTTGAGCGTGACCAGCGGCCGGCCCTTCTCGACGCGCATGAAGAACCCGGCGTTGAGTTCGGCCGCCTCCTCCGCGGCCACGCCGCACTCGACCGCGATTCCGGCGGACCTGAGGCGCGCGAGCCCGCGGCCCCTGACGCGCGGATCGGGATCCTCGATCGCGACGACCGCGCGCGCGATGCCGGCCGCGACGAGCGCCTCGGCACAGGGCGGCGTCGCGCCGTGGTGACTGCAGGGCTCGAGGCTGACATAGGCCGTGCTGCCGCGCGCGGCGCCGCCCGCCCGTCTCAGCGCCTCCGCCTCGGCGTGCGGCCGGCCGCCCGGCTGCGTCCAGCCGCGGGCGATGACGCGGCCGCCCGCATCGGTCAGAACGCAGCCGACGGCCGGGTTGGGCCAGGCGCGGCCGAGCGCCCGCGCGCCAAGCGCGAGCGCGGCCCGCATGTGCCCGAGATCAGCGGTCGTTGTCGTGCTCGCCGCCACCGAGCGAACCCACGAACTCCTCGAAGTCCTTGGCCTCCCTGAAATTCCGGTAGACCGAGGCAAAGCGCACATAGGCGACCGGGTCGAGATTGGCGAGCGCATCCATCACCAGCTCGCCGATCGCCGTCGAGGAAATGTCGGATTCGCCCGAACTCTCCAGCCGCCGCACGATGCCGTTCACCATGCGCTCGATGCGCTCGGGCTCGATCGGCCGCTTGCGCACGGCCAGCTCGATCGATCGCGTCAACTTGTCGCGGTCGAAGGCCACGCGCTGCCCGTCCTTTTTGATCACCGTCAGCTCACGGAGCTGAACGCGCTCGAACGTCGTGAACCGGGACCCGCAGGCCGGACAGGACCTGCGCCGGCGAATCGCCGAGTTGTCCTCCGTCGGACGCGAGTCCTTCACCTGTGTATCGTCGTTGCCGCAAAACGGACACCGCATTTGCCTCTCTCCCCCGCTTAGGCAAGATCGCCATAGACCGGAAATCTCCGGCAAAGCTCGATCACTTTTTCCTGCGCCGTGCGCTCCGCTGCGGCGTTGTCCTCGGGATGGGCGCGCAAACCGTCGAGCACATCCGCGATGAGATCGCCGACCGCGCCGAACTCCACCGTCCCGAACCCGCGCGTCGTGCCGGCGGGCGTGCCGAGCCGAATGCCGGACGTGATCGTCGGCTTCTCCGGATCGAAGGGCACGCCGTTCTTGTTGCAGGTCAAATTGGCGCGGCCGAGCGAAGCCTCGGCGGCCTTCCCCGTCAGACCCTTGCCCCGGAGGTCGACGAGCATCAGATGCGTGTCGGTCCCGCCCGAGACGAGGTCGAAGCCGCGACGGATGAGCGCCGCGGCGAGCGCGTGCGCGTTCTCCACGACGCGGCGCGCATAGGTTCGGAACGACGGCTCCAGCGCCTCGCCGAACGCGACCGCCTTGGCCGCGATGACGTGCATCAGCGGCCCGCCCTGCAGGCCCGGGAACACGGCGGAATTGATCCGCTTCGCGATGTCGTCGTCGTTGGTGAGGACCATGCCGCCGCGGGGGCCCCGCAGCGTCTTGTGCGTCGTCGTGGTCACGACATGGGCGTGGGGGACCGGGCTCGGATGGGCGCCGCCCGCGACGAGGCCCGCGAAATGCGCCATGTCCACCATGAGCCGCGCGCCCGTCGCATCGGCGATCGCCCGGAAGCGCGCGAAGTCGATCGTGCGCGGATAGGCCGAGCCGCCGGCGATGATGAGCTTCGGGCGCTCCGCCCGCGCGAGGCGCTCCACCTCGTCGTGGTCGATCAGCCCGTCCTGACGGCGAACGCCGTACTGGACGCTGCGGAACCATTTGCCGGAGTAGTTGGGCGCGGCCCCGTGCGTGAGGTGGCCGCCGGCCGCGAGCGAAAGCCCGAGGATCGTGTCGCCCGGCGACAGCAGGGCGAAGAACACCGCCATATTGGCCTGGGCGCCCGAATGCGGCTGAACGTTGGCGTGGCGGCAATCGAACAGCGTGCATGCGCGCTCGATCGCGAGCCGCTCCGCGACATCGACATACTCGCATCCGCCGTAATAGCGCCGGCCTGGATAACCCTCGGCGTATTTGTTGGTGAGGACCGAGCCCTGCGCCTCGAGCACCGCGCGCGAGACGATGTTCTCCGACGCGATGAGCTCGATATGCTGCTGCTGGCGCGAAAGCTCGTCGACGATGGCGGCGTGCAAGGCGGGATCGCGCCGCGCGAGGGAATCGGCGAAGAACGCCGCTTCGGTTGCGGAGCCGCGGGCGGATCGTTTCGAGACCGTCATGGCTCCCTCCTCAACTCATCTTCCTGATTCGCCGCAGATGGCGTTCGCCGCCGTCGAACGGCGTCTCGAGGAACACGCGCAGGCAATCGCGGGCCACTTCCGGTCCCAGAGTCCGCGCGCCGAGTGTCAAGACATTGGCGTCGTTGTGCTGACGGGCAAGCCGGGCCGACACCGCGTCGTGACAGGGCGCCGCGCGGATGCCTTTGTGCCGGTTTGCAGCGATCGCCATGCCAATTCCCGTACCGCAAATAAGCACGCCGCGCTCGGCCCGACGGTCGAGGATCGCCTTGGCGACCGCATCCGCGAAATCGGGATAATCGACGCTGTCGGCACCATCGGTGCCGAGATCGAGAATGCGCAACCCCGTCCGCTCGAGGTCGCCGCAGAGGAGCCTCTTCAGCTCGACGCCCGCATGATCTGCGGCAATAGCAATCGTTTCCGAGACCATCGGCACCAGGGCGCACCAAGACATGAGGAACGGGGTGGCTTGATACCATATCTCGCCCGCTTTCGCCAATGCGCCACTAGGTTTCGAATGACGGAACGACGCGCCGTCGCCCAATGCCTGGTCCGAGGGGAACTGTCATAGAGGCATACCAGAAGACAGAGACAAGAGGTCAAGCGGGCATATGCCCGCGATGCAAAGCTAACCTTAGCCACCATAAAAATTCCTTCACTTAAAATCCGGTCTACTCCTTATTTGATTCCGGTCATTTCTCGATACTTTCCGAGAATTATTTTTGTGCCCATAGATCAGAGGAAGGTATTACTATGAAATTTTTAGCCTTTTCATTGACTCGGTTGATGCCCTGTGCAAAAAAGCCACGTTTCCCTTCTCCTTTAGTGAGAACCCCGGAGTGAGCAAGAATGGCTGACGACACGTCCGAAAAATCCAGCGCCTCGGCGCTTCTGCGCATGACGGTCGAGGTCGTCTCGGCCTATCTCGGCCACAACGCGCTCTCCGCCGCGCAAATTCCTGAGGTCATCAAGGCGGTTTACGGCTCGCTCCAATCCCTTGAAGGCGCGGGATCGGAGGCCCATGCGGACGCATTGCGTCCGGCCGTGGCCATTCGGAAGTCGGTGATGCCAGACCATATTGTCTGCCTTGAAGACGGGCGGAAACTGAAGATGCTGAAGCGCCATTTGCGGACGACCTATGGCCTGACGCCGGATGAGTACCGGGCCAAATGGGGCCTGCCCGCGGATTATCCGATGGTGGCGCCGAACTACGCGGCGCAGCGCTCGGCATTTGCGAAGAAAATCGGCCTCGGCCGCAAACCCTCGGGCGGGCGCGGCCGCCGGGCGCGCGTCAAGAGCTGATCGGGCCTCAGCCGGTCAAGGCTCAGGCGTCCGGCCGCTTGTTCGCCGGTGCTTCGCGCTTCTCGCCCTGACGGCTGAGAACATACGCAAGCTTGCGCATGGCGTTTCGCCCGAGCGTGTCTTCGCTCACCGAAGGCGGTCCCATGATGGACACTTCGGTCAAGCTTTCGGGGTCGATCGCCGTGACCTTGACGAACTGCCCTACGCGCTGGAACTCAAGGAATACATCCCCCACCACCGTATTCGTCATCCCCCTGGTCTCCTGTTACCTCAATCGTCTCCTGTTACCGCAGTCGTCTCTTCTTACGCCTGTCGTCTGATGCGCCGTTCCGTAATGGATAGTTGATGAAGGTTAAAAAAGGGTTTCCAAGCGAGGCGGCCACTGCCAGGCGATCCGCCGGAACGCTAAGATCATTCGAGCTCTTCGCCCGGCCAGACCAAAGGAGCCCCAAAGGAGCCCCCATGACGCCCCAGGATACAGCCGCCCGCCCCGCGCCCGAGAAATCATCGACAGGAAAGACGTCATTTCAATGGGATGACCCACTACTCCTCGAAGATCAGTTGAACGAGGATGAGCGGATGATCCGCGATTCCGCGCGCGCCTATGCCCAGGACAAGCTGATGCCGAGGGTCCTCGAGGCCAACCGCCACGAGCGGTTCGACCGGGCGATTATTAATGAAATGGGCGAGATGGGCTTCCTCGGCGCCCCCCTCCACGGCTATGGCTGCGCCGGGATCAGCTACGTCTCCTATGGTCTCATCATCCGCGAGATCGAACGCGTGGACAGCGGCTATCGCTCGGCGCTCAGCGTGCAGTCCAGCCTCGTCATGTATCCGATCTACCAATACGGCAGCGACGCGCAGAAAGAGAAATACCTGCCGCGCCTCGCGAAGGGGGAGATCGTCGGCTGCTTCGGGCTGACGGAACCCGACCATGGCTCGGATGCCGGCGCCATGAAGACGCGGGCCCGGCGCGGCGATGGCGGCTATGTGCTGTCGGGCTCGAAGATGTGGATCACCAATTCGCCCATCGCCGACGTCATGGTCGTCTGGGCCAAGGACGAGGAGAACCAGATCCGCGGCTTCATCCTCGAACGCGGCATGAAGGGGCTGTCGACGCGCAAGATCGAGGGCAAATTTTCGGTCCGGGCGTCACCAACCGGCGAAATCGCAATGGATCAGGTGTTCGTTCCAGAGGGGAATCTGCTACCGAGCGTTAGCGGGCTTAAGGGCCCCTTCGGAT
>JBGPGW010000008.1:0-29409 GCA_041484095.1 Alphaproteobacteria bacterium | reverse complement strand
TCCGGGTCCTCGCCGCAGGCATAGAGGCACGCATCCTTGCTGCGGCCATAGGCGCGGGCGTGATAGCAACGCGCCGAGACCGCGAGCGGCCAGCGACCGAAGACCTGGACCTCGATGTCCGGCGCGCCGAGGCCTGCGAGCGCGGCGATCGATTCGGCCGGCAATTCGACCGGCAGCGCGACGCGAACCGCACCCGAGGCGGCGAGGCGCATGAGGGTCGCCGTGTTGTAGGTGTTGACGTAAGGACCCACCGCATGCGGGCGGCCGGACAGCAAGCCGATCGCGGCGACATCATTCGCCTCGACGAGAAAATCGTTCATCGCGAGCGCGCCCTGGAGAAGGGCCAGATCGCGGTCATCGACGATGAGCGCGGGCGTGGAAAGAACGACCTCCTTGCCCGCGGCACCGAGACGCGCGATCACGGCATCGTAATGCGGCATCGTAAAGGGGGCGCGCTTCGGGCAGACGATCTCGCCAAGGCACACGCTGTCGACCGGCGCCTCGTCGGCGATGCGGAAATAAAAGTCGCGCCATTCATCGGCGGGCCAATGGTAAAGCAGCGGGCCAAGCGTGAGCGCCGCCGTCATCGCCAGCCCTTCCGGTAGGCGCCGCCGGTCTCCCGCCCGCCTTCGCTAAGCGCCGCAAGGGACAGCGGCGCGGCAGGACGTCCCGCGGCGGCGGCATCGACCGCCTCCCGCAATGCGCGCACGACCTCGGCGACATAGGCACGGCCGCGCTGCCGCCCCTCGATCTTGAGCGCCCGCACGCCCGCCGCCGCGAATTCCGCGATGAGCGGGCGCGCATCCAGGCTCACGGGATCCTCGAACAAATAGCCCGACCGGCCGCGCGCGGCGAAGCGGCCCTTGCATAGGGTGGGATAGCCGGCACGCTCGCCCGTGGCGAAGTGATTGATCGTGAACGCACCGAGGCGCGTGATCAGCGCATCGTCGGTCGCGACATACTGAACGTGACTGGCCGGCGAGCAGACTCCAAACGTATTGGGTGAGCGCCCGGTCGCATAGGACGAGAGCGCGCAGCGCCCTTCCGCCATCGGGCAGAGGCCGCCATAGACGAACACCTCCGTCTCGACCGGCGTGCTTTCGGCGATCGCCTTGATCTGACTGATCGTGAGGACGCGCGGCAGCACGGCACGGCTTATGCCGAATTCACGGAGGTAATACTCGATCGCCAGCGGGTGTGCGGCCGAGGCCTGCACCGAGAGGTGGCGCCGCAGCGCCGGATGGCGCGTCGCGGCATAGTCGAGCAGCCCGATGTCGGACAGGATGGCCGCATCGACACGGAGGGAAGCGGCATCGTCCACGGCGCTCCGCCATGGCCCGTCATCGACCGCATGCGGAAAGGTATTGATGGCGAGATAAACCTTGCGTCCCCGGCCATGCGCGTAGGAGAGGCCGTGGCGGAGCTCGTCCCGGCTGAAGTTCAGCCCCGGGAAGTTCCGGGCGTTGGTGGCATCGCGAAAGCCGAGATAGACCGTGTCGGCGCCGGCATCGATCGCTGCCTTGAGCGCGGCAGGCGTGCCCGCCGGGCAGACCAGCTCCAATGCGGCTGCCGTCATGCCGTCCCCCGCCCGTCTCGGCGCAGCGCGCGCTGTGCGAGGCGGCGTGTTTCGTCGAGCTCTTGCCTCAGAGAGAGAAGCTCCTGGGACAGCCGCGCGACCTCCGCAGGCAGGGAGCTGGTGATGGCGCCGGACAGCAACGACAGATCGGCCTCGAGCCGCGCATAACCGCGGGCGGCGTCGTGCAGGATGCGGCGGCCCAGGGGGCGAAAGGGGCCGAACGCTTCCGCCAGCAGCTCATCGAGTGCCATCCCTGCGCCGTCGAGCGCGTTACGGATGGCGACGATCAATTCTGTCTCCCCGCTCATCGCAAGACGCCTGGAGAAGAACAGCGCATCGCCGTCGACGCGCCCCTCCGCCAGTGACGCGAGATCGGCGAGACTGCCCCGCACGGTGGCGTGGACAGGGGTCGCGGGATCATGGCCCTCCGCGATGACGTCCACGCGCGGCACGCTCTCGGTCAGCTCGACGACGAAGGCCAGAGGCAAGTCGGTCGGGTCAAGCAGGAGTCTTCGCCCGGAAAAGCCGGCAAGTCGTTCGCCCATATCGGGATGCCGGCGCAATGCGCTGCGCGCGATCTGCTGCGCCATCCACCTCACCGGCGCGATGGGCAACACCCTGAGCGGAAGCCCGAGAAGAAGCGCCGGGCTCAGGGACGGGCGTGAATCCATTCGCAACATCAGGGTTGGGAATCCCTCACTCCGCGCGGGCGACGACCGCACCCTATGCTTTTAGCAGAGCAGGCGTTTGCTTGAATTGATAGGGGTCAATCGGCCCGCTTCGGGCCCTGACTCCCAGGGCAATTCAACGTCTCGTCAGAGACCGCGCGGCCATTGACCGGTAATGTCGCCTCGCAATCGGTCGCCGCCACCGACCTTGCATCAAGGCAGAAGTCAGTGGGCGGGGGCGTGCCGCGTCGCGGTGAAGGAGTCCCGCTCGAACAGCCGTTCGGACAGCCGCCGCAGGTTCGGGTGTGCCGGCCGCCAATCCAGCTTGGGCAGGACGTAATCGAGATAGCCGAGTGCGACGCCTGAGGCGATGTCGGCGAGGGTGAAGGCCTGGCCGTGGCAAAATTCGCGCGGGCCCAGATCCTTCTCCATGACGGCCAGACCGAGGTCTATCTTCCTCTGCTGGTTCGCGTTACTCCATGCGAGACCCTGATCCGGCAGCTCAGGCAGAATGTAGTCGTGGGATATGGCGACGGCCGCGTCCAGGATGCCGTCCGCCAGCGCTTCCCAACGCTTCACCTCGATGCGGTCGTCGAGCGGCTCGGGAATGAGCCGCGGCGCCGGCTTGAGCGCGTCGAGATAGTCCACGATGACAGCCGAGTCGTAGATCACCCGGCCGTCGTCGCGAATCAACGCGGGAATCTTGCCCAAGGGATTGACGGGCGAGATCCCGGGATTGGGATCGGCCAGGCGGATCAACTGGAAGTCGCACGCGATCCGCTTTTCCGCCAGCACGATGCGGACCTTGCGCGCGTAGGGGCTCCCCGGCGATCCCAGCAGTTTCATGTCCGAGCCCCGTTTGCGCGGTGCCGATCGGGCGGGTGCGACGATTGAGACCGCCTATTCGATGGGGCCGGTTTGCCCATCACTTCTTTTTGCCGCGCGCAAAGATGCCCTGCTTTGCCTGGGATGACGACACGCTCGCCGTCGCGCTGACTTTCTGCTTTGCTTGCTTCGGCTTCTTGATCTCGCGATTGCTGCGTTTTTGACCTTTGCTCATCTCGATACTCCTGGCGGGGTGATGTGTTTCTTGCCGACGATTCCGGTGTGGACCTCGCGCCGGCTCGGATCGATCGCCGAGAGCGCGTTGCGGCGCTTGCGGGAAGTCCCGAGCCGCCAACCTATACGAACCCGTGTCATAGCGGGAATAAACTCTAGGGATCGCGACCGGCGCCCGAGCGAGCCTCCTGCGATCCTGATTGGACGCGGCGGTTCGTGCGGGCCGGCACCGTTATTTACGGCGACTGATTCTCCGGCCACCGCGTCAATGCCGATCGTCCTTCGTCGGTGAGCGCGTAGAGACCGCGCTCGATACGGACGAACCAGCCATAAACATTCCGCAGAAGGATTTTGGACGCATCCGGCATGTCCGGCTTCAACTCGCGTGGACGGCGCGGGCCGGCCGCGAGCGCTCGCGCGCAGGCCAGCGCCTGTTGGCGGTAAGCCGTCATGATCGGCACCTTGGAGCTGCCGCCCAAGGCGGGATCGCCGTGCCGCCGCCGGTGTTCATCGACAAGGACGGAGCGGCGCTTCGGATCGCGCCGCGGAATCCAGGGGCCCGGCGGAACCAGGATCTCCACATGGCCCGCCGTCGACACGCCGAGAAGCCCGAAGCCGAGCAGCCGGCAGAGCCTCCGGATCCGCGGATCGCGCTCCCGGCTGCGCATCGAGGTGCGAACGGCGAGCCAGATCTCATCACAAGCCGCGGCCCGGTCGATTCCCTGCAGCACAAGCTCGAGGTTGAAGCTGAGCTTCAGCTCGCCGATGACCACGAGAGGCGGCGCACCCTCGCGCAACGCGACGAGGTCGCAGCCGCAGACCTCGCCCTTGACGTCGAAGCCCAGGGTCTCGAGGAACCGCTTAACCGGTACGTAGAGAGTTGTCTCCAGGGCGATCGGCTCCGGGATGCGATTCGACGACGCGCGTCATTGCCGACGCGAATCGGGCGCGTGATTGTGGACTGCCCCGCGGATGGGGTCCAGGCCAGGAGCGAGCGAGAGCTGGATCGCCGCGGAGAATTATTGATGCGCGGCGAGGGACGGATCCCGGAGGGCGCGGTGGGAATATCGACGCCGCGCGCTCCCGAGCACACGCAGCGGCCGGTGGGCCTGATCGCCGCCGCCTTCGATTTGGCCATGGGGAAGAACGCGGGAGGAATGGGACTAGGGGTGATGGTGGTAGCGGCGGAGCGATTCAGCCAATACCGAACGAAGCTCGTGGCGTTTTGCTGAGTGGGTCTGCAGGTTCAAATCGGGGAGAGGATTTGGTCGATACCACTACATCCACCCCGTTAATGCCTTCGTTTAATGCCCACCCGCTCTTTCCCGCAACTTTGCCGATGATCCCGCGGACACTCAGGGGCTGTTTCGAATAGGGGCTGTTTCGAAAGGGTTGAGAAGGCGGATCCGTCGTGATCCGAACGGTTGCCCAAGCCCGGTTTCGAGCCGCGGCGGCATCGGCGCGAAGGGCTGGCCCATGAAACCGATTTGACGGCGACGGAATGGCGCGTGATCGGACCATACCCACCGCCCTCTATTCCACCCCCGTCATGCTTCTCGCCCGCCGCCTCGGCCGAGCCGCACGACTTCCGAGACGGACTTTCCATCAACGAACCACACGTTCCGAAACCGCAACGGCTTCGCTTATTCTATCGCTGGGATGGAGCACAACCTTATCCCCGACCGCGAGACCCGATGTTATCTCCGCGATCCGGTTGTTTCGTTGACCAAGGGTGACGATGGTGCCGCGTGCGCGGCCATCTCGAATGGCAAAAACCGCCCAATCGTTTCCCTTGCGGAAAAGCGCGCCGATCGGCGCCGTCACGACGTCATCGGCTTGCCAAATGGTCACATGAACGATGACACGGTAATCATGCCCAAGCCGCGACCATAGCTCAGGCGGATCGGCGAAATCGATCCATGTGTGGACGCGCTGCTCCTCGATGCCTAACGCTGAAATCTTGACGAAGCCTGCGGGATCGACGCGGGTCACGCGGCCCCGGACCGGTACGCCGCCCCAACCGTCGATCCGTACGGGCGAGCCGGTCTTGATCTGAACGGCGTCGGTCGAAAGCAGTTCCGCGACCACCTCTAGATCGCGCGGATCGCCGATCTCGATCAAGGGTGTGCCGGCGTGCACGATCGATTCGCTCTCCTGATTGATCTTGAGAACACGGCCCGCCACCGGGGAACGAATCTGGATACAGCATGCGGGATTTGATTGCGGCGCGGCACTTGATGGATCGATCAAACGCGCCGCGGCGGCCGCGCGTTCGTTGCGGCGGACGTCGAGCTGCGCCTTTGCGCTTGCCAGTGCCGCTTCATTGACCTCGACGTCGAACTTGGCCTTGTCCAGCGCCCGGACAGGAATCGTATCCGTGCGCGCGAGTGTCTCCGCTCTCTTAAGTTCCTTACGAGAAAAGTCGAGCGACGCCGCAATTCTGCGCACATCGGCTTCCGCGAATTTCTCCGCCGCCCTGGCCGCCGCCACCGCTGCCAGAAGCTCTTCGTGAGTGCCGGCATCATGAAAAGCCGGCGTCACAGGCTGCATCACCGCCACGATCGTCTCATCCGCGATCACTTGATCGCCGACTTCCCGCGACGTCCTCAGAACTCTTCCGGAAACCGGCGCGGAAACCGTGTAGATTTCGCGCACACTGGTCTTGGCCTCGTCATCGACGGTCACTTCCATCGCACCCTTCGTGACCACCGCAATATCAACTGGAATGGGCCGCGGCCACGCGAACCAGACGATGCCCGCTGTTGCCAGCCCGAGAACCAGGACCCACACCGTTGGCTTTACCCATGTGCCGCGCATGGCTTAATCCCGTGTCTTGAGAACGCTTACAAGATCGAGCCGGTTGATGCGCCGCCGAACGACAAGGGCAGAAAGCGCGGCCGCGGTCATCACGATCGCGCTGGCAAGCACATAGGTAAGGTTGGTGACGGTCAAAGGCACCCGCATTTGCTCGCCAGCTAAATTCGTCCTCATCATCCAGGCGAGGCCATAACCGATCGCCCATCCCGGCGGCTGTGCGATCAATGTCAGGAGGGCGAGCTCGAGAAGGAGAATACGCAACACTTCGCCTCGGGTGAAACCAAGGACGCGCAGACTGGCCAATTCTCGGGCGCGCTCCGACAGCGATATGCGTGCGCTATTATAGACAACCCCGAATGCGATCGTTACGGCAAGCCCGGTGTAGATGCTTGCCATCATGCTGACAAGCATTGCCACCGTCTTGCGAAAATTCGCCAGTGACACCCGTTGCAACGCCAGGCCGCTGACCACAGGCATTTCTTTAAGTGCATCGTATAAAAGATCGCGCTGGTTCTCATCGAAACTGAGCTGGACGCTGTCCACCGCCGGAGCCTCGCGCATCAGCCGCGACAGCGCATTGGCGTCCATCATGCCCTTGATACCAAAATAATCCTCGACCAGTGCGACAATCGGCAATGACACGGTTCTGCGCCGCTCCTCAAGCAGGTCAACTTCGACGAAATCACCCACGTTCACGCCAAGGATCTTGCCCAACATGCCCGAGATTGCCAGACCGGCTTCCGGCATCTCGACAGTACGGAGATCAACGTCAATGATCCGGCTGAGATCGGCATCACGCGGTCTGCCGCTAATCATCAGCCGGCGTTCGATGGTCCCATTGCGGATGCGGACGGCAACTTCACGATATGGCTCGACGGCAAGAACGCCGGGCAACCGCGCCACTTGGTTGACCACGTCGTGTGGGCGTCTTTCAATGAAGCTCACCGTAGCATCCTGCCGGTCGGCCATGAAAAATGTTACGTCGATCAATTGCTCCATGGTGTCTCCAAAGTACAGCGACACGACGAGTATCGCCGCCGCCAACGCCATGCCCAACGTGGTGAACCCCGCCCGGACCGGATGGTGTACAATATTGCGCAGCATCATCATGGCCGGTTGCGACAGGACTCTATTAAGCGCGAACCGTGCGGGCAAAACGTTGCGGAAGATTGGAGGGGCGGGCGGCTGCATCGCCACGGCCGGGGGAAGTCTCACGATATCACGGAGCGCGTGGACGGCACCGGCGATTGCCGCAGCGAGACTCAATCCAGCGGCAGTGACGTAGAGATCGGGGCTCTCGATAAAAACAAGAAAGGGAAAACGAAAAAATTCGCCGAATAGTCGCGTGACCACGATGCCAAGCCACATACCGGCTATGCCGCCGATGGCGACGCCGATCAAGACGATGACAGTGACGAATTTGATGTAGTGCGAAACGATAGCGAGGCTGCCGTAGCCCACCGCCTTGAGAAGCCCGATCTGTTCACGCTCCAGCACAACAAGCCGGCTGAGCGTGAGATTGACGAGAAATGCCGCAACCAAGAGAAAAATCGGCGGTAGGGTGCGGCTCATATTCTTGAGCACGTCGAGCTCGTGTTCTAGGAACGCGTGCGACGCCTGGTCCCTGCGGCCATAGGCCGCCCGTCCGCCATAGCGGTCGAGCAGCGCGTCAAGGCGCTCGATCACTTCACCTTCGGATGCCTCCCGTGACAGCCTGAGAGTGACCGACGAGAAGGCATCCTCAAGATCGTAAACGTTGGCCAGCGCCCGTTCGGACATCCAGATGATTCCAAAGCGGCGGTCATCCGGCGCCATCATGTCACCCGGCCCGATCGCATAAACGAACTCGGGTGAGAGTGCGATTCCGGCCACCACAAGCTCGCGTTTTCGGCCGTTCAATATCGCGGAGAAGCGAGAGCCCGGCGCGAAGGCATGTGCATTGGCGAAGTTTTAGTTGACGACGACCTCTCCCAGGTTTCCCGGTTCAGGCAGCCGGCCGACCCGGATATGAAGCCGGTTGAGAACGGGTTGGCCGCTCTCGGGTAGCGAGATGAATTGTCCGGTGGCGGGCTGGCGAAAGCCCGGTATGTCAAGCAGCGCAAGCTTCGCTATGCGCGTGTCCACCGCTGCAACGCCGGGAATTTCGGCAATCCGGCCGGCCGGTGTCGTCGGCGCACGGCGCACCGTGGCGAAGACGTCCGCAAACTGGTAGCGCTCGTAATAGGCAATCCGCGTCTCGTCCAATGACCGGTAGGAGCCGATGGTAAGGACCAGCGAGGCCACCCCGCCGGCAATCACCAAGGTTATGGCAAGCACCTGTGCCCAAAGCCGCCGAAGATCACGAAACAATTTGATATCAAGCGAGCGCATCGGATTACCAGCTGAGCTCTGCGGCGGCCCGGCGCGTCTCGTTCCGGCGTATTTTGGAGATTCGACCATCCGCGAAAAACAGGACACGATCCGCAACGTCCTGAATACTGGCGTTATGCGTGATGATAAGAACCGTGGCGCCGAGCTGCACATTGATTGCCAGCAGCGCTTCGATCACCTGGATTCCCGTCTTGGAATCCAGCGCACCGGTCGGCTCGTCACATAGGAGGACTTCCGGCCGCTTGGCGATGGCGCGCGCGATGGCGACGCGTTGCTGCTCACCGCCCGAGAGTTGGGCCGGGAAGTGATGCATCCGGGATTCGAGACCGACATGCGCGAGCGCCTCGTCCGGGCGCATCGGATTGTCGGCGATCTCGGTGACCAGCGCGACATTCTCGTAGGCCGTGAGGCTAGGGATCAAATTATAAAACTGAAACACGAAACCGACGTGCTTCCGGCGATAGGCCGTCAGACCACGATCACCAAGCGCGGTCAGATCGAGATCTTTGAAAAAAAGACTGCCGCGAGTCGCATGATCGATCCCGCCCATGATGTTCAGAAGGGTCGATTTCCCGCTGCCGGACGGACCCAGCAATACGACCACTTCGCCAGCCCAAATCTCCAGGTCCACCTCGCGCAATGCGAGCACATCAATCTCACCGGAGGTGTAGACCTTGGTCAGCGCTTTCGCGGTGAAGATCGTGCCGGTCATCAATGTTTATTCGCGCTTTACGTCGGTTAGATGATCCGATTGGCCTGGCTTTGAGGGCCGTTTCGAAAGGGTTGACTGGCCGGATCCGTCGCGATCCAAACGATTGCCCAAGCCAAATTTCGAGCCGCGGCAGCATAGCCGCGAAGGGCTGGGCTTTGAAACCGATTTGACCACGACGGAATGGCGCGTGATCGGACCGTCCTTGCCGCCATACAGCGAGAACGGCCGCCCGGCGGCTTCACCGTTTTCTCAGATACACAAACCAGTAGACCGCGCCAACCAACACGCCGCCTCCGATCACGTTGCCGATCGTTACCGGTACAAGATTCGTGACGAGAGCGGCCCATGTAAGGTTGTCGAAGGCGGCAGGACTCTGGCCGATTGATTCCCAAAACGAGTTCGGGGCCCAGTCTTTAATCAAGAGACCGAACGGCAGCAGGTACATATTCGCCACCGAGTGCTCGAAACCGGCGGCGACGAAGGTCGAGATCGGCGGCACGATGGCCAAGATCTTATCCGCGGTCGTACGCGCGCTGTAGCATAGCCATACCGCGAGACAGACCAGAACGTTGCCAAGAATCCCATGGACGAGCGCCGGGATGAACGGCAGGGAAGCCTTGGCTTGAGCCGTCGCCAACGCCGCAACGCCGACCGCGCCCCCGCCATGGATGTAGTCATTTGCCAGGAAGACGAGGACCGCTGTCGCCACGGCGCCCACGAAGTTCCCCACATAGACCAGGGTCCACGCCCGAAGCACTTGAGCGAGCCGTACTTTGCCGCCGGCCAAGGCCATCACCATCAAGTTATTGCCGGTGAAGAGTTCCGCTCCCCCAACGATGACGAGAATGAGTCCGAGCGAGAACACGACGCCCGAGAGAATCCTGCTCAGACCGTAGGGCAGCGCAATGTCGGTTTCTGCCGCAGCGATGGTCGCAAACATCGCACCGAAGCCGATGAACGCTCCGGCGAGGACCGCAAGCGTAAGCAGACTTGCCGTGTCCAGTCGCATCTTCTCGGCACCGACCCTTTCCGCTCTCTCGGCCATTTCCCGCGGCAGGAGTGCATCGATCGCGGCAGAGGATTTAATCGAACCGACACCCATGATTGGAACTCCCCATCGTTGCGCGCACATTATTGGGCGAACATTTCGGCCTGGCACTCGGCGCATATGCAAACATAGTATGCGTGCGCTAATCGTAATTTAGATCAAGGTTGCGCGGCAGACGGGGTTCGGCGCGTATGCGAGGCTCATTGACGCAAATCAATGTTGCCTTATGCGAGGCACTCCACTTTAATTTGAGCGAGAAAAGCTATTTTCCGACGTGCTCGAACAGGCGTGTTCGAACAGGCTCTTGAGCGCCGCGGAATGATGTTCGGCCTCGCTATGCCGGCTCTGGGTATTAACAGATATGGTGCTCATAGAATGGAAATTACCTCGGCGGCGGCCGCCAACTGTCACAATCATGCGTCATTGAGCAATCCGTCCGCTAACAGATCTCGCTTCTCGTCTTTTGCGAAGGAAGCATCACCGATACCGTCGTCTCTCGTTCGCTCAGCTCAACGGATCTTCGCCGTCATTCTGATTGCGGTCGGCCTGTCCGGCTGCGGCATCAACACGATTCCGAGGCTGGACGAGGAGACGAAGGCGGCTTGGAGCCAAGTGCTCAATCAATATCAGCGGCGCGCAGACCTGATACCGAATCTGGTCGAGACGGTCGCCGCATACGCACGCCAGGAGCAGCAGACGCTCAAGGCCGTGATCGAGGCGCGCAGCCGGGCAACTCAGATGCAATTGCCGCCCGACATCCTCACCAATCCGGACGCCTTCCGGACCTTCCAGGAAAATCAAGCGGCGCTGACTGGCGCGCTGAGCCGCCTCTTGGTGGTGGTTGAGCAGTATCCCGACCTGAAGTCGAACCAGAATTTTCTGGCGCTGCAGTCTCAGCTCGAGGGCACCGAGAACCGGATCGCCGTAGCACGTCGCGACTACATTGAGGCTGTCCGGCAATACAACACCGAGCTGAGGACGATTCCCGGCCGGTGGATCGCCGCCATTCTGTATCCGGATGCAAAGGTCAAGGAAACGTTCACGATCTCCGAGCAGGCAGCAGAACCGCCGCGGGTCAAGTTCTGATGTTCAGGGCGCGGTATCGCGTCGGAGTTTGGCGCATTCGCCGGGCTTTGCTTACCGGCCTGTTGTTTGCCGCCGCGTTGACCACGGCGAGCGCGGCCGAGCCCCAATTCCCGGCGCTCACGGGTCGAGTGGTGGACGAGGCAGGGGTTCTTTCCCGACGGAGCCAAGACCAGATCACGGAGTGGCTTGCTCAATACGAGCAGTCGTCCAAGCAACAAGTGGTTGTCGCCACGGTTAGGTCGCTCCAGGGCCTTCCGATCGAGGATTTTGGCTATCGCCTCGGCCGTTACTGGGGGATTGGCGAGAAAGGGCGTGACACCGGAGTGATCCTCCTTGTGGCCCCGAACGAGCGCACGGTGCGCATCGAAGTGGGCTACGGTCTCGAAGGACAGCTAACCGACGCAGTGAGCCGGACGATCATCGAACGCGACATTCTGCCGGCATTCCGGCAAGGCGATTATGATCGAGGCATCCGGGCCGGAACGCTCGCGGTGTTCCGCGCACTCGGCTGGAATGCGGGACCGACAGAGGAAGAGCCAAGTGGAGCGACCGCCGCAGAAAAAGGCGGTGATCTTTCCTCCATCGGCTCCCTCGTGCTTATCGTCCTTTTCCTCATGTTTCGGTTCCTGACGCCGTTTGGCGGGCGCGGGATCTATGGCGGACCGCTGCGGGGTGGAGGCATGTGGGGCAGCCACTCGCGTGGCGGGTTTTCCGGACACGGTGGCTCGTTCGGCGGCGGCGGCGCGTCCGGTCGCTGGTGATTGCTATGCATTCCATTTCACCCGAAGAGAGAACTCGCATCCAGGCCGCCGTGGCGGAGGCAGAGGCTCTGACAAGTGCGGAGTTCGCCCTGGTCGTCGCGAAAATGAGCGACACATACGCCACCTATCCATTGCTCTGGGGGGCAGTCCTCGGTCTTCTTGCCGGAGGCATCGCCGCGCTTCTCTTCCCAACCCTGGGTATCCATGTCTTGTTTGCCGTCCAGACGGGCCTTTTCGTCCTCGCAGGATCGGTCTTCCACTGGCCGCCGCTGCGGCTCTTCCTGGTTCCGCCGGCCGTCAAGCACGCCCATGCGCGCCAACTGGCCCAGCTGCAATTCGCCGCCCTGGTTCATGACCGAACGGCCGAAGAAACCGGGCTCCTGCTGTTCGTGGCGCTCGGCGAACGCCACGTCGAGGTTCTCGTGGATCGGGGGATCGCTCGCCGGATCCCCGAAAGCACATGGACGGCTGTGATAAACGACTTTCTGGAGACCGTGAGAGCTGGTCACATCGCCGAAGGCCTGATCGGCGCTGTTCGGGCATGTACCGCGATCCTGGAAAAGCATTTTCCGCCGGCTCCCGGGGCGAAGAACGAGATCCCCGACCAGGTGGTCGAGGTCTAGCGGAACGGGTTAGGCTTTTAAGCGCCAGAGAAAAATTGCGGCAGCAAATAGGGTGATCTCGGTGACACGTTCTGGACCGGACTATTGGATATGTCGATGGATCCGCACGGCGTGACGCGAACGACGTCAAGGGAGGTCGTGGGCCGGTTCGGCGATCGGGACTCGTTCACTGCCGCTGTCAAGGCGCTGCTCGCCGCCGGTTTCGAGCGCGCGGACCTCTCCGTGCTCGACAATCATGACTCGCTAACAGCCGCCGAGGGCCGCAACGAAGCCTGGCGGGAGAGTCTCGCGGGACTCGTTGGAGAGGCCAAGTACCTCGAACCCATCACGACCGCAGGCCTTATCCTGCTCGCATCGGGACCGATCGGTACCGCGGTCGCCGGTGTCATCGCGGCTGGGTTCGGCGGGCTCGCGCTCTATGAGCTGCTGACCGAGATCCGCGCAACGCCGCACACGGAGGAGTTCGCGCGCGCGCTCGAGCACGGCGCGGTGCTACTTTGGGTCCGTGTTGGCAATAAAGTCCATGAACGGCGGGCGCGTGACATTTTGACACGCCACGGCGCCGCCGATGTACATACGTTTAGCCGCAGACCAGGCTAGAACCAACGGGCGCAATCAACTCGAGAATGCCGATTGGAAGGACTCGGATGTTCGTCCTGTTCGGGTTGTCATCCAATCGCTGGACCGCCGACGGCCCGGCGCTGATCGCCGCAGCTAAGATCATAGAATGCAAAAGACTTCGCGGCCATTCAACCGAGGCTCGCATTTGACGGCGTAGAGTTTGATTTAAATCAAAGCGGGGTGATGGTACGTCTTGTAAATAAAACATCAATATGGGCACAAAGCAGCAGCAAGGCCATTTGGAACGCTCGCGAGTTGAAGGCACGGTGGCGAGTTGGATTCGCGTGGCTTTGTGCTTTGGCGCGGGTCTCTTCGTGGCGCTTCACTCTCTCTCCATAGCATCGGCCCAGGCCAATGCCTCACAGGAACAGGTCGTTAGCATCTCGCATTTGGGCGATCCATGTGACTCAAGTGGGGTGCATCACGAACACGCCACCTGCGTATCGAGTGCGGCTTGCTCATTCAGCGTCGTGCTGGCGGAAAACACGGAGTTTAATCTCCTCCCTGTAACGGTTGGCGCAACGTTCACGCCCATTCCCTCATACACCGACCAGCACGTCCTCCCGCGCCTTCCGCCCCCCAAGCTCCTCGGCTCAGCCTGATCGCGTCCGGCGCTTAAGGCATCGGCGTGGTGTCGGTCTCGACGACCGTCGTCGCAGTCCTGAGTCGAATGGAGTTTTGGTGCCATGGCACTCTCGCGTCGTCAAACCTTGGACTCGCCCGCCTCCGCGGCTGCCGTTAATACGCTGTTGTCCGTTATCGTGTCACAGCGAGCCGTCGCCGCTCCGGCCTCAAGACAAACACAAGCAACGTCTCGTCGGCTTCGCGAAACCAGCGCCCGCGCGCAGGAACGCACGCACACTGCCGAATTAGACTACGGCGCGATTCAAGCCACTCGTTCGAGCTCACCCGCTTGTGGGTCCGGGCAATCTCTATCGAAGAAAGGATGAAATCATGACTTTCCGTCGCACTGCGGTACTTGCCTTCACGGCATCTCTCCTGCTCGCAACGCCAGCCCTCGCTGTGGATACGCACCATCCGCAGCAGGGGGGCGGCACGGGACAGTCGACCCAACAGCCGGCACCGAGTCAGTCCGGAGCCGGGCAAATGCCTCAACAGCCGGGAATGCCTGGTAGTGCAGGGATGATGGGACCGGGTGGGGCCAGCCAACCCGGGATGATGGGTCCCGGGATGATGGGTCCCGGGATGATGGGTCCCGGGATGATGGGTCCCGGAATGATGGGTCCCGGAATGATGGGTCCCGGAATGATGGGTCCGGGGATGATGGGTCCGGGGATGATGGGACATGGCGGGGCGGGCTGCGCCGGCATGATGTGTGATACCGCGATCCTGCACGGGTCCGCTATCGACCGCATCGAGGGGCGCATCGCCTATCTGCGCGCGGAGCTCAAGATCACGGACGCGCAGTCGCGCGCCTGGAGCGACTTCGCGGCGGCCCTGCGCGCCAACGCGAAGAAGCTCGGAGAGCTGCGCGCGCCGGCCACGGCGGCAGATGCGAAACCGCCGACGCTTACCGAGCGTCTCGATCAGCACGAGCGCTGGCTCGCGGCCCGCCTCGAAGGTACGCGCGCGATCAAAACGACGTTCAACAAACTCTACGGCACTTTTTCAAACGAGCAAAAGAAGACGGCTGAGGAGCTCATGGCGCCCGCAGCGGGCGCGATGGGTGCAGGCATGAGGTAGGACAACCAATCACAGGAGGTAAGGGACAGATCACGCTTCTTCGTCCCGGCGACATGACGGGTCTCGTCGCTGATATGACGCCGAGCTTCGACGCCGGGTTCACATTGATGAAACGACGGTGTGCCGACGAAAGGTGATGTCATGCAACCCTGGATCTATTTCCTAATCGTTGGAGTACTTTTTTTCCTCATGATGCGCGGCGGATGCGGGGCGCACGTCATGGGACATCGGCACGGTCACCACGCGCCGCCCGGTTCTGACAACGCTGACGCCGCGCGGCTGGCGTCACCCAGGACAGCGGTCGATCCCGTCTGCGGGATGAGCGTCGAAACCGCGACGGCGAAGTCGAGTGTGTATGGCGGGCGGCCATATTTTTTCTGCTCCTCGCAGTGCCGGGACAAATTCGAGGCAAGCACCTGACACTTTTCTAAAGACGACCACGGACGAAACGCAGCCAATGGAGCACCACCATGGTTGACAGCGGCAAGCAACACCACGCCAGTCCAATCAAAGACGTCGCGTCAAGAGAGTCTCAACCCGCCTCGATCCCTGTGGTCACGTTTGGTCTGAGCCTGAGCGTGTTTTTCACGATCAGCTATGCGTTCTGCATCCTGCTCTATCTGCTGTTCCCGGACGTCGGTTCCGGCCATGCCCTGTTGTCGCTGTTCCTTCCCTGGTTCAAGCTCCTGAGCTGGCAAAGCTTTTTCCTGGGGCTGATCGAGAGCTTGGTGTTGGGCTGGTACGTCGCGCTCGTCTTCGGAACGCTCTTCAACGTTTTCGCCGCGCGAGCCCGGTGACGCCGACATGACCGGTTCGGGAGGGCGCGAGCATGGCCACTGATCCCGTGTGCGGAATGCAGGTCGACGAGCGCGCAGCGACGGGCGAGCGCGAAGCCGATCGCCGTTACCGGAATCGCCGTCGCCATCACAAAGGCGAGGCTTGGATCCCAGGTGCCGAACAGGTCGAGGAAGTTCAGTACCTTCGCGGGGTTGGCCATTTGTGAGACGATCAGGCCGAGACCAAAGATGATTCCGCAGAGCAGAGCTGCGAGGATGGCGGGCATCGATCAAACTCCCAGGACGTGGCGAGCAACGAAGACGGTAAGCGCTCCAGTCGCCATGAAGACCGTGGTGGCCACGATCGAGCGCCGGGAGAGGCGGGCCATGCCGCAAATGCCATGGCCGCTGGTGCAGCCGCCGCCGAGCCGTGCGCCAAATCCCACGAGTAGGCCGCCAACGATAAGAAGCGTCGCCGAAGACGTCACCGCGATCGACGGCAACCGACCGCCGAGCACCATGTAAATCGCGGGCGCGCCGATGAGGCCGAGGATGAACGCCAAGCGCCACGCGATATCGCCGCGACGAACAGCAAGCAGACCGCCGAGGATGCCGCTGATGCCCGCGATACGGCCGTTCAGCAGGAACAGCATCGAGGCCGACAGCCCGATGAGAATCCCGCCGAGGGCTGCTGACAAAGGCGTGAAGCTTGTTATGACCCGAGGTCTCCTGCCAAATAAGGACGCATTGCGTCGACGATCACAGGGGCGACTGGCCCGCGGGCGTTGAAGTCGAGGTAGCTCGGCTGCATCGTGACGCTCTCAGAACACAAGTGCCTTGTCGGCCGCGAAAGTGGCTTTCGCGAGTTCATCCATGGAGCTGCGCCGTGCGCCATCAACCAGTTCCGCTTCTGCCATTCCGCGGGCATCCATGCAGGTCCCGCAGAGGAGAACCTTGTGATTGCCGCTTATGAACCGCTTTAGCATGCGCTCGAGGTTGTAATAGCCGCCGGGGGTCCTCTGTCCTTTCTTTGCGCAAGAAACGGCATCCGCCATTAGAAACACCGTGACCTCAGTCAAGGGATCGTTCTTGACGAGCGCGTTCGCCAGCCGCAGGCCGTTGTAGCAACGTTCTGTGCCGTAGGGCGGATCGTTCAGGATAAATAGGACCTTCATTTCGAACTCCTACTGTGCTGTGGCGGATGCATTCCGCTCGACCGGCACTGATCAATTTGTTCAGATGTAGTTGGGCGACGAGGCCGACCACAACGACGGCAGAGAGATAGTCACAGGTAATTGATTCGACGGCATCGGCCCGGAGCGGTCAGATGGTCGTCGAGCGTGAAGCCGGTGATTTCGGTGTTGATCAGCGGATGGAAGTTCAATTGGTCGGCGTCCATCAGGCTGGCGCGCATCTCCGATCATCACCTATTCGCTTCGATCGGAAAGCCCGCAGCCTTCCATTCCGGAAGTCCGTCCTCCAACCGATGCACCTTGAAGCCGTGGGCGCGCAAAGTTGCGACCGCCTCGAACGAAAGGACGCAGTAGGCGCCACGACAGTAGGCGACGATTTCTCGCCCGGGATCGAGGTCCGCGAGCCGCGCCTTGAGATCACCGAGCGGAATATTGATGGCCCCAGGCAAATGCCCCATGGCGAACTCGTCAGGCGGGCGAACATCCAGAACGGTCACCAGTCCGTCACGGAGCCGTCCGAGCAACTCCTCGCGTGACACGGGTTCCATGCTGTCACGGTCCGCGAAATAGCCGCGCACGATCCGATCCACCTCTGCACGGTTTCGCTCGGCCACCTGCCGCAAGGACGCGAGCAGTCCAAGCACGCCTTCGTCGGCAAGCCGGTAGAGAACGAACTTGCCGTCCCGTCGCGAGGCGACAAGGCCTGCGCGCCTGAGCTGCTGCAAGTGTTGAGACGTATTGGCGATCGAGAGGCCGGTGCGCCCGGACAATGCTTCGACACCCCTTTCGCCCTGGGCCAGATGCTCAAGCATCTCGAGCCGGTGCGCATGACCAAACGCGCGGGCGACTGTGGCGAACTCTCTGAACAGGGCCTGCTTGGGACCGATTGACATCACTGGCCTTCAGACATCATATCATTCAAGTGAATTATTGAATTTAAAGCCCGTGCAGGGTGTTGGCAAGGATCAGTCGAGAATGTTCGAGCTATTGCTGGAGAACGAGCCACTCATCCGCATCGCCTTCTTTCTCAGCGTCTTCGTCGCGATGGCAGCGTGGGAGGTGGCGGCACCTCGGCGCCAAAGGCAAGTCCCCCGCCGTCTACGTTGGACCAACAATCTCGGCGTCGTCGCTTTCGATACGATCCTCGTTCGCCTGGCTTTCCCCACTGCGGCAGTCGGCTTGGCACTCCTTGCCGAGGAACGTGGTTGGGGGCTGTTCCACGTGTTGGGGACGGCGGGCTGGCTCGCCTTCATGGCGTCGCTGTTGGCGCTCGATCTCGCGATCTACCTTCAGCATGTGATGTTCCATGCTGTGCCCGCCCTCTGGCGGCTGCATCGCATGCACCATGCGGACCTCGAGTTCGACGTCACGACGGGATTGCGCTTTCACCCGATCGAAATCCTGCTCTCGATGGGCATCAAGCTCGCTGTTGTCCTTGCCCTTGGACCACCCGCCGTTGCTGTGCTCGTCTTCGAGGTGCTGCTGAACGCGACTTCTATGTTCAACCACAGCAACGTTCGCATTCCGCTCGGAGTGGATCGCATCCTGCGCTGGATCGTCGTGACGCCGG
The DNA here is from genome assembly GCA_041484095.1 of Alphaproteobacteria bacterium. Classification (GTDB taxonomy): domain Bacteria; phylum Pseudomonadota; class Alphaproteobacteria; order CADEGL01; family CADEGL01; genus JBGPGW01. The sequence goes on along the minus strand of JBGPGW010000008.1, from coordinate 10,825 downwards.
ACATGCATCGCGTCCATCACTCTATCCACCCGCAGGAGACTAACAGCAATTTCGGCTTCAACCTGCCCTGGTGGGACCGGTTGCTCGGAACCTACCGTGCCCAGCCGAGGGAGGGTCATCAGGGCATGACCATCGGCATCGAGCAGTTCCGTACGGTTCGCGATCTCTGGCTCGACCGGATGCTGATCCAACCCTGGCGTGGCGCGGCCAGCGGCTATCCCATCAACCGGGGGGAGGGCGCGAGATGAATCTGCGCCGTCTCATCCCCCGCCGGCTCCTCCTTGCCGGTATCGCCGGCGCTGTCCTTTGGGCGGGGCTCCACCGCGACCAGCTCGACCCGGCGGCGCTGGATGCCTGGCTCTCCGGACTGGGCGTCTGGGCGCCCGTGGTCTACGTGGCGGTTTATGTAGTCGGGACAGTGGCCTTCCTGCCAGGCTCCCTGTTCGCGCTGGCCGGCGGCGCGCTATTCGGCCCGGTCTGGGGGGCGATCCTCAATCTTGTCGGCGCCACCTTCGGCGCGAGCATCGCCTTTCTCGTCGCGCGCTACCTCGCACGTGACTGGGTGGCGCGAACGGCCGCCGGACGGCTGAAGCGATTGATCACAGGCGTAGAGGCCGAAGGCTGGAGGTTCGTCGCCTTCGTCCGCCTCGTGCCGCTGTTCCCATTCAACTTGACCAACTACGCACTCGGCCTGACCCGGATCGGTTTTTTGCCATACGTCATCACTTCGTTCGTTTGCATGGCGCCCGGGGCGATCGCCTACACTTGGCTCGGTCACGCCGGCCGCGAAGCGTTAGCGGGCGATGCCTCGGCGATCCGCTACGGCTTGCTCGCGCTTGGCTTGCTGGCCGCGATCATCGTTCTGCCCCGACTGATTAACCGGTTGCGGCGAAGGGAAACTGCTGCGTGGATCGAACCCGAAGATCTGCGCCGTCAGGTGAAAAGCGGTTCGCCCGAGACCATTCTCCCCGTGACCATTCTCGATGTGCGGAGGCCAGACGAATTCACGGGCGCGCTCGGGCATATCCTAGGCGCATTAAACATCCCGCTCGCCGAATTGGACGGACGCCTGGATGACCTGCGCTCCAGGGCGAGCGCCAGGATCACCGTTGTCTGCCGTACCGACAAGCGTTCGGCGACGACCCAGGCAGCCTTGCGCGCTGCAGGCTTCGACGACGTGACGGTGCTGCGGGGTGGCATGGAACGCTGGAATGCGCTGGGCTTCGAGACCGTCCGCAACGGCGGGACGGGAACGTCAACGACACCGAAGGAGCGTCAGCCATGAAGACGTTGCTCATCCTCAATGACCCGCCCTACGGCAGCGAGCGGTGCTACAACGCCCTGCGTCTTTCCCATGCGCTGTTGAAGAACGATCCGGAAGTCCAGGTCACCGTGTTCCTGATGGCGGATGCCGTCATCGCAGCGCGCAAGGGCCAGAAGACGCCTGAGGGCTACTACAACATGGAGCGCATGCTGAAGCGCGTGGTCGTCGGCAAAGGCAGCGTCCTGCTCTGCGGCATCTGCATGGACGCGCGCGGCATGACCGAAGAGGACGTAATGGACGGCGCACGCCGCAGCACAATGGACGAGCTGGCGTCGGTGACGCGGGCCGCCGACAAGGTCCTGGTGTTCTGACCGATGCGGCAGATCTATCTGGATCACAACGCCGGCGCACGGATCGCGCTCGAGATCGCAACTGTGATGCGCGACGGGATTGATGGCGTGTTCGGTAATCCGATACGCCACGTACGTGCAGAATCATCGGCTGATCGAACGTATGGGCTTCGTCTTGTCATGCATTGCTGCCGTCTGGGATTGGCGGCTTCGCCGGATGGACCAGTCAGTTTCCCGGATCGCGATATGAGCGCCAGTGCGCTCATGGAGTTTGATCCTTCGGTCTACGACAGATGGCGCCGGAGCCGTCTCGGGCGCATTACCGACACGTTAGAACAGGATCTCCTTCTCGAACTAATCGGACCAGTAGCCGGCTCACGCACCCTCGATGTCGGGTGTGGCGACGGCCAGCTCGCGTTTGCGCTGGCAAAAGCCGGAGCATCGGTCTCGGCCATCGATACCAACGCCCGTATGTTGGAGGCCGCGCGCCAGCGGCTTGAGGCCGAAGCTGTCGAGGGACGGTTCGTGGAGGCGAATGCAGAGGCGTTGCCCTTTGACACGGCAAGCTTCGACCTGGTCACGGCAGTGACGGTGCTCTGTTTCGTAAACCGTCCGGACCGCGCGCTTGCAGAAATGGCGCGTGTGCTGAAATCAGGCGGCCAGTTGGTGATCGGAGAACTCGGCCGCTATTCTATCTGGGCCTTTTGGCGCCGTCTGCGTGGCTGGCTTGGCCACCCGACTTGGCGTTCGGCGAATTTCCGGTCGGCCGCCGAGTTACGCGATCTTGCGACCGGTGTCGGCCTTGCCGTTCAGACGACTAAAGCGGCTGTCTTCTATCCGCCGCTCGGGTGGGCCGCGGCCTTGCTCGCGCCTGTTGATCGATGGCTCGGGCGCCGTCTCGTCTGCGGGGGCGCCTTCCTCGTTCTCGTCGCGACGAAGCCAATCGAGGAATAGAGAGGCATGGACTATGGTCGATGAAGAGTTGCCGCCGATCCTCGCCGACAAGAGCTACGAATCCGCTTCGGCCTTTACACCCGAAAATTTGTTGCGCGAGGCTCGCCGTCAAAAATCGATCCCCGTTGAGCTGGTGCCGAAAGTCTGCCTGCTCGATCCGGACGGAGACATCGTTCGCCGGTTGAAGTCGCAGGGGCGGGCGCGGTCGCATGAGGGATGGGCCTGCTATCACACCCAACTGTATGTCGCTGAAGAAGAAGGCCTCACGTTTGGTATCGTCGGCTGTGCGGTCGGTTCTTCCTTCGCCGTCTTGGCGGCGGAGGAGTTGTTCGCGTCCGGCTGCCAATTGCTGATCAGCATTTCATCGTCGGGCCAGATCACGCCACTGCAAACCCCACCATACTTCATCCTGATTGACCGAGCGTTGCGCGACGAAGGCACGAGTTACCACTACCTGCCGCCATCGGCGTACAGCGACGCGCCCGAAGCAATCCTCACGTCCCTTGACGGCGCTTTCGACGATCTTCACGTCTCCGTACTCCGGGGCGCCACCTGGACGACCGATGCGCCGTTCCGCGAGACGGCGGAAGCAATCGACTCCATGCGTCGGCGCGGCTTACTGGCCGTCGAGATGGAAGCCGCTGCGCTCTACGCCTTCGCGAGGGCGAGAAGCCACGCGGTGGTCTGCTTCGCACACGTCACGAACCAGATGGGCCAGGTCGAGGGTGACTTCGAGAAGGGCGACGCCAACGGCACAGCCGACGCGTTGAGCATTGTTATCCGAGCTGCCAAGCGAATCGACAGTGGGCCCCGGGAATGAAAGCGCTGTTGATGGCGGGGCGGCGAATCCGACTTTTGAACTTCGGCATGAGGCCAGAGGCCCCCGCTGGCTGCAATATCGGCTTTCGAGCGACGAACGCGGTCGGCAAAGGTCAGCTTAAGGTCATCATGCGACAACTGGTATGGAGCGCCAGAGCGTCCGAGCTTTGGCAAGCAGCCGGCTCACACCTGACGGCCTTCTGGAATTCGGGCTGCCACCTCGCGGTCGTGCCCGTTCCGCGCCGGGCCCTCGGTCAAAAGGCGTGCGACCAGCCGCAGAACCCCAGTCATGCAGCCCATGCCGGGTCGAAGGAATCAGTGAAGATGCAGAGAGAGCGGGCCCTATCGATCGGCGCCATGGTACTGGCATTCCTCGCCAGCCAGCACCACACGCTGCACATGCTGTTGCTGGCGGCCGGGCCGGGCGGCGCGTCCGTGAGCGTGATGACCGCGATCCCCCTTGTCCGTCGCGTGATGCTGGTCATGTCGCTGGTGATTGTTATGGTGATGATCTACCAGATGCGGAAATCCAAACGGCCGAAATCCGTGCGCCTCATGAGTGCCGTTTCGATCGTCGTCACGCTCGGGCTGGTAGGGTGGTCCGTCATGCAGTTTGGTCTGTAACGGAGAGGCGGCGTGGAGGAATCGTTTCGGAAAGACCTGACCCATCTTACCTGGGCCGAGGTCTATGCGCGGCAGGAGAAGCGGGCTCATTTGGTGGCTGCGTGGATGGATGCTCTGCACCTCAAGCCAGGGGACCGCGTATTGGAGGTGGGTGCAGGACCAGGTTACGTCAGCATGGCGCTTGCTGGCCGAGTGGGACGCGAAGGGACTGTGTACGCGGTCGACAAATCGTCCGAGGCTTTGGCCTACCTTGAGCGCCTTCAGAAGGAACGTGCTGTGTCGCAAATCCAGCGGATCGTTGCGGATGCTGCCGCGTTCGAGCCTTCAGGCCTTTCCGTGCACTCGGCGCTGATTACGATGGTCCTGCACCATGCCGAGGATCCCGTCGGTATCCTGCGCAGCGTGGCACGACTGCTTCCCCCAGGAGCGCTCGCCGTGGTGGCGGAGTTCCATCCGAAAGGTCCATGCGAACAGGGGCCTCCGCCGGAGCACCGGATAGACCCTGGACAGATTCGGGCCTGGTGCGAAGGCGTCGGTCTTGTGGTACTCGACTATCGGCGTCAAAGCCCGGAGCACTATATGGTGCTCGTTCAACGGTCGTCATACTCGTTCAACGGTCGTCATAGATGTGGCGTTCCGACGAACGCCGGCGGGAACGGGATTTTGACGTGATGCGCAATGGCCGGAGTCCGTCATGGGGGCCGTTGCGGCGAGTGTCATTGCAGCGGCGTTTTGCCCATAGAGATGATCGCAGCAATTGACAGCGCGAAGGGTTTGACGAGCGCCGAGGCCTCGCGCCGACTGACCGAGTACGGGCCGAACGCGGTCCCCGAGCGGGCGCCGCCAGCATGGCGGGTGTTTCTCGGAAAATTCTGGACGCCCGTCGCCTGGATGCTCGAGGCTGCAGTCATCCTCCAGATCGGACTCGGCGAGCATGTCGAGGCGGCCGTGATTGCAGGGCTGCTGGCATTCAATGCCTGCCTCGGATTCCTGCAGGAAAGCCGGGCAACTGCCGCGCTGGCCGCTCTCAAGAAGCAACTTGCGCCAACTGCTCTGGTATATCGCGACGGCCAATGGATCAGACGGCCGGCGGCAGAGCTCGTTCCCGGCGACGCCGTCCGGCTGTCGCTGGGCGCGGTGGTTCCTGCCGATGCGCGAATCCTCGAGGGTTCCGTGATGCTCGACCAGTCCATGCTGACTGGCGAATCGGTGCCGGTCGATGTCGAGGCCGGCGCGTCCGTCTACGCCGGGGCGCTGGTTCGCCGAGGCCAAGCCCTCGCCGAAGTAACGGCTACGGGGGCCAAAACCTATTTCGGCCGCACGGCCGAACTTGTCAGTCTCGCCCATGGTGCAAGCAGTGAGCAGGCGGCCATCCTGGCAGCGGTGCGCAATCTGGCCGTGGTGAACGGCGCGCTCACCCTCGGCATCGTCGTTTACGCCCATGCGGTCGCGCTGCCCACGACGGAATTGATTCGCCTCACGCTGACGGCTCTCCTGGCCTCCATCCCGGTCGCCCTGCCGGCGACCTTCACGCTCTCGGCGGCGATCAGTGCCCTGGCGCTCGCTCGCAAGGGCGTTCTGCTGACCCGCCTCTCGGCCGTGCATGAGGCGGCAGCGGTGGACGTGCTGTGCTCTGACAAGACGGGCACACTGACTCGCAATACGCTCGACATAGACCAAATCGTGCCGATGCCGGGCTTCGAGCGCGACCGAGTGCTGGCGCTGGCGGCACTGGCAAGCTCCGACGCCGACCAGGACCCTATTGATGCAGCCGTCCGAAAGGTCGCGGCGACCGCTGGACTCGGGCTCGCAGCGGAACGGCGTCTGCGCTTCGTCCCCTTCGACCCTGCCAGCAAGACGGCCGAGGCTCTGGTCGCCGGTCCGGATGGCAACGAGTTTCGCGTCATCAAGGGAGCCTTCCAAGCGGTCGCTGGCGTCGCCGAAACGCCTGCGGACGCTCGCCGGCTCGTTGATGACCTCGCCGACCAGGGCCATCGGGTCATCGCCGTGGCCGTTGGCCCGCCCGAGGCGCTTCGCCTCGCTGGCCTGATCGCCCTTAGTGATCCCCCGCGGGAGGAATCGGCGAGCCTCGTTGCGACGCTCCGCGCCATGGGCGTGCGCACGATCATGGTCACGGGAGATTCCGCGGTCACTGCGGCCGCCATCGCCCGCAAGGTCGGGATCCCGGATTCCATCTGCCCGCCAGAAAGGCTTCCCGACGAGTTGAGCGGCGAGCAGTTCGGCGTCTTCGCGCGTATCCTGCCCGAGCAGAAATACCGGCTGGTCAAAGCCCTCCAGCGCCATGGCCATGTCGTCGGCATGTGCGGCGACGGCACGAACGACGCGCCGGCCCTTCGTCAAGCCCAGATCGGGATCGCTGTCCTTTCCGCGACCGATGTTGCCAAAGCCGCGGCGGCCTTGGTCCTGACTGAACCTGGACTCGGGGGCATCGTGTCCGCCGTTCGCGAGGGCCGGATCGCCTTCCAGCGCCTCCTGACCTACACATTCAACATGATGGTCAAGAAGATCGAGATCGTGCTGTTCCTGGCCCTTGGCCTGGCTATGACCGGCCATGCCGTCATGACGCCGGTGCTCATGGTCCTGCTCTTGGTGACCAACGATTTTCTCAGCATGTCGCTCACGACCGACCGCGCCAGTCCCGCGTTATCGCCCAGTGTGTGGCAAATGCCACGCATCACTGCCGCCGCCGTCATGCTGGCTACGTGCAAGCTCTTGTTCTCGGCAGCTATCCTCGCCATTGGTGTCTTCGATCTGCGGCTCGACATCGCGAAGCTCCAGACTTTGGCCTTCGTCACGCTGGCGCTCGGAAACCAAGCCGTTCTGTATGCGGTCCGGGAACGGCACCATATGTGGACGTCCCGACCCAGCCTCTGGGTTATGGCATCGTCTTCAGTCGACATCGGCATTGTAACGGTCCTCGCCCTGACCGGCCTCCTGATGGAAGCCCTGCCGTGGCAACTTCTGCTCATTGTCTCGGGCGCCGCGACGGGGCTCTGTCTGGTGCTCGATCAGATCAAGCTGCCGGTCACGGCTGCATTCAAGATCGAGTAAGGCAGCCCTGACAACGCCTCCGTGATGCGCCGTGATAGCTGGTGGGCGCGGGGCCGGGGGGGGCCGCGGGATCGTCGCCGGTGGCCAACCGCGGGTGGCGCAGGTTGGGTCGTAGACCGGTCTTTCTGTTGATGCAGATCAAAGTCCGCCGACTGTCGCTTGGTAGTGTTTCTTACTCATCGTTTTAGCTCCACGCGCATCAATGCGAGGGTAATCATGAGTTGCGCTGTGCGTTCTCTTGCCGCCTTCGTATTTATCCTGACGTCTCTCTCGGATCCTGCGGTTGCGGCCAAGACTGCAGCAACGGTCAAAGTGGCACTACTCGATATGTCGTCGATGTCGGGAATGGGAATGATGGGCCGGGGCATGATGCGCCCTGGGATCATGGGTCCGGGCATGATGGGCGGCAGAATGTTCGCCCATGGCATGATGGCTATTCGGCTCGACCAGTCGACCGTCAAGGCGGGCTCAATTCGCTTCGATGTGACCAATTGGTCGAGAAGCGTCGTTCACGAGGTCCTGGTTGTTTCGGTTGACAATCCTGGGGCACCACTGCCGTACGACTACTCCAGGGGCAAAGTCCCCGAAGATCAAGTCAAGGTGCTTGGCGAAGTCGCCGATCTTTCGCCAAACGCGTCGGGCACGCTCGATCTCGCTCTGGCTCCCGGTTCCTATCTGCTGATTTGCAATGTTGCCGGCCACTATGCGGCAGGGATGGCCGTGCCGCTGAGCGTTACGCCATAGCCAAGAACCATCGAGTTCTCGGAAGCTAACCGAGAGAAGGAATTGTGGAGGTTGGGATGTGGCAGCAGTATCCAGACCAAGGCTGGGGATGGCACGGCGAATGGATGTGGTGGATGCCATTCCACGGCATTCTGTGGCTGATCATCGTCGTGGGGGTCGTCATCGGGGTCATCGCATTGATTCGGTTCATGTGGCGTGCGGGAAATCGGCCGAGAGCCGAGCGCGGAGGTTCGAGCGCGCGTGATCTGCTCGATCTTCGCTACGCCAAAGGCGAGATCGGGCGGGACGAATATTTCGAAAAGAAGAAGGACCTGATTTGATTACTAATGGGTCGCGCGTGTGGTCACCGGCGGCCTCACGTCATCGCCGACCATCACACGGCAAGAAGCGATTGGCCGGTCGAGCATTTTGGGCCGACTGAGAGGCTTAATCCTCCCGGGTCGTTTTGTTTCCCTGGCGCCGATTTGAACCCGTCACCTCCAGGAGAGACCGATGTGTCGATACCTGACCAATCACAATTCCGGAGAGAGCGCATGACATATCACTTCAGCAAGGTCGTATCGAAGTCGTTCGATCAAGCGATCGCCGATCTCACCGAACAGCTCGGGAAGGAAGGCTTCGGCATCTTGACCGACATCGATGTCACGGCAACATTGAAGAAGAAGCTCAACGTCGAGTTCCGGCCATATAGGATCCTGGGCGCGTGCAATCCGAAATTCGCCTATCAGGCCCTGCAGGCCGAGGACAAGATCGGCACGATGCTGCCCTGCAACGTGATCGTGCAGCAGAGGAAAGACAAGAAGATCGAGATTTCAGCCGTCGATCCGGTCGCATCGATGCAAGCGATCGACAACCCCGAGCTCCGAGACATCGCACGCGAAGTGCACGATAGGTTGAAGCGGGTCATTGCTAACGCCTAAGTGAAGGATTGGCCGCCGTCCTGGTTGAACATACTTGCAGACGCAGATCATGCAGCCTACGGACTCAAATTCGTTAACGACCTTCAGCCATTCCGCCAGTGTCGATATCGTCTCGCAATCAGAATCGGAGAGGCTTCGATACCAACTCAGTGCGACGCCGCTCGGCGGCTAATCACGCTTGCCATGTGTCATTCAAATCAAAGAACTGCAGATAGCGCGTGTCGGATTGCAGGAAATGCCATTAAAGCTCTTCGACACCTTGGATGAACAAGGGAGCGGATGGCTATGCTCTCTCGGCTGGCGCCATGCTGTGCTTCGGATCGAGGCATTTGGCATGTGAATGGTCCGCCAGGACTTCGATGACCCGACACTCCGCAATCTTTCCTTGCCCACACTGCGCGACCATGCGCTCAAGTTCCGCTTTGAGAGCTGCCAGGCGCGCTATACGACTTTCCACAGCCTGGAGCTGAGTCCGCGCGATCTGATCGGCGGTGGCGCAGGACTGGTCGGGATCGTCCGCCAAGGTCAAGAGCTGCCGAATTGCGTCCAATGGGAAGCCGAGCTCCCGGCTATGACGGATGAACGCCAACCGCTCGATATCGGCCGGACCATAGCGTCGCTGGTTTCCCGCAGTCCGGCCTGGTTCCGGCATGAGACCTATTTGCTCGTAATAGCGAATGGTCTGGACCTTGCAGCCCGTGTGATCGGCGAGCTGGCCGATCAATAAGGCTCCGGTTTGACCAGGCGTTTCACGCACGGTTTTTCCCTCTTGAAGCTCTAGTCGCTGTAGGGGGGATATTGGCTTGGGACTGTGCCGATGCAAGGCCTCAGAGCGACTGTACCTGCCGAACGAACGACAAGCGTATCCAGAAATTAACAGGCCGGGCCAGAGGCTAGCAGGCAGGAAAGCTGCGACACGGTATGCGAGGCGTCATGACATCCATCCAACTGCCGAGGCAAGACGATGATCCTGTAAAGGACTGTTGCGGGACCGATAGGCCTGTATCCGGTGAGATCCCGAGGGGGGAGGCGCCGAGAGCGTATCGCTTCACCTTCAAGATCCACGGCATGGATTGTGCCGAGGAAGTCGATGCGCTGAAGCGAGAGGTGGGCCCGTTGGTTGGCGGCGGAGACCGTCTCGCCTTCGACCTATTGAACGGCAAGATGATGGTAATGGCGAACGCCGCATCGGCTGACGGCATTGTCGCGGCCGCATTCTAACTGGGAAATATTGGCACTGGTGTCACGACTGGGACGGCTTGCCGATTGATGAGACTTGCCCGGAATGGCCCTGCGTTTGCGCACATTCATGGGCACATGAGCAAGAGGATTCGGCCTCTGAAAAGTCCAGCAAGTGATTGAAAGTATTGTGGTAGCGGCGGAGGGACTCGGCCAATACCAGACAAAACTCATGACCTTCTGCTAAGCGGCTCCACGGGTTCAAATCGGGAAAAATCTGACGTGGATACCGCACGCCATCGGGGGGCTTCGCGCGTCACCTCGCTGCACCACCGAGCCAGATTCGCTCAAATGATGGACGGACTCCGCCAATTGGCGGATAAGTGTTGGCGCTCAGGTCAGGGACGGGAGAGGCTTCGCCCCTTCGAGCGCGTCGATGAAACCGAAATCTTCAGTTTCATAACGAAACCCGACCTTCGATGCTGTGGTCCTTTCCGTTACTTCAGCCAGCCCCGCCGATCGGCCGGGCCGTATAGGCATTCTCGATAAGGCGGATCTCTTCGCCTTCCAAGCGGATAGAGAGCGCGGAGACGGCCACATCGACATGCTCTGGCTTCGTCGCACCGAAGACAGGCGAATGGACTCCGGCCCGGCCGAGGGTCCAAGCGAGAGAGATTTGCGCCGCCGCGACCCCGCGCGCCTTTGCGACCGTCTCGACGGCATCCAAGACTGCTTCGTCGGAGGGGCGGCCGAAGAGCTTCTGCGCGTAGTCGTCGGAGCGAAAGCGTTCGGAGCCCGTCTTCGGGTGCCGCCGGGCACGGCCGCAGAGATAGCCCCTTCCCATCGGGCTATAGGGAATAAGGCCGATGCCCTCAGCCCTGCAGAACGGCATCAGCTCG
>JBGPGW010000007.1:0-29576 GCA_041484095.1 Alphaproteobacteria bacterium | reverse complement strand
GATTGCTACGGGACGCTCATCGATTGGGAGACGTCGATCCGGCTCGATCTCGCGGCATGGGCCATGGCGGCTGAAATCGAAGCCGACGAGGATGAGATGCTGGTCCGCTTCGCCGCGGCCCAGCGCGAACACCAGGCCGTCCGGCCATTCAAGCCCTATCCGCTCGTCCTCCGCGATGCCTTCATCGACACGGCGCGCCAGTGGGGTGCCCAGTCATCGAGCGAAGACGCCGAGCGATTCCAGCGATCGGTCGGACGGTGGCGGCCGTTTCATGATACGGTGCCGGCGCTTGCCTATCTGAAACTGTTCTACAGACTCGGAGTCCTCTCGAACGTCGACCGGATTTCATTCGCCGAGACGTCGGCAAAGCTTGCCGTTCCCCTGGATTGCGTGGTGACCGCCGACGATACCGAGACTTACAAGCCCGACCTCGCGCATTTCCGGCGCGCGATCGAAACGCTGCACCGTCAGGGACTCGACTCAACCCGGATTCTCCATGTGGCTCAAAGCCGGTTCCATGACATTCAGCCCGCGCAAGCGCTCGGTCTCAAGACCGTCTGGGTCGACCGGCGGCACGACCGGCCCGGCCGCGGACTCGCCATCGATGTGCCGGTCGAGGCCGACATGACGGTCCTGAGCCTTGCCGAATTGGCCGATCGCGTCCGCGACGCGCGGGGAGGCAGGTGATGGCCAGACGACGGCGCCATCATTCGCGGCGCATCCGGCGGGTCTTTGCGGTGCTGGGCGTCCTGCTTCTCGCCGGCGTGGGCGCGCTTTACCTCTGGCTCAGGAGCGGCTTGCCCCAAACCGACGGCGTAATCGAGGTGGAGGGGATCAACGCATCCGTCACCATCATCCGCGACCGCAACGCCATCCCGCACATCCAGGCGAGCTCGGCGTCCGATGCGTATTTCGCGCTCGGCTTCGTTCATGCCCAGGATCGCCTCTGGCAGATGGAGGCCATGCGGCGGGTCGGCGCCGGGCGCCTCGCGGAAATCGTCGGCGCGCGCGCGCTCGATCTCGACCGCATGATGCGCACGCTCGGCCTCTACCGTCTCGTCGAGGAGAGCTATGGAACGCTCGCGCCCGATGTCCGCGAGGCGCTCGACGCCTATGCCGCGGGCGTCAATTCGTTTCTCGCCACGCGCCAGGGTGCGCTGCCGCCGGAGTTTCTCCTTCTCGGCCACGTGCCCGAACCCTGGCAGCCCGCGGACTCGCTTGTCTGGGGCAAGCTGATGGAAATGCAACTCTCCGTCGATTGGCGGAGCGAGCTTCTGCGCGCGCGCGTCTTGCCCCGGGTCGGGCGCGAAGGCGTGGATGCGCTTTGGCCCGCCGACGGGGAAGACACCCCGACGACGCTCGCATCGCCGAACCCTGCTTCGACGCCCGTTGTCCCCTGGTCGATTCCCGAACGCCTCGCCGGCTTCTTCGGCGGCGGGGCCTCGAATGCATGGGTCGTCGACGGGAGCCGCACGGCGACCGGCAAACCGATTCTCGCGAACGATCCCCATCTCGATCCGCAATTGCCGAGTCAGTGGTACCTTGCCCGGCTCACAGCACCCGATCTCGACGTGGCCGGCGCCACCGCGCCCGGCGTCCCGTTCGTCATTCTCGGCCATAACGGCCGCATCGCCTGGGGCCTGACATCGAGCCAGAGCGACGTCGAGGATCTCTACATCGAACATCCCTCGCCCGGCGATTCCGACGCGTACCTCACGCCCGACGGGGACCGGCCCTTCGAGACGCGCGAGGAGCGCATTCGCGTGAAGGACGGCGACGACGTCACGATCACCGTCCGCACGACCCGTCACGGACCGGTCATCTCCGACGTGCTCGGCCCGGCCCGGCAACCCGCCGCGGGGCTCGCGCTCGCGCTCACCACGTCCTACCTCCTGCCCGACGATACGACCGCAAGCGCCATCTTCCGCCTGAACCGTGCCCGCGATTGGCCGGCGTTCGTCGACGCACTCGCTGAGTTCAATGCGCTCCAGCAATTCGTCATGTATGCCGATATCGACGGCAACATCGGGTTTTACGCGCCGGGCCGCATTCCGATTCGGCGCGCGTCCGACGGGTTCCTGCCGGCCGACGGCTCGACGGATTCGGGCGACTGGACCGGCTTCATCCCCTACGAGAACCTTCCGCACGCGCTGAATCCGCCCGAGGGCCGTCTTATCAATGCCAACAACCGGCCCGCCGGGCGGGGCTATCCCTACTACCTCGCGCGCGCCTGGGAGGATCCCTACCGCGCGAGACGAATCGAGCAGCGCCTCGCCGGGGCCGCGCCGCTCACGCTCGACGAATCCGCGTCGATGCAGGGCGACACGCTCTCGCTCATGGCGCAGGAGATGCTGCCCGTGCTCGTGGCGCAGATCGAGGCGCCTGATGTGTCCATCAACGAGGCGCTCGATCGCCTCTCGCGCTGGGATGGAAGCATGGCGGAGGATCGCGCCGAGCCCTTGATCTTCGCGGCGTGGCTCCGGGCACTCGACCGGCGGCTTCTTGAGGACGCGCTCGGCGACGACCGCCCGCATTTCGGCATGATGGGCGGCACAGCGCTCAAATTGGCGCTCGGCCCGGACTCGCCGTGGTGCGGCGCCAGGTCCGCCCGCGAGAGTTGCGCCCGTCAGGTGACGCTGTCGCTCAAGGACGCGATCGCGGAGATCTCCTCGCGATTCGGCTCGTCGATGGAAACGTGGCAGTGGGGAAAAGCCCACACGGTGCGCTTTCGGCACCGGCTCTTCGAGCATTTTCCTCTCATCAACCGCTGGTTCGGGATCGAGCTTCCCCTGGCTGGCGGCACCGACACGCTTCTTCGGGCCATGCCCACGCTCATGGGCGACGAATCGCCCTATCGTGCCGTCCACGTCGCGAGCTTTCGCGCGATCTATGACCTGGCCGATCTCGACCGTTCGCGCTTCATCGTGCCGACCGGCCAGTCCGGCCACCCGTTTTCGCGCCACTACCGCGACCTGGCATCCCTATGGCGTGGGCTCGACTACCTGACCATTCCGCGACTGGAGGCGGGCCGGACGGACGACGTCACCACCCTCAGGCTGACGCCCGCGAGCGCGCCGTGATCGTCGAGGCAACTTGACGCGAGACGCCGGTTGGCCCCGAATGCCCGCCGGAAGGGCTGGGCGGCAAGAAGGTGGCACGATGGCCGTGACGATCGAGACGATACGCGCCGCGGCGCGCACCATCGGCGGAGCGGTGGTGCGCACGCCGACCGTACATTCGCGCACCTTGTCCGAGATCACGGGCGCGGAGATTTACCTCAAGCTGGAGAACCTTCAATACACCGCCTCGTTCAAGGATCGCGGGGCCCTCGTCAAGCTGACGAGCCTTGGAGCGCATGAACGCCGCGCGGGCGTGATCGCAGCCTCGGCCGGCAATCATGCCCAGGGCGTTGCCTATCATGCTCAGCGCCTCGGCATCCCGGCCACCATCGTGATGCCGAAGGGCACGCCTTTCATCAAGGTCATCCATACCCAGAACTTCGGCGCCGAGGTCATCCAGCACGGCGACGATCTGAGCGCGGCCGCCGAGCATGCCGAGGCGATTCAGCGTGAGCGGGCGCTCACCTTCGTGCATCCCTATGACGACGACCACATCATCGCGGGGCAAGGCACGGTCGCGCTCGAAATGCTGGAGGAGCGGCCGGATCTCGATTGCCTCGTCGTGCCGATCGGCGGCGGCGGGCTCATCGCGGGCATGGCTATTGCCGCGACCGCGATCAAGCCCTCGATCGAAATTCACGGCGTTCAGACCGCGCTCTATCCCTCCATGATTCAGGCGCTCCGCGGCGAGGCGCCGCGTGTGGGTGGCCAGACGATCGCCGAAGGCATCGCCGTCAAGCACCCCGGGAAGCGCACCCGCCCCGTCGTCGCCGCGCTCGTCAAGCGGCTTCATGCCGTCGAGGAAACCGACATCGAACGCGCCGTGCTGATGTTGCTCGAGATCGAAAAGACGATCGCCGAAGGGGCCGGCGCGGCGGCGCTCGCCGCCGTCATCGAGAACCGCACGCTCTATGCCGGACGCCGGGTCGGACTGGTCGTCTCAGGCGGCAATATCGACACGCGGATCTTGGCCTCGATCCTCATGCGGGGGCTCGTCCGGGAAGGCCGGCTCGTCCGCCTCCGCCTCGAAATCAGCGACCGGCCCGGGGTGCTTGCCCGCGTGGCCGAGGCGATCGGGGCCTGCGGGGGCAATATCGTCGAAATTTACCATCACCGCCTGTTCTACGACGTGCCCGTTAAGCTTGCCGAGCTCGACGTCGTTCTCGAGACAAGGGACAGCGCCCACGCCGAAGAAATCTGCCAACGCCTCAAAATGGCTGGGTTTCCGGCCCGCCAGCTCGGGGGAACCGCCCGCACGGGACCTTCCTAAGTCTCTGACTAAACACCTTTTTAACCTAGATCGGGCAGTCTCGCTCGACCAGCCCTAACCGGGCGGCGCGAGGCGGAAACATGTTCGTTATTGCTGGGTTGCTGATCGTCGTGGTCTGCGTCTTAGGCGGCTACCTCGGCGCCGGCGGCAAGTTTTCAGTTCTCATCCAGCCCTTGGAGCTCGTCATCATTGGCGGGGCCGCTCTCGGCGCGTTCGTCGCGGGCAATCCGAAGGTCGTGGTGATGCGCGCGTTCAGCGCGTTCGGCGCGCTGCTCAAGGGCTCGCGCTACACCAAGGACAATTACCTCGAGCTGCTGGGCCTGCTGTTCGTGATGTTCAAGCTTCTGCGCACCAAGGGGGCGCTGGCGATCGAGCAGCATATCGAAAAGCCGGAAGAGAGCGCCATCTTCCAGCGGTTCCCGCACTTCCATCAGAACCATCACGCGGTCGATTTCCTCTGCGACTATCTGCGCCTGCTCACGCTCGGCACCGATTCCGCGCACATCATGGACGAATTGATGAGCGAGGAAATCAACGTGCACCATGAGGAGCAAATGCAGGTGACGAAGGCGGTCCAGACCGTCGCCGACGGACTGCCTGCGCTCGGCATCGTCGCCGCGGTGCTCGGCGTCATCAAGACCATGACCCACATCACCGAGCCGCCCGAAATTCTCGGCGGCCTGATCGCCATGGCGCTGGTCGGCACGTTCCTCGGCGTGTTCATGGCCTACGGGTTCGTGGGGCCGACCGCCAATGCGCTCAAGGGCACCTACGAGGCCGAGGGGCGATACCTGACCTGTATCAAGGCGGGCCTCCTGGCCCATTTGCACGGCTATGCGCCCTCGGTCGCCGTCGAATTCGCGCGCAAGGCGCTCTTGTCGAACGTACGGCCCAGCTTCTTCGAGGTCGAGCAGGCCTGCGCCGAGCTGCCGACGATCACCCCCTAATCTCGTGTTGTCCTGATCATGGCTGACAACGAGAAGCCCATCATCATCATCAAGAAGGTCGGCGGTCACCACGACGACCATCATGGCGGCGCGTGGAAAGTCGCCTACGCCGACTTCGTCACCGCGATGATGGCGTTCTTCCTCCTTCTGTGGCTGCTCAGCGTCACGACCGCAGAGCAGAAGGAAGGCATCGCCGAGTATTTCACCCCGGCCGCCGTATCGCGCGAAAGCTCCGGCAGCGACAATATCCTCGGCGGCAAGTCGATCGACACCAAGCAGATCAAGGTCGGGGAATCGAGCGGCGTCCTCGTCTCGCTTCGGAACGTCGATTCGAAACCCGTTTCCGACGCCTCCGACGGCGAGGACCCCGAGATCAGCAAGACGAAAATGCTCACCGAAGACGAGCTGATGAAGCAGCTCGCCAAGCGCGAGGAGGAGCACTTCGCCGCGGCGGAACGCGACCTCAAGGAAGCCATCGGGACCATACCCGAGTTGCAGAAGCTGGCCGAAAGCCTGATCATCGACCGCACGCCCGAGGGGCTGCGCATCCAGGTCGTCGATCAGGACGGGCTTTCGATGTTCGCCGTCGGCAGCAGCGAGCTCTTGCCGCACACGCGCAGCCTGATGAATCAGATCTCGCGCGTCGTCCAGAAATTACCGAACAAGATCGCGGTCGCCGGCCACACCGACGCGCGCCCTTATGCCAACAACAAGGGCTACAGCAACTGGGAGCTCTCCGTCGAGCGCGCGAATGCGAGCCGGCGCGCCCTGCTCGATTCCGGATTGCCGGTCGACCGCGTCTCCCGCGTCGTCGGCAAGGCGGAAATCGAACCGCTCGTCGGCAACGAGCCCTTCAGCCCCCGCAACCGCCGGATCAGCATCATCCTGCTCCGCGAGAACAACCCGGACCACATGGCTGAACCCCCGGCCGGCACCGCGCCCCCGGCCAAATCCGGCAAGGCTCACACCGCCGCCAAATAGCCCCCGCCGGCGCGCCCGGCTCGGCGCACCGAGACAGTGGTGCGCGGCGCCGCCCGGGCGTATCCTTATCCTTTCGGATCGGGAGCGCCGCCGCGA
Organism: Alphaproteobacteria bacterium; assembly: GCA_041484095.1. Lineage (GTDB taxonomy): Bacteria > Pseudomonadota > Alphaproteobacteria > CADEGL01 > CADEGL01 > JBGPGW01. The sequence continues at coordinate 23,163 of JBGPGW010000007.1, read as the reverse complement.
TGACGCAGCAGTCGAGCCGACTGCCACGGTTCTTTTTCCGCACCTCGCCCCAGCCCTGCCCCTATCTGCCGGGGCGGGTCGAGCGGAACATCTTCGCCGAGCTCGGCAGCCCGGAGGGCACCACCGTGTATGGCGTGCTCGTGCGGCACGGCTTCCGGCGCAGCCATCGAATCGTTTACCGTCCGGATTGTCCGGGGTGCAATGCCTGCACGCCCGTCCGCGTGGTGGTGGCCGAGTTCACCCCGAGCCTCTCGCAGCGCCGCGTGATCCGGCGCAACGGCACCATCGCGATCACGGAGCGCCCACCCGTCGCGACGCCGGAGCAATATCGCCTCTTCCGCCGCTACGTCGAGGCTCGACACGGCGACGGCGAGATGTCCGCCATGGATTACGATGATTTTCGCGGCATGATCGAAGACACGCCGGTCGAAAGCATGATCGTCGAATTCCGCACACCGACCGGCGCGCTCCAGGGTACGTGCCTCGTCGACCGCCTCGAAGACGGCATGTCGGCTGTCTACAGTTTTTTCGATCCGACGCTCGCCTCGGCCAGCGTCGGGACCTTCATGGTGCTGTGGCTGATCGACCGCGTGCGCGGCGAAGGACAGCATTACGCCTATCTCGGCTATTGGATCGAATCGAGCCGCAAGATGGCCTACAAGGCGCGATTCCGGCCCCTCGAAGCGCTCGGCACGAACGGCTGGGCTCGATTGGTCGCCTGAACGCCGCGCATGATTGCCGTTTCTTGATCCGGCATTGTAATGTCAGGGCGACCGGCATGGGGGCGCCCAACGCCCGGGCGCGCCGGTGTGATGGCCCGCCAGCCGAGATGGGGGAGTATGTGATCCAGGTCGCCCAGCGATGATGCACCGTCGTGATTTCCTGACCGGCGCGAGCGCAGGGGCCGTGATCGGGACCGTGGCCGGGTACGGGCTCGCCGCGGACGGCAGGAAAACCGTCATTCCCTCCGCCTCGCCCAGCAGCCGCGAACTCCGGCTTGTCTCGGCATGGGCCAAGGAGACGCCGGGGCTCGGGCCAAGCAGCGAGCGACTTGCCAAGCGAATCGCGGACGCAACCGCAGGCCGGCTCCGCGCCAAAGTCTATGGTCCCGGCGAAATCGCGCCAGCCTTCGGGTCGTTCGACGCCGTGTCGAGCGGAGCGGCCGACATGTATTACGGACCCGAGTATTACTGGCAGGGCAAATCGAGAGCCTACAACTTCTTCGCGTCCGTCCCGCTCGGGCTGACGGCGATCGAGCTCGGAGCGTGGATCCGCTTCGGCGGAGGCCAGGCGCTCTGGGACGAGTTGTCCGCGGGGTTCAACATCAAGCCGATTCTCGCCGGCAATTCCGGCGCCCAGATGGGCGGCTGGTACACGAAGGAGATTCGCGCGGTCGAGGATCTGAAGGGTCTGCGCATCCGGGTGCAGGGAATCGGCGGCGAAGTGATGCGGCGTCTCGGCGCCTCGGTCGTGGCCATGCCCGGCAGCGAAATCCTCGGCGCGCTCGAGGCGGGATCGATCGACGCGGCGGAATGGATCGGGCCGTGGGGCGATCTCGCCTTCGGCTTTCACAAGGTCGCGAAGAATTACTACTATCCGGGTTTCCACGAACCCTGTGCCGCGGTCACGCTCGGCATCAACAAGAAGCTGTGGGACGATCTCGCCCCCGAACAGCGCGGTCTCATCGAGATGTGCGCGGCCGCCGAGAACGATATGCTTCACGCGGAATTCGCCGCCAACAACGCGAAGGCCCTCGTGACGCTGATCGGCCAGCATCAGGTTCAGCTTCGCCGGTTCCCCGATTCGGTTCTGTCTGCGCTCGCGAAAATGTCCGAAGACGTTCTCACCGAAGTCGCCAGCGCCGATGACATGACGAAACGAGTCTACGAAAGCTACACGGACTTCCGCAAGATGGCGACGGCATGGTCCGAGGTGTCGGACCGCGCCTATCTCGAGCTTCGGGGCACCACTCTTCCGGCCGGTTGAGGCAGGGCGCGGCCGGCGACGGAATCCTGGCAGGCGCCCGGGTCGCCCGCGCGTTCAGCTCAGCGCCGGATGAGCCCGACGGCCTTCCACGCGAGCGGCATGAGGCAGGCCGCGAGCGCAAGCTTCACCGCATCGCCGACGAGGAACGGCAGCAGCCCCTTGGCAACGGCCGCCCCCAGCGCGGTCGCGGCACCGGTCGAAGCGAGATACGCGGCCCCGGGCCCCGCGAAGAAAAGCGCCAGCCACGGCAATCCCAGCGCATAGATGATGAGATTGCCGATCACCATGGCGCCGGCCGTTCGAACGGTGGACCGGCTCCACCCGCGCTCCGCGAGCCAGCCGACGACCGCGGCCGCGACGATGAATCCGACGAGATAGCCGCCCGTCGCCCCCGTGATGGCCGCCGACCCCGATGCCCATTTGGCGAAAACCGGAAGCCCCGCGGCCCCTTCCGCGAGATAGAGTGCGAGGGTCGCGGCCCCGAGGCGCGAGCCATACGCCATGCCGACGACCAGCACGGCGAAGGTCTGCCCCGTGATCGGCACCGGCCACAACGGCACCTGGATTTGCGCCGAGGCCGCGACGAAGAGGCTGCCGAGAACCGCGAGAAGCGCATTGCGCAGCACGGCCGGCACATCCCATCGCGGCGCGATGGCGCCGATAAGCGTCGTCTCAGCCTGTGCACGCATGGAATCCCCCGTCTTTTTCCGGAAAACCGTCCCGCCCTTATAGCGCGGGGACAGGCTCAGGCAAACCGATTCGAGCGGGGGAATCCGGGGGGCGGCAGGCGGCCGGACTGGGCGCGCTTGCCGATCCAATCCGCGAGGTCGGTGAAGGTCCGGCTGCGCTCGCCGCCCTGGCAGACAAGACCCGCCGACAGCGTGAACACGATCGCATCGGCAAGGCCGCCACTCGCATATTTCTGGAGGATCACGCCGCGCCCGCGGGTCAACTCCGGCACGTCGTCGAGCGGGAAGATCAGCAGCTTGCGGTTCTCGCCCAACACGGCGACCGTATCGCCCTCGGCCGGGACGCAGATATTGGCGCGCACGGCATCGCGCACGTTCATGACTTGCCGGCCGGCGCGCGTCTGGGCGATCACCTCGTCGCCCAAGACGATGAAGCCTCGCCCGTCGCTGGCCGCGACGAGGTACTTGGCACCGGGCCGATGGACGAGAATCGCGGTCACGTCGTGCTCGTTCTCGAGGTCGACCATGAGCCGGAGCGGCTCGCCCATGCCGCGCCCGCCGGGGAGCCGATCGGCGCCGATCGTGTAGAACCGCCCGTTCGTCGCGAAGACGAGCAGCTTGTCCGTCGTCTGCGCCGGGAGGACGAACTTTCCCTGGTCGCCTTCCTTGTAGCGAAGCTCGGCGGTATCCGTGATGTGGCCCTTCTGCGCCCGGATCCAGCCCTTCTCCGAACACACGACGGTGATGGGCTCACGCTCGATCATGGCCTCGATGGGGACGATCTCCGCCGCCGGCGCCTCGGCGAAGCTCGTCCGCCGCCGCCCGAGCGCAGTCGTGGGGCCGAAGCGTGCGCGCGTCGCCTTGATCTGATCGGCGATCGTTGACCACCGCCGCCCCTCGTCCTTCAAGAGACGCACGAGGTCCTTCTTCTCCGCCGACAGCGCATCGTGCTCGCGCTTGATCTCGATCTCCTCGAGCTTGCGGAGCGCCCGGAGGCGCATGTTCAGGATCGCCTCGGCCTGGACCTCGGAGAGCTTCCATTTCTTCATCATCGCGGTCTTCGGATCGTCCTCGGTGCGGATGATCCGGATGACCGCGTCGATGTTGAGATAGGCGATGAGGTAGCCGTCGAGAATTTCGAGCCGGAGGTCGATCCCGGCGACCCGGTGCCGGGAGCGCCGCAGCAGGACCACGTGCCGGTGATCGAGGAAGGCGCGGAGCACCTCGCGCAGATTCATGACGCGCGGCGTGTTGTCCGCATCCAGCACGTTCAGGTTGAGCGGCACGCGGGTCTCGAGGTCGGTCTGCCGGAACAGCGTTTCCATCAGGGTCTCGGGCGCGATGGCTCGGCTGCGCGGCTCGAGCACGATGCGAAGATCCGCCGAGGATTCGTCGCGGATGTCGGCGAGTGCCGCGAGCTTCTTCTCGGCGAGCAATTCCGCGATCCGCTCGATGAGGCGCGACTTCGGCACCTGATACGGGATTTCGGTGACGATGACCCGGTAGGTCCCGCCCTTCTGGCGGTCGACCTCGTAGCGCGCGCGGACGCGGAACCCGCCGCGCCCGGTCGCATAGGCCTCGCGAATCGATTCAGGCGGCTCGACGATGATACCGCCCGTCGGGAAGTCCGGGCCCGGCACCATCTCGACGAGCTTCGAGACCGTCGCGTTGGGAAACTTGATGAGGTGGAGCGCCGCGTCGCACAGCTCCGCCGCGTTGTGCGGCGGGATGCTCGTCGCCATTCCGACGGCGATGCCGGTCGCCCCGTTCGCGAGAAGATTGGGGAAGTTGGCCGGCAGAACGAGCGGCTCCTCGCCTTCGCCGTCATAGGTCGTGCGGAAGTCGACGGTGTCCTCGTCGAGGCCGTCGAGAAGCGCCTGGGCGACCGCCGTGAGACGCGCTTCGGTGTAGCGCATCGCCGCGGCGTTATCCCCGTCGATATTGCCGAAATTGCCGTGCCCCTCGACCAAGGGATAGCGCTGCGCGAAATCCTGGGCGAGGCGCACGAGCGCGTCGTAGACCGCCACGTCGCCATGCGGGTGATACTTGCCGATGACCTCGCCGACGACGCGCGCGCATTTCTTGAAGCCGGCCTCGGGATCGAGGCGCATGAGCCGCATGGCGTAGAGAAGGCGGCGGTGGACCGGCTTCAACCCATCGCGCACGTCGGGCAACGAGCGCGCCATGATGGTGGAGAGCGCATAGGAGAGATACCGCTCGCCCAGGGCTTGGGCGAGCGGCGTCGGGCGGATTTCACCGGCATTCGCCGACTTGGCCATGCCCCGTTATGCCCAAGCCCTAGTGGGCTGGCAAGCGGAACAGTCAAAATATTGCGGTAGAGCCCGCTCGAGCCCTAGAGCCGGGCCACGCGGTCGGCGAGGCGCAGGCGCGCATCCGGGAGCGTCCGTCCGTGCGGGGCCAGGACATGTTCGGCCAGGAAATGCGCCGTCAGCGCGAGGCCGGCGACGAGCGCCGGCGCGTCCACGGCCGCCCCGTCCTCCAGGAGAAAGCGCGGCAGGGCGAGCAAGCGGTCCTTGTAGGGCTCGCCGGCCGAAAGCGACACCGCCCGGCCCGATCGCGGCGAGACATAGGACAATTCATCGTTCCGGCCTGTCGCCGCGCAGGCGCTGAGATCGAGGCCGAAGCCGAGCTCGCTGAGGAGAGACATCTCCCACCGCACATAGGTCTCGCCCCACGCATCGCCGTCGAGGGAGGCCAGCACGCGCGCGAGGCCGGCATAGATGAGCGGATGCGGCTCTCGCTCGGGCAGCGCCACCTCCGCGACCGCGCAGGCGGCGGCGAGAACGGCGAGACGCAGGGGATCGTCGAACACGCCGGCCGCCGTGCTGCCGACCAGCTCGCAGCGCAGCGTGCCGAGATGCTCCTCGAGCCGCGCGTGCCATGCCGCATGCACGCGGTTGCCGCGTTCGAGCATGCCGCGCGCGCGCTTGCCGCTTCCGCCGCGCACCAGCCCCGCATGCCGGCCATGCCCTTCGGTCAGCAGCATGGCGATCGCCGAGGATTCGCCGTGCCGCCGTGCCGAGAGAACGATGCCTTCGTCCGACCAATCCATGATTGAGACGCGCTACCGGGCCGGCCGTGTCCGGGCGGCGCTACACATCGAAATCGAGACCCATCGCCCGGTAGCGCGCGGGATCGTCGTGCCAGCCGGTGCGGACCTTGACCACGAGGAAGAGATGCACCCGCCTGTCGAAGAACCGTTCGAGCGTCGCGCGGGACGCGGCCCCGACCGCCTTGATGCGCTGGCCGCCCTGGCCGAGGACGATTCCCTTCTGGCTCTCGCGCTCGACATAGATGGTCTGCTCGATGCGCACGCTGCCGTCCTCGCGCTCCTCCCACGATTCGGTCTCGACCGTCAGGGCGTAGGGCAATTCCTGGCGGAGCTGGAGGAACAACTGCTCGCGCGTGGCCTCCGCGGCCAGTTGCCGAAGCGGGATATCGGTCACCTGATCTTCGGGATAGAGCCACGGCCCCTCGGGCAAGAGCGCGATGATCTTCGCCTCGAGATCCGAGACCCCGTCGCGGGTCAGCGCCGAGATCATGAAGATGTCGGTGAACACGCCTTCGCGGTTGAGGCGGTCGGCCAGGGCCAGGAGCGTCGGCGGCGCGACGAGATCGATCTTGTTGAGGGCCAGGATCGCCGTGCGGTTCGCGGCCTTGAGCCCGGCGACGATCGCGGCCGTGTCGTCCGCTCTTTTCTCCGCGGCATCGACCAGCAGCACGATGATTTCGGCGTCGCGCGCCCCTTGCCAGGCGGCATCGACCATGGCGCGCTCGAGGCGGCGCTTCGGCGTGAAGATGCCGGGCGTGTCGACATAGACGATCTGCGCCGACCCTTTGAGCGCGATGCCGATGACGCGGGCGCGCGTCGTCTGCACCTTGGGCGTCACGATGGAAATCTTGGTACCGACGAGCGCGTTCAAGGGCGTCGACTTTCCCGCAATGGGTGGGCCGAGCAGGGCCACATAGCCGCAGCGTCTCGCGTCCTCCGTCATGTGGCGCCGCCCAGCCGGCGCAGCAGGGCGGAGGCCGCTGCCTCGCTCGCCGCTTGCTTGGTCGCACCCTCGCCTTCCGCCGGCGGCTCGCCCGCGAGCGACACGCGCATGAGGAAGCGCGGCGCGTGGTCGGGGCCAGCGACGCGAATCGTTTCGTAGACGGGCAAGGGTTTCCCCATGGATTGCACCAACTCCTGCAGCGCCGTTCGCGCGTCCTTCGGCGGCTCGACCGCCCGGCTCACGAGCGGCTCCCAGGCCTGCCGGATGAACGCCGCCGCCGCCGCCATCCCGCCATCGAGATACACGGCGCCGATCAGCGCCTCGCACGCATCGGCCAGAAGATTGGCGCGCCCGCGCCCGCCATCCGCCGTGGGGCCGAACCAGACCGCCTCGCCCAAACCCAGGCTCTCCGCCACGACGACCAGCGAATCGCGGCGCACGAGACCCGCAAGGCGCCGGCTCATGGCACCCTCGTCCTCCTGGGGGAACCGCTCCATCAGCCACTCCGCGATGGCAAGGCCGAGCACGCGGTCGCCGAGAAATTCGAGACGTTCGTTGGTGAGAGGCCGGCCCTGCCGGCTCTTCTCGGCGCTCCGGTGGGTCAGCGCCTCGTCCAGCAACTCCGGGCGCGCGAAACGATGGGGCAGCCGCGCCAGCAGCGCATCGAGCCCCGCGTTCCCTCGTGCCGTCAATCCACCGGCCTGAACAGCCGGTTGAAGCGAATTGCGATCGGCCACTTCCAGACCTCCCAGAGGCGCGCCTCGCCATTGGTCGAGAAGAACATGAACTCGGCGCGGCCGATGAGGTTCTCGCTCGGAATGTAACCGACGCCGCCCGCGGCGCGGCTGTCGAGCGAATTGTCGCGATTGTCGCCGAGCGCGAAGAAATGACCGGCCGGCACCTGGAAGACCGGCGTGTCGTCGAGCGGACCGTCGGCGGTCATCTTGAGGATGTGGTAGCTCTTGCCGCTTGGCAGCGTCTCGACGAACTGGGTGATGGGGTGGCCGTCCCCGCCGTGCACCGACCCCATGTAGTCCTCGACGCGTTCGCGCGGCACGGGCTTGTCGTTGAGGTAGAGAATGCCGTGCTGCATCTGCACGCTGTCGCCGGGCAAGCCGATGATGCGCTTGATGTAGTCGGTCTTGCCGTCGCGCGGCAGCTTGAACACGACGACGTCGCCTCGTTGGGGATCGCGCCCGAAGATGCGGCCGGAGAAGAGCGACAGGCTGAACGGGAGGGAGTGCTTGCTGTAGCCGTAGGAGAATTTCGAGACGAACAGATAGTCGCCGACGAGCAGCGTCGGGATCATCGAACCCGATGGAATATTGAAGGGCTCGAAGAAAAACGTGCGGATGCCGAGCGCGATCAGAACCGCATAGACCACGGTCTTGATCGTCTCGCGCAGGCCGCCGGGCTTGCTCTGGGTCACCCTTTCCTCTCTTAAAGCATTCATTTTATTATCAAAATTCCGCTTGTGGGTAATTGGAAGGGTGGATCAAGCCAAGGCTTCGCCCGCCTGTCAAGGAGAGATGCCCGTGGCGAGGCCGCGGCGCCCGGCCCCCTCACCCGGCCTTGCGATCAATCCGACCCTGGAACCACATCCCCACGACCATCGCGGCCACGAACAGGAATGAGCCGGGATCGAGATAGGCCAGCGACGCGATGGCCGGACCCGGACAGAATCCCACAAGACCCCAGCCGACCCCGAAGATGAGCGCGCCGAGGATGAGAGGCCTGTCGATCGCGGACGTCGCCGGTGCGGGGAACGAGCCGCCGAGAACGGGGCCGGGCCGGCGGAGGACCAGCCGATAGCCGATCATCGTCGTGACGAGCGCGCCCGCCATCACGAAGGCAAGCGTGGGGTCCCATGCGCCGGCAAGATCGAGGAACCCCAGGACCTTCGCCGGATTGACCATCCCCGAGACCGCAAGGCCGAGCCCGAAGAGGACACCCGCGAGAAGCGCCGCCGCGACGTGGCGCATCAGAGCCCGCCCATCACATGCCGCATGACGAAGACGGTCAGGAATCCCGACGCCATGAAGACGGCGGTCGCCGCCATCGACCGGCGCGAGAGGCGCGCGAGCCCGCACACGCCATGCCCGCTCGTGCAGCCCCGGCCGAGCCGAGTGCCGAATCCGACGAGCAGGCCGGCGACGACGAGAAGCGCGGGCGACGCGGCGATCTCGATCGGCAAGTCGGACGCGAACCAGCAGACACCGGCCGCGGCACAGTCGATCGCGACACCGACGATCAATCCCAAGACGAAACCGAGCCGCCAACCGACATCGCCCCGCGCGGGACGAAGAATGCCGCCGACGATGCCGCTCACCCCGGCGACGCGGCCTTGGAGCCCCATCATCAGAACCGCCGCAAGCCCGATGAGCGCGCCGCCCGCGAGGCCGCTCCACGGCGAGAAATGCGCCATGTCGATCGTCATGCGTTCACGCGCCCCATCACCGGTCGTTGCTCGGCATGCGCGCGGCGCCGTTCTCGCGCCCGTCGATGGCCACCGCGGAGATGATCACGATCGCCTGGGCGATCGGCGGATCGTCGGTGATCGAAAGGTCGATCTGGGCGCTCATACCATCGGGCACGAGCAAGGCCAGCCGCGCCGCGGCGCCGCCGGTGAGCATGAGCGTCGGTTTGCCCGATGCCAGATTGACGACGCCCATGTCGCGCCAGAACACGCCGCGCCGGAATCCGGTGCCGAGCGCCTTCGAACACGCCTCCTTGGCCGCGAAGCGCCGCGCGTAACTCGCGCCGCGATTGGCGCGCCGCTCGGAGCGCCGCCGCTCCTCCTCGGTGAAAACACGCGCGAGAAAGCGCTCGCCGAACCGATCGAGCGTCTGCTCGATGCGCCGGATGTCGACGAGATCGCTGCCGATGCCGAGGATCACGGCGCCCTCATCGCCGAGCGCCCGGCTCGGCGCGCGCCTTGTCCATCAGCGCCCGCATGCGCCGGATCGCGTGGTCGAGACCGCTGAAGATCGCCTCCCCCACGAGGAAATGGCCGATGTTGAGCTCGACGATCGTCGCGATCTGGGCGATCGGCACCACGGTGTCGTAGCTCAATCCGTGACCGGCATGGCATTCGAGCCCGATCGCCGCGGCATGCGCGGCCGCGGTCTGCATCTTCACGAGCAGCTCGTCCCGCGTGCGCCCCTCCGCCGCGCAATAGGCGCCGGTATGGAGCTCGACGACCGGCGCACCGAGCGCCCGCGCCGCGTCGAGCTGCTTCGGATCGGGCTCGATGAAGAGCGAGACGCGGATTCCCGCATCGCCCAGTGCCTTGACGAAGGGTCTCAGATGAGTCTGGCCGCGCGCCGCGTCGAGGCCGCCTTCGGTCGTCCGCTCCTCGCGCTTCTCGGGCACGATGCAGGCGGCGTGCGGCCGGTGGCGGAGCGCGATCTTGAGCATCTCCTCCGTCGCGGCCATCTCGAGATTGAGCGGAAGCTCGATCTCGGTCGCAAGGCGCGCGATGTCGCGGTCCGCGATATGGCGGCGGTCTTCCCTGAGATGCGCCGTGATGCCGTCGGCGCCGGCCTCGGCCGCGAGACGCGCCGCGCGCACGGGATAGGGATGCAGGCCGCCCCGCGCGTTCCTGATCGTCGCGACGTGATCGATGTTGACCCCCAGGCGCAGCGTTCGGCTCATGGCCCCTCTCCTTCGCGGATCATCCGCGTGCGCGCTCGACCGAGCTCACCGCTGGCATCGCGCGCAGAGCCGCCATAATATAGGTCAGCTGCCTCACGTCGCGGACGTCGATATCGATGCTCATCTCATAGAAGTCGGGCGCGCGGTTCACGAAACGAAGATTGTTGATGTTGCCGTCGTTGCTGCCGATCGCGGTGCAAATGCTCCCCAGGCTGCCGGGCTTGTTCTCGACGACGACATTGATGCGGACAAGATGCGTCTCGTTCCCGCCCGTGTCCGTGTCCCAGGTCAGATCGAGCCAGCGTTCGGGCACGCCTGCGAAGTTTTCGAGCGACTCGCACTCGATGGTGTGAACGGTGACGCCCTTGCCGGGCGTCATGATGCCGATGATGCGATCGCCCGGCACGGGCGTGCAGCAGCCGGCATAATGGAGCGCCATGCCGGGGATGAGGCCGCGGATGGGAATGCCGGGGTCCTTTCCCTTCTCCTTCCGGCTCTGAAAACGGAGGGGAACGATATTGGCCCAGACGCTGTCGCTCTTGGCCTTCGGGTAGGCCGCATCGACCACCTCCTGGACAGGGCGGCGGGCCGAGCCGAGCTGCTCGTAGAGATCCTCGACCGTCTCGCACCCGAACCGGTCGAGCACCGTCTGGAGCACGGATTCCGACGGCTCGAGCCCGAGCTGGCGGACTTCGCGCTCGATGATCGACCGGCCGAGACTGACGTATTGCTGGCGCTGCTGGGTCCGCACGATACGGCGGATACGCGCGCGCGCCTTGCCCGTGACGACGAAGCTGTCCCAGGTCGGCGACGGTGCCGCCGAGGCGGAGGTGACGATTTCCACCTGGTCGCCGTTCTGGAGCACGGTGCGCAGCGGAACGAGGCGCCCGTTGACCTTGGCGCCGACGCAGCAGTCACCCACCTCCGAGTGAATCGCATAGGCGAAGTCGACCGGCGTGGCACCCTGGGGCATGGTGACGAGATCGCCCTTTGGCGAGAAACAAAACACCTGGTCCTGGAACATCTCGAGCTTGGTGTGCTCGAGAAACTCCTCGGGGCCCGCGGCCTGCTCCAGGATGTCGAGCAGCTCGCGAAGCCACCGGTACTGGCGCGGATCGCCCGTCGGATTGCCTTGCTTGAAGTTCCAATGCGCCGCGACGCCGAAATCGGCGATCTCGTGCATTTCCTTGGTTCGAATCTGAATCTCGATGCGCTGGCGCTCGGGCCCGATCACGACCGTGTGGAGCGAGCGGTAGCCGTTCGGCTTGGGCGTGGAGATGTAGTCCTTGAACCGCTCCGGCACGACCCGGTAGGCGCCATGAATCACCCCGAGCGCGCGATAGCACTCGGGCACGGTGTCGACGGTCACGCGGAACGCCATGATGTCGGAGAGCTGCTCGAAGGTGACGTTCTTGCGCTGCATCTTGCCCCAGACGGAGAAGGGCGCCTTCTCGCGGCCGGACACCTCGGCGTCGACCGCGCCGTCGGCGAGCGTCTTCTGGAGCTGGTCGATGATGCGCGGCACGAGCGCCCCGCCCTGCTCACGCAGGAACTCGAGCCGCTTCAGAATCGAGCCGCGCGCCTCCGGATTGAGCTCCTGGAAGGCGAGGTCCTGCAACTCGTCCTTGATGTCGTGCATGCCGATGCGCTCGGCCAGCGGCGCATAGATGTCCATGGTCTCGCGCGCGATGCGACGGCGCTTCTCCGCGCTCGGTATGAACGACAGCGTCCGCATGTTGTGGACCCTGTCCGCCAGCTTGACGAGAAGCACGCGCAAATCCTCGGACATGGCGAGGACGAGCTTCCGGAAGTTCTCGGCTTGCTTGGTCTTGTCCGATTGCAGCTCGATGCGGGACAGCTTGGTCACGCCATCGACGAGCCGGGCGATCTCTTCGCCGAACTGCGCTTCGATCTCGTCCAGCGTCGCGAGCGTGTCTTCGACCGTGTCGTGGAGAAGCGCGGTCGCGATCGACGCACAATCCAGCTTGTAGCGGCTGAGAATGCCCGCGACCTCGAGCGGATGGGAGAAGTAGAGATCACCGGATTCGCGGCGCTGGGTCCCATGCGCCTTCATCGAGAACTGATAGGCGCGGTTCAGCAGATCCACATCCGCCGATGGATCGTAGGACCTGACCTGCTCGACGAGATCATTCTGGCGCATCATCGGCCCATCCGGCCGGAGTTCGTGGGCCGCTTCGCGGGCTAAACCGGACGCGCTGGGCCGCTCGGGCCGACTGAGCCGCGCGCCCGAGCCGGGCACCGCATCATTCTTCGGGCTGATCGGCCTCGCCGTCTTCCGCCGCGCCGAGTTCGGCCTCGGCGGCATCCTCGCTCGGCCGTTCCTCGCTCGCTTCGGTCGCGCCCGGCTCGACCTCGCTGTCCTCGATCGGCTCCTCGCCCTCTTCGATGATCTGGCCGAGATCCTCGCTGACCACTTCGGCAAGCCCGCCCGCCGTCAACATTTCCATCTCGTCGTCGGGCTCCGGCTCGTCGATCTCGACGACCTTCTGCAAGCCCTTGATCACGTTCTCTTCCATCTCGGCGATGTCGATCGTCGCATCGGCGATCTCGCGCAGCGACACCACGGGGTTCTTGTCGTTGTCGCGATCGAGGGTCAATGCGGCCCCCGCCGCGATGGCGCGGGCACGCTGCGACGCCACGATGACGAGGTCGAAGCGGTTGGGAATCCTCAGAATGCAGTCCTCGACCGTCACGCGTGCCATACGAAAAATCCTCTAAGCCGTTGAATTCAAAAGATATGGCTTTTCGGCATCATGGGTTGTCTCAACCCCGCCCGAAGAGGTTGTTATATAGGGGAGAAGACCCGAGACGCAAGCCGCACGGCTTTTACCGCCGATTTAGCTCGATGGCGGGTCCTTCGCCCCCTCCGGCAGGGGCCGGGCGGTGTAATCGCCCGGCAAGGCCGCGATCATCTCATCGAGCGATCGTCCGGAGCCGGGATCGCGCCAGCGGGGGGCCACGTCCCTCATCGGCAGCAGGACGAATGCCCGGCCGGCGAGCCTGGGATGGGGCAGTGCCGGTGGCCTGGTATCCACCCTGACGAGATCACCATAGACCAACAGATCGAGATCGATCACCCGCGGCGCATTGAGCGCCTGACGCACCCGCCCGAAGCGCGCCTCGATCGCGTGAAGCACGTCAAGGAGCGCCTCCGGATCGAGCGCGGTTTCGACGAGAACGACGCCGTTCACGAACCACGGCTGGTCCGAACGCGGAACCGGCTCGCTTTCATACCATCGCGAGCGGCGGAGGACGGTAACCCCGAACTCGCCCAGCATCGCCACGGCCGCCTCGCAACCCGCGCGCGGCGGACCGAATCGCGCCGTCGGCAAATTCGCGCCGATGCCGATGAGAATCATTTAAAACTTACCGGAGAGAAGCGCGGCCTGCGGCACGGTTCGGCTTGCCAGGCACGCGTCTTGCGGCAACTATCCGCGTTCCCGCGCCCTCGGCACGCCATCGCCGGCGGCGCAGCGCGGTTGCCATTGCGGGAACCGACGTGTTTCATTTCGACAACAACCAGGCATGTTCCATGATTTTCTACCCGGAAGAACGCATCGCTTTGTTCATTGACGGCTCCAATCTTTACTCCGCCGCGCGCGCCCTGTCCTTCGACATCGACTACCGGCGCCTCTTGACCTTGTTTCAAGGCAAAGGCCGCCTGCTTCGCGCGTTCTATTACACGGCGCTTCTCGAGGATCAGGAATACTCGTCCATCCGCCCGCTCGTGGACTGGCTTGACTACAACGGCTACGCGCTCGTGACCAAGCCCGCGAAGGAGTTCACGGACTCCCAGGGCCGCCGGCGCATCAAAGGCAACATGGACATCGAGATCGCCGTCGACGCGATGGAGATGGCGGATCGCCTCGACCATATCGTGCTGTTTTCGGGCGACGGCGATTTTCGCTTCCTGGTGGAAGCCATCCAGCGCAAGGGCGTCCGGGTCAGCGTCGTCAGCACGCTGCGCTCCCAGCCGCCGATGGTCGCGGACGAGCTGCGCCGGCAGGCCGATGTCTTCATCGAGCTCCAGGACCTCATCCCCGATATCCAGCGCACCCACGCGCCGAAATCCGAATCGCCGAACCGAAACATGTATGAGGACGCATAGCGCCGTGCGGACCGCGCCCGCAGCGCTCGACCCGCCGCCACGATGTCCGCTCTGCCCGCGCCTTGCCGGGTTCCGCCAAACCAATCGAGACGCCCATGCCGCGTGGCACAACGCGCCGGTGCCCGCCTTCGGCGCGCTCGATGCGCGCCTGCTCATCGTCGGGCTGGCGCCCGGTCTCAAGGGTGCCAACCGGACCGGCCGGCCCTTCACCGGCGACTTCGCGGGGCGCCTGCTCTATCCCTCGCTTCTCAAGGCGGGGTTCGCCAGCGGCCGCTATGAAGAGAGCGCGACCGACCCATTGCGCCTGCATGATTGCCGCGTGACCAACGCCGTCCGCTGCGTGCCGCCGGGGAACAAGCCGCTGCCGGACGAATTCGCGCAGTGCCGGCCGTTCCTCGAGCGCGAGATCCGCGCCATGCCCAGGCTCAAATGCATCCTGGCGTTAGGCACGCAGGCCCATGCGCAATGCCTCGCGGCCCTCGGCCTCTCGCCGCGCACGCGCTGGCCGTTCGCGCACGGCGCCGTGCACGCGCTCGATTCCGGCCCCGTGCTCATCGACAGCTATCACTGCTCGCGGCTGAACACGAACACCGGGCGCCTCACGGAGGTGATGTTCGATCGCGTCGTGGCCGAGGCCAAGAGGCGGCTCGGCGGTTAGCCCTTGGCCCGCAGCAGCCGCGCGCGCTGGCGGTTCCAGTCGCGGGTCTTCGTGGCTTCGCGCTTGTCGTGTTTCTGCTTGCCGGTCGCGAGCGCCAGCTCGACCTTGGCCACGCCCTTCTCGTTGAAGTAGATCGACAAGGGAACGAGGGTCACGCCCTTCTTCCTGACCGCCGCCACGAGCCGCGTGGCTTCGCGCTTGTGCAGCAGAAGCTTGCGCGGCCGGCGCGGCTCATGGTTGAAGCGGGCCGCCGGCGCGTATTCCGGGATATAAGAGTTGAACAGGAACATCCCGCCCCGCCCCGGCCCCGCATAGGATTCGGCGATGTTGCCGCGCCCCTCGCGCAAGGCTTTGACCTCGGAGCCCGCGAGCACGATTCCCGCCTCGACGGTGTCATCAATGAAGTACTCGTGACGGGCCTTGCGGTTCTGCGCCGCGATCCGGGCCGGCTTTACTCCGCCGCGCGCCACTGCCCTTCTTTCTCGAGGAGCCCGGCTCCGATCATCGCCTGCTGCATGCGCTTGCGCGTCGGCTCCATCGTCTCCACGAGCGGCAAGCGCACCTCCGGCGTGCAGAGACCGAGGAGGCTCGCGCCGTATTTCACGGGTGCGGGGCTCGTCTCCGCGAACAGCGCGGTCGAGACCGGCATGAGGCGGTCGCGGATCGCCGCAAAGGTCTTGAGATCGCCCTTCCACCAGGCTTCGTGCAGCTGGGCGTTGAGTTTCGGCGCGACGTTCGAACACACCGAGATGATGCCATGCCCGCCCTGACCGAGAAACGCGCCGATCGTCGGATCCTCGCCCGACAAGAGGCAGAACTTGTCACCGATCGCGAGGCGCGTCAGAACGGGCCGCGCCAGATCGTTGGTCGCATCCTTCACGCCCACGATGCGCGGCAGCTTGCCGAGACGCGCCATGGTGTCGACGCTCATATCCACGACGGAACGGCCGGGAATGTTGTAAATGAGGATCGGCAGATTGGTCGCGTCGTGGATCGCCTTGTAGTGCTGGTAGAGTCCTTCCTGCGTCGGCTTGTTATAATAAGGTGTGACATGGAGAGCCGCGTCGGCCCCCACCCTCTCGGCGTGCTTGGTGAGCCTGATCGCCTCATCGGTCGAATTCGAGCCCGTGCCGGCGATGACAGGAACCTTGCCCTTCGCGACCTCGACGCACAACTCGATGACCCGGTCGTGCTCCGGATGGCTCAAGGTCGGGGATTCGCCCGTCGTGCCGCAGGGCACGACGCCGTGAATCCCTTCCTTGATCTGCCACTCGACGAATTTCTGGAACGCCTTCTCGTCGACCTTGCCGTCGCGGAACGGGGTGATCAGTGCGGTGTAGCAGCCCCTAAACATGGCGCCCTCATCTTTTGCTGGCCCGGAACCCACGCATGCATCATTCGTTAATTATTGTCGAGCTATCGTTCGACCAAGGACCGACGATAATCCTCCCCGGAGCCGGCGGCAAGCGCCCGAAAGAGAGGGTCTAGCTTGCGTGTGTGGTATCCCCATACAATAGGCGCCATCCGCCCCCTCCGCGGCCCATGAATCCAGGGACAGGACTGTTGCGCAAACGCTTGCTTCGATTGACCTCGATCGCCCTGGTATCGCTGCTCGCAGCAGCCATCAACGTCATGGACAGCGCCGTCAATGAGGCATCCGCGGCCACGCGGGCCGCGCATGTGAGCGCCCGCGCCAAACACGCGACCGCGCGCAAGGCCCACCCGACGCCCCGCCCCGCGAAGAAGGCCGCACGCACCGTGCGCCCCTCGCCCAATGCCGATGCCGGCTTGCAGGTTTCGCTGGCGGCGGCCGAGAAGGGCGACTGGATCACGGCCCGCCGTCTCGCCGCCGGCTCCCCGCTGTTCCACAAGATGATCCGTTGGATGGAGTTGAAGGAGAGCGGCTCGGGTGCTTTCTTCGATGAGTTTGCCCGTTTCATCGATGAGAACCCGGACTGGCCGTCGATCGAGCTGCTGCGACGGCGTGCCGAAGAGACCATGTCGCCCGCCACATCGGATGCGGCGGTTCGCGCCTGGTTCGAGCGCGGGCCACCCCGCGCCGTCGAAGGCGCCGTCCGTTACATCGATGTTCTGACCGCCTCGGGCGAGGATGCGGCCGCGACCGAGCAAGCCCGGCGCGCCTGGACCCTGCTTAGCTTCAATGCGCGGCAGGAGCAGGATTTCCTCGCGCGCTACGGCACCCGTCTTCGCCCCGAGGATCACGTCGCCCGCCTCGACCGGCTGGTCTGGGAGGGCCAGGAGGCGGCCGCACGCGCGGCGATGGCCCGGGTCGATGCCGACCAGCGGGCCTTGGCCGAAGCGCGCCTTAGACTTCGGCAGGACGACAGGGGGGCACTGAAGGCTCTCGATCAAGTTCCGAAATCCCTGCGGTCCCATCCGGGTCTGCTGTACGAGCATGTCCGTTGGCTCCGCCAGAAAGGCGACGACGACGAAGCGCGCGGGATCCTTCTGCACCTGCCGCAGGAAACGGGGCGCCCCGACATCTGGTGGAGCGAGCGGAGCGCTCAAACGCGCCGTGCGCTCGCGCTCGGACTGAATGCCGACGCCTATCGGCTCGCGAGCGAGAACGGGCTCAGCGAGGGACCGTCCTTCGCCGAGGCGGAGTGGCTTGCGGGATGGATAGCACTTCGCCATCTCAACAATCCGGGACAGGCCCGGCACCACTTCGCCGCGATGTCGGCCAAAGTCGCGAGCAAAGTGAGCAAGGCGCGCGGCGCCTATTGGAGCGGCCGTGCCTACGAGGCCATGGGCCTCGTCGATCAGGCCCAGCAGAACTACAGCCAGGCCGCCCGCCACGGCATGACCTATTACGGCCAATTGGCCGCCGCCCGGCTCGGCAATGCGCGCCCGCGCCTCGTCGAAGCGACCCCCTCGCCCGAGGACGACACCGCGTTTCGCGGCAAGGAGATGGTGCGCCTCGTCCGTATCCTCAGCGATCTCGGACGGCCCGATCTCGCCGATCCGTTCCTCGAACGCCTCGATGAAACGTCGCAAAGCGCGGGCCAACAGGCGCTGGCGATCGCGCTCGCTCACGAGATCCGGCGGCCGGACATCGCGGTGCGTCTCTCGCGCCGCGCACGGCGCGACGACGCGAATTTCCTCACGCTCGGTTATCCCGTGATCACGCTTCCCGGCGGCAATGTCCCGGAGCGCGCGTTGACCCTTGCCATGATCCGACAGGAAAGCGCCTTCAACACGAATGCCGTCAGCCGCGCCGGCGCGCGCGGGCTTCTGCAGCTCATGCCGCAGACGGCGAGGGTCGTGGCGAAGTCCCTGAAGATGAAATACGCGGAGGATCGCCTCAACGCCGATCCCGCTTACAACCTGGAGCTGGGCCGGAGCTATATGGACCGCCAGATCGCTGATTTCCGCGGGTCCTACGTCCTCGCGATCGCCGCTTACAACGCCGGGCCGGGGCGCGTGCGCTATTGGATGCGGACTTTCGGCGATCCCCGCACGAGCGACATCGACGTCATCGACTGGGTCGAATCGATTCCGATCAGCGAGACGCGCGACTATGTGCAGCGCGTGATCGAGGGCGTGCAGGTCTATCGCCTTCGTTTGGGCGAGAAGAACGAAACCGCGCTGATCGAGCAGGATCTGGTCCGCGGCCGCAGCCAGGCCGCCGCGGCGCCGGCGATGAGCTGCGTTCCGGACAATGATGACGACAACGTGTCGGACAAATCGTGCTGAATGCGGCAGCGATCGATATCCCCCGCTGATCGCCCGCGCAGCCCGGGACGAGGATCGTGAGCGCGCTGACCCGAGACGAATTCCAGCCTCGCCGCTACCGTAGTCAGGACGATCTCTCGCTCTACTATCGCGAGTATGGCGACCCGCTCGCATCGGGTATCCCCGTCATCTGCCTTCCCGGCCTCACGCGCAATTCCAAGGATTTTCACAGGCTGGCCGCTCACCTCTCGGCCAAGCGGCGCGTGCTCTGCCCGGATTATCGCGGGCGCGGGCAGTCCGCCTATGATCCGGATTGGCGCCGCTATGCGCCGGCGACCTATATCAACGACCTCCGCCATCTCTTGGTGCTCGCCTCGATCCATCGCGCGGTCTTCATCGGAACGTCGATGGGCGGTCTCATGGCCGCGGCGATGGCGATCGCGGCACCGACGGTGGTCGCGGGGCTCGTGCTCAACGACACGGGGCCAGAGCTGAATGCGGCGGGGATCGAGCGCATCATTCGCTACATTGCGGTCGACCGGCCGCAACCCGATTGGGAGCAGGCCAAGAGGCACCTGCGAACGCTGCTGCCGAACCTATCCCTTTCGAGCGAGACGGATTGGCAGCGAATGGCGGAGAACACCTATCGGCGCGGCGAGGACGGGCTGCTTCATTTCGACTGGGACACGGCCATCGCGAAGCCGTTCGTCGCGGGCCCGTCCGTCCCCGACCTCTGGCCGCTGTTTCGCGCGCTCCGGCACATCCCCGCGGTCGCGATCCGGGGCGGCGCCTCGGACGTCCTGACCGCTGCGACCTTTGACCGCATGGCCGGTGAGAAGCGCGATCTCGTCCGGCTAATCCTGCCCGGAATCGGTCACGCGCCTTCGCTCGACGAACCCGCATCGAGGGCGGTGATCGACGCCCTTCTCGCGGGACTCGACGCCGGTTAGACCGGCTTGACCGCGACCACGCTCGGCTTCAGAGGGTCCACCCGTACGGCCTTGTCGGCCTGGTCCAAGCGGCTCACCTGGCCTTCGAACTGCGCGCCGGCTTCGATCGCGAGGTTCTCATGCGCGATGTCGCCTTTGAGGCGCGCGGTCTTTGCCAGCGTGACGGTCTTGGCGCGGATCTTACCCGTGACCGTGCCACTCACATGAACCGTATCGGCGTTGATCTCGCCGTTGACGGTTCCCGCGTTGCCGACAGTGACGGTGCCGGACTTCACATTGCCGTCGACCGTTCCGTCGATCTGAGTTTCGCCCTGGCTGATCACGTCGCCGATGATGCGCATATCGGCGCTCACGATCGACGGCATGACCTGTGCCCCCATCGGACGCGGCACGCTCATTATCTTCTCCACCTTGTCGCTCTTCTCAGTTCTTGTGAACACGGACACCTGCCTCGATGAACTTCATGGGATCTTGCGGTTCTTCGTTGAGTAGCACTTCATAGTGGAGATGCGGGCCCGTACTGCGCCCCGTGCTGCCCATCTCCCCCACGGGCTCACCGGCATCGACCATCTGCCCGGGCCCCACACTGAGCTGGCGAAGATGGCCGTATCGAGTGTGCACGCCCAACCCATGGTCGATCTCGACCATCTTGCCGTACTTATCACGCCAGCCAGCAAAGCTGACGACCCCGGGCGCCGTCGCGTAGATCGGTGATCCCAGCGGTCCGGTCAAGTCAAGACCGTTGTGCATCGCCGCCCGGCCGTTGAAGGGGTCCTGCCGCTGGCCAAAGCCGCTGGCGAGCTCGTAACTCGACAACGGCGCACTGAGCGGCAAGGTGCGCAGCACCGCGCGCAATTCGTTCCAACGCCCCAATTTCTGATTCAGGTGAAGCCGCACCGCCTCCTCGTCGTGCGGGCGCGCCAGCTCGGGCCTGAAGGCCACGAAGGGGCCGCCGAAGCCCCTGCGGCTCTTGACCGAATCGAGCAACCGGTCCGCATCGAGCCCCGCAAGACGGATCGTGCGTTCGGCCTCCCCGATATTCGCGGTCGTGCTCTCCGCCAGCTTCTTGACGAGATCCGTCTCGCTCGCCTGCAGACTCGCCACGCGGCGCTCGAGTGTCTTGACGCGGGCGACGAGGGCGCTGTCGCGCGGCCCGCCCTCCGGCGTCTCTACCAGCTCGGACCCGAGCCG
This sequence comes from Alphaproteobacteria bacterium, assembly GCA_041484095.1. Taxonomy (GTDB): domain Bacteria; phylum Pseudomonadota; class Alphaproteobacteria; order CADEGL01; family CADEGL01; genus JBGPGW01. The sequence continues at coordinate 2,197 of JBGPGW010000007.1, read as the reverse complement.
GCTTTCGAGAGCGGCGATTTCGGTCCGCAGATGAGAACCGCGGTTGCCGAGAACCTCTAAGGTCGATTCGAGCGCGTCCAGCTGATGAACCGCCGATTCGTGAATGGCAATGAGCTTCGCGCCCTCGCCATCGGCCTCACCGATCTTCGTCTTCGCCGATGCCAGCGTCGTCCGCAGTACGCGGCTTCGCTCGATCAACGCGGCGAGCTCGGCACTGCCGTCGTCCATGCCCCGGCCGACGGCACCAAATTGATTGCGATAGTCGCCGAGCTCGTCGACAAGCAATCGATGAGAAGCGCGCACGTCCGCGAGATCATCGGCGATCTTCGCGAGATCATGGCCGCGCACGATATAGGTCGCTACGCCCCCCGCGACGCCGCCGATCAGCGCGAGGGCGACGGCACCGCATGCCATCTGCCGTTGCGGCGACAGGTGAACGTATCGGACTTCGCCGCGCGCGCGAATGATGACCTGCCGCTCCGGCGGACGCCGGGCGATGAGCCACTTGATCCAACTGATGCCGCGATCGATCGTTCGCGTGCAGATTGCGGCGGACGCGCGCCACCGCGTGTCATGCCAGAGACCGGTTACCCCATTGCGTCGTTCTCCCCCCCGTCTGGCGTTCCGAATGTGGAGGCTCTCCCCAAAAAGGTTGCCCTCTCGGCGTCCGACTGGGCCCGAGTGGCGAATCGACTTAAGGTCTCCTGGCAAACCTACCCAGCAATATCGGTGTTTTCAATCACCGATCACCAAACGATCCCGCCCGTTCGGCGTATTCCCCGTGGCGGGCGTAATTATCCACAAACTTATACACAGGGTCGCCGCTTCTCTGTGGAAAATCAAGCGCCACATTTCGCCCGTCCGCATCGCACAGGATGAACCTCCGCGCCGACCAGCTCGCGCATTACGGCGCCGCACGCTCCATGAGAACAATGTAGAGCGCGCGCCACAGCCGAACCGTGTCGAACCAACCGGCCGGCCCGAGATCGACGTGCTGAAGATCTTCGATCACAAATTCGTCGACACGCTCATGCGAAAACGCGGCGGCCAAAGCATGGCTCTCGCTATAGGGAATGATGCGATCGTTCCGGCCGTGAAGAAGGACGATGCGAGCCGTGATGCCCGACAAGTCGATGTTGGCCAACGAAAGAGCGTCGACTTCCTCACGAATGGCCTGCGGCAAGGCGGCCACGAGCGCCTCAACCCGATCGGGATCCGTGTTGCTCGCCAAGTCGTAAACGGTGCGCCCCTCGCGCCCCATGTCGATCAGAAGGTCAGCCACGTCGGCCGCCTCATCAAGCATGCGCCGGGACGCGATGGCGGACAAGCGCGCGCGATCCTCGGGATCGCCGAGACGTTCGGCATTGCTCGACACGAAGACCCATTTTCCATAGGCGTTCGGTGTTTGCCGACGCCACCCCGTCTCGCCCGGCAGACGGTAGGCGCCCGTCGTCACGTAGGTCAACGTCGACACCGCGTCGTAATACCCGCCCACCCCGAGCACGAACGCAACACGCTCCCGGATCGTGGGTCTCGAGACCGCGATGATGGTCGGACCGACGGCGTAAGAGATCGCGGCGATCCCGACCGCTCGATCGGCTCCGGGCCCCTCCGCGACAAAACGGATCGCGTCCGCGATCTCGTCCGCATCGCCCGCGCGAATCTGAAGCCGGCGCAGGCTCTCGATGTCCGGTACCAGAACGATAAAACCCACGCGCGCGAACGTCGCCGCCAACGCGACGAGCCGCGGATCGTCCCTGCCCGCGCGCGCTGCACCGGGAACGAGAACCAGTGCGGCACGCGCCGTGTCGGCAGGCTGATACAAATCGCCTTGACGCGCGCGCCCGTCGATCGCGTACGCCACCTGGCGGCGCTCCGGCGCGCGCGTCCACCGCTTAAGGAGACTCGCCCCCTCGCCGGCTTGGATGTCCTGAAGGACCAGCACGGACTCGATCGCCGTCCCCGGCGCGCAGCCAAGGAGCACGAGCAAAGACAGCACCACCGCGCCGACAGTCCAGACAATCGATGATCGCCGCATCGAAACCAGGTTACACTTCGCCGACATCTTCTGCACCGCCGGACCGTGCGGTGCGGCGCCGGAGATTTTTGCGTGATATTTCCGTGGGAACGGGCAATATCCACGCCCCTGGAAAGCGCAACGCCGAATCATGGGATGACGTCATGGCCAAGCCGTTCG
>JBGPGW010000006.1:0-30864 GCA_041484095.1 Alphaproteobacteria bacterium | reverse complement strand
CGAAGCGATCGTCGCGCGCCTCAACTACCCCGTCGTCATCCGCCCGTCCTATGTGCTCGGCGGGCGCGCGATGGAGATCGTGCATGAGCGCGCCGCCCTCGACCGCTACATGCGGGAAGCCGTGCGCGTCTCGGGCGCGAATCCGGTGCTCATCGATTCCTATCTTCAGGACGCGATCGAGATCGACGTCGACGCCCTGGCCGACGGCGAGGCCGTGTTCGTCGCGGGCATCATGGAGCACATCGAAGAAGCGGGTATTCACTCCGGCGATTCGGCCTGCTCGCTCCCTCCTTATTCGCTCCCGGCCGCCATCGTCGACGAGATAAAGCGGCAGACGGCGCTCCTGGCCAAGGCCTTGGGCGTCATCGGCCTGATGAATGCCCAGTTCGCGGTGAAGGACGGCGCCGTCTATGTTCTCGAGGTCAATCCGCGCGCGAGCCGCACCGTGCCGTTCGTGGCCAAGGCGACCGGCCTGCCGATCGCCAAGATCGCCGCGCGCGTCATGGTGGGGGAGAAACTCGCGAACTTCACCCTCGCCGTCGAATCGACCCAGGCACATGTCGCGGTGAAGGAAGCCGTCTTTCCGTTCGCACGCTTCCCCGGCGTGGACGTGCTGCTCGGGCCCGAAATGAAATCGACCGGCGAAGTCATGGGCATCGACACGGATTTCGGCCGCGCCTACGCGAAGTCGCAGATCGGGGCGGGCAACGTGCTGCCCGTCGACGGCACCGTATTCATCTCGGTCCGCGACCGCGATAAGCCGGCCGTGGTCGAGGTCGGACGGCGAATCGCGGCCCTCGGATTCAGGATCGTCGCGACGCGCGGCACGGCTGACGTCCTGCGTCGCGCCGGTCTCGAGGTCGAAGTCGTCAACAAAGTGCTTGAAGGCCGGCCGCACATCGTCGATTCGATGAAGAGCGGCCGCGTGCAACTCGTTTTCAACACGACGGAAGGCGCCCGCGCGATCGCCGACAGCTATGGCCTGCGCCAGACGGCGCTCTTGAACGGTATAGCCTATTCGACGACCATGGCCGGCGCGGCCGCGACCGTTCAGGCCATTGCTGCGCTCAAGGCCGGAAAGCTTGATGTAGCGCCGCTTCAGTCTTACTTTAAGACTTCGTTCTGACTTTTACCGAAGGCTGGATCGTGGCCGGCTGGGGCGTGGTGATATGCCTCGGGCCCGATGTTGTTGTTACCCGACTGGAAACAATGAGCGTGACTGCCGATGGAACGCATTCCGATGACGGTGAACGGGCTCGCCCGTCTCCAGGACGAATTGAAGCGGCTCAAGAGCGTCGAGCGCCCGCGCGTGCTCAAGGCGCTCGAAGAGGCGCGCGCGCACGGCGACTTGTCCGAAAACGCGGAGTATGACGCGGCCCGGCACGAACAGGGGCTGATCGAGGGGCGCATCAGCGAGCTCGAAACCAAGACGCGCAACGCTCAGGTGATCGACGTCACCAAGCTTTCGGGTGATGACGTCAAATTCGGCGCCACGGTCCAGCTTCAGGACGTCGACAACAGCGCAAAGGTCACCTACCAGGTGGTCGGCGCCGATGAAGCCGACATCAAGGCCGGTTTACTCTCCGTGACGTCGCCATTGGGCCGCGCGCTCATCGGCAAGAGCGAGGGCGCTCTGCTCGAGGTGTCCGCACCCGGTGGGGTCAAGACCTACGAGCTGCTCAAGGTCGAGTACAAATAGAGCCGTGCCGCGCGGCGCGCATGAAGGTCTTTCCCGTACCTGGATGATCTTGCCGATGAATATCTGGGGCATGACCGTCGGCCATGCCGGCTTCGAGAGCCAGGCTCTCGGCTTGGCTGAAGCGATCGGCGGCGACATCACCCTCAAGCGCGTCGAGCCAAAATTCCCGTGGGCCTATGTGCCGCCCGGCTTGGCCCTGCCCGCGCCGTCGGCAATCACCGCCGGCAGCGACCCCCTCGACCCGCCATGGCCTGAAATCCTCATCAGTTGCGGTCGCCGCGTCGTGGGACTGGCGCTCGGCATCAAACGCGCATCGGCGGGACGGACGCTGGCCGTTCATATCCAGGATCCTCTCGTCGATCCCCGCCGCTTCGACCTCGTGGTGGCGCCGGCGCATGACGATGTCCGCGGCGACAACGTGATCGCCACACGCGGCGCGATCCACCGCGTGACGCGCGCGAAACTCGACGCGGCGGCGGTCGAATTCGGACCATCGCTCGCGCTTTTGCCGCGACCGCTCATCGCGGTGCTCATCGGCGGGTCCAACCGGCGCCACCGGATGACGGCGGCGTCGACGGCCGCATTCGCCGACGCATTGGTCGCGCTCACCGAGCGATATGGCGCCGGTCTCGCGATCACGGCATCAAGGCGCACCGGATCCGAGAACGCGGCGGCACTGCGCGCCCGGCTCAGCGGACGGCCGGCAGTGTTCTGGGACGGCACGGGGCCCAATCCGTATTTCGGCTATTTGGCGCTGGCCGATGCGATCGTCGTCACGGAGGATTCCGTCTCGATGACCTCCGAAGCGGCGGCGACCGGCAAGCCGGTCTACATCGCGGCTCTCGAGGGCGGCAGCCCGCGCTTCACACGCTTTCACGAATCCTTGCGCGAGGCCGGAATCACGCGCCCCCTGGACGGCACGTTCACGCGCTGGCGCTACGAGTTGATCGACGATACGGCCGCGGTGGCCCGCGAAGTCGAACGCTTGTTGGCGCAACGCGTCAACCGTTAGGCGTTAGGCGTTCAAGAACGCCTGCCCGCCGCTTCGGCCGCGCAAAGCCAAACGAGTCCGAGTGTTGCCATGAGACCGCGATGGACGTTGGCGTTACCGTCTCCCGGTAGCCCGCCCGTTCGTTGGATGGTAGTGTGCGCGTGACCTGCATCCGGCTACGGCCGCAGGAGAGCCATGACGATCCGGAGCCCGATGTCCGCCCTCGATTTCGAGCGACTGAGACAAGTCCCTCTTACGACCGAGCCATTCTCTTTCGTCATCGTACCCGGCTTCATCAGGGGCGACGCGCTGGCCGCGATCCATCGGGATTACCCTCGGGTAAGCCGGGCCGGAAGCTTCCCCGTGTCGACGCTTCGCTATGGGCCCGCCTTCGCCGCGGTGGTCGAGGAACTGCAGGGGCCCGCGATGCGGCGGGCGATCGAGGAGAAGTTCGGCATCGCGCTCGACGGCCGTCCGACCATGGTGACGGTCCGGGGCCGCTGCCGCGCGCGTGACGGTGCGATCCATACCGATTCGCTCACGAAGATCATCACCGTCCTCATCTACATGAACGGCGGGTGGGAGGCGCCCGGCGGCCGGCTTCGCCTCCTGCGTTCGGCGAGCGACCTCGAAGACTTCATCGCCGAGGTGCCGCCGGTCGAGGGCACGCTGCTCGCCTTCAAGCGCAGCGACAATTCCTACCACGGTCACAAACCCTTCGAAGGCGAGCGGCGCGCGATCCAGCTCAACTGGGTGACGCATGAGAGCGTCGTGCGCAAGGAGCTTTCGCGCCATCGCCTGTCGGCCTGGGTCAAGACGCTGAACCCGTTCGCCTGAGCCATGGCCCTTCGCATCGAGACCTTCAGCAACGCCAAGGGGGGCAACTGCTTCTTCAAGGCGATCGGCCATCCCGCGGTCGATGAGGCCGCGCGCCGCCTCATCGAGACGCTCGCCGCGGCGGGCCCGATCGCGCTTTACGATCCGCACGGCTACGCCGAAGGCTTCACCGAACTGCATCCGCTCGATGGGGTCGTGCTCGATGCCGTCTATGTCCAGGACGTCGAGCGCATCGGCCGCAACCTCCTGATGCACCGTGCCCAGCCGGTGACCGATCTCGCCGGCAGCAAGGCGACGGCCCTATTCCTCGTCACCTTCGATGCCGCGCGCGCGCTCGACAATATCCGGCACCTCATCCCCTCCGGCATGCGCGTCTACACGCTCGATGCCATGCGCATCCCGGACGACGCGCTGACCAATACCAAACGCTATCTCGACCCGATCAATTTCGCGACCAACTTCGCCTTCTTCCGCGACGGCGAGGGCCACCACACCAGGCTCGTGACCGCCAATTACTGGACGGGCTATGGCGGGGGCGCGGCGGCGCTGTGGCTCTATCTCTTCGACGGCGACGGACGCGCGCTGGCCCGCTGGCGTGAGGCGATCGGCAAAGACGCCGGGAGCGCGGTCGTTCTCGACAGCCGCGCCATCCGCGCGCGTTTCAACCTTGGGCCGTTCACGGGGCAATTGTTCCTCCACGTCATCGGTGCCGCCGGCCACGACGTCGTCAAATACGCGCTTGACACCTATGGCGATGACCCCTCCGTCCTCTCGTGCACGCACGACGCGAATGCGTGGCCTGCCGATCTTTATGCGGGCCTGCCCGCGCCCGAGGCGGGAGAGCGCGTGATCCTTTGGGTGCAGAACAGCCATCCGCGCGCGATGGCGCCGAAAAGCGTCGGCCTCAACCTCATGGGCTCGAGCGAGGTGCATTGGCTCGACCATATGATCGGGCCGTTCGCGACGCACGCGCTCGACGTCGCGAGCCTGCTGCCGCGGGCGCGCTGGCCCGAGCAGATCGAGATTCAAGCCGGCCGCCATTTCGTGCGGCCTCGCTACGAGGTGCTGGGGCCGAGCGGCCGCCAGCGCATCGCGCATCCGAACGTCGAGCGCATCGACCTCGCGCCCGATGCGCGCATCGCGGAGCTGAGCAACCTCATGGGCAAAGGCTATCTCCTGCCTGCACCGATCCTCCCCGTCGAGCGGTTCGCGACCGCGGTGCTGCCGACCCCCATGAGCACGGCGCAGAGCGATCTGCCCCTGGCGCTCGTCGCCTACGACCCCGAGGGACGGGAAGTCGCGCGCCATCGTTTCGGCTGCCTGCCCCGCAACCACCGTGCCGCGATCGACATGGACTCGATCGTCGACGGCAGGCTGGGCCGGGGCTTCGGTCACCTCGAACTCGTCTATGATTTCACCGAGGGCGGGGTGGCCGATGGCTGGCTCCATGGGCTCTTTCGCTATTCCGACCGCCGGAGCGGGCACGCGGCCGAGACCAGCTTCGGCGCGCACATCTTCAACACCGTGCTCACCTATCGCGGCGAGCCGCAATCCTATACCGGCACGCCGCCGGGCCTGAGCACGCGGCTCTTCCTTCGTCTCGGCCCGGCGCCGCTCGACACGATGTGCCATCTCATCTATCCCGCCTCGACGCCGTGGCGCGGAACGTCCGAGACCGACCTCATTCTCCAGCGCAAGGACGGCGCCGAGGTGGCGCGCCAGCGCCTGGCGATTCCCTGCGGCGGATCGCGCCTATGGCGCTATGGAGAGACGTTTTCAGCCGCCGAACGGCAGGCCGCGGGGGTCGATGCCGCGATCATCATCCGCGACGGAAGCTGCCGTCTCTTCGGTTATCATGGGCTTTTGAACGCGGAAGGCGCGTTCAGCCTCGACCACATGTTCGGGTTCTGAGGTTTCCCGCCGCGACGGCGCGACCGCCGCTCAGACCGGGAACACCAGCGCGTTCGGGATGATCAGGCTGTCATAGACGCAGTGCCGTTCGCGCAGGCGCAGCGCCCCGCCCGCACGCACGAAGCGATCGATATACTGTCCCGACTGCAGGATCTGGCTCGGCCGTTCGAGCTCCGTCTGCACGACCATGTAGTTCGCCCGCGCCTCGATGGCGCCGTCGTCCTTGACGTCGAGGATGCGCGCCGGGCCGAGGAAGTGGCGCAGGTAGCGCGGCGCGAAGGTCGTGGTCTTCAGAATCGCGAGCGCCCGGTCCTTGAGCATGCCGCGCCCTTCGCAATAGACGAGGCCCAACGGCAAGTTGTGGTCGAAGTTCTCGCGCGCAGTGATGCGGTAGAACGCGTCCTCGGTGAAAAACTCGACCCACCGGTCGAGATCGAATTCGTCGAGCGTGTTCGCGTATTCGGCGTTGAATTCCTCGATCTCGAAACGGAGCTCGCGCAATTGCACCGGGCTCGCCGAGCGTTGGGGACGGGCGTTCATACGCCGATCACCTCGCGCCAATGGCGGTACATGGAGCGTATGGCGGCCTCGGTGATGAGGTGCTTCGCCGTCCCTTCCTCCCGTCCGCCGAGCTCGGTGACGGCGACGCCGTCGCGCGTGCGGCGCAGGCCGTCCTGGACGTATTCGATGGCCTCGCTGTCCTCGATGCCGAGGAATCCCGCCGGCCCCATGAGATTGGCCTGCCTGAGGCGATGGCGCGTCATCTCGTCGTCGTCGTCCTCGTAGCCGAACATGGTCCAATAAAGATCGAAGGCGTGCGGCCCGCGGGGCACGATCTGGCGCACGCCGAGCGTGTTCAGCTCGCGCTGGATGATGAGGTTCGGCCAGAACGTCTGCATCGTGACGGTCCAGGGTTCGCGGAATTCCGGCACGAAATCGAGGATGCGTTCGTCCGAAAGCTTCAGGCTGTCGATGAAGGCGCGGCCCATCTGTTTTGCCGCATCCGCGCTGACCGGCGCCGAGCCGCGCGTGGCCCCCATCGCGCCGTGCCGGCCGGACGGGTCGACCATCATCGAGGCGTTCGCACCCGCGCGCATGAGGCCGAAGGTGACGAGGTACACGTGCAGCAGCGTCGCGTGGTACGGGTCCTTGAGGTTCTCGTGATAGAGCTTCCAGTTGCCCGGGATCGAGTTGCGGTAATAGCCGTGGATGCGGAGCTTTCGCCCGCTGAACACCGTGTCGTAGACCTCGAGCATCTCGGTGCCGAGATAGTCTTCGATCGACGGCATGTCCTTCGCGAATGACGCGAAGATGGCGCCGCCCCGCGTGGTCACATTCAAAGCGGGGAGGCCGTGGTTCTCCGGCTTGAAGTCCTGGGGATAGCCGCCCTGCCCCTTGAGCCCGCGGCGGAACGGGACGCCGATGAGCTTGCCCGTCAGATCGTAGGTCCACTGGTGATAGGGACAGACGAGGGTCTTCGCGTGTCCGCGCGGGGTCCGGCAGAATTCGGCTCCGCGATGCGAGCAGCGATTCTGCACGACGTGGATGCCGCCGTCAGTCCCGCGCGTCACGATGACCTGGGTCTCGGCCACGCTCGAGCGGACGAAATCGCCGGGATTGGGAATCTCCGCCTCGAGCGCCACGTAGTTCCACGTCGGCCCTTCGAAGATGCGTTCGACTTCGCGCCGATAGATCTCGTCGCTCGTATAGACCCAGTCCGGCATGCGCGTGAGGTCGCCGTCCGGCCACGCAAACGAGCCGGGTTCGTGCCGGCCGCGCCCGTTGCCGTTCCCGCTATGCTCTCTGCTCTCGATCGTCATGACCGTTCCTCCGCGGCGTTAGCGGCCGCACCGTTCAAGCTAACGAATCCGCCGCGATATCGCAAACCGGACGCGCCCTGGCACCCTATTTCTCCGGCACCTCGACCAGCACGTCATCGCCCTCGATCTTCACGGCAAAGGTCTTCACATCCTCCTCCACGGGCGTGCCCTGGGCCTTGCCTGTCGGAATGTGAAACCGTCCCTGATGCAGGGGGCATTCGACGTATTCCCCTTCGACATAGCCGTCCGAAAGCAGGGCGAATTCATGCGAACAAATGTTAGAGGTCGCGTAGCACCGGTCGCCGATGCGGAAAAGCGCCAGGGGACATCCGTTCGCCTCGACACCCAGGGCCGCGTCCTCCTGGACGTCCGTTTTCGCTGCAACACGATGCCACGCCATTTCTCACCCCCTTCAACGGCACGATTCGCCGGAGCATAGCCACCGCCCGTCAGCGGCGGTAGTGCCCGCTTGACCCCGCAGGCAAGCGCACCCTACCGTCATCGAAACGCATGGAGCAGGGAGAGCGACGATGGCATTGGAACCGCTGGCGACGAAGGGCCACTTCTTCCACATCTACGATTTCCGCGTCCTGCCCGGGAAAGGCGAGGAGTTCATTCGCCTGTTCAACGAATTCGACTATTCCGACGAAAACCCGATGCACAAATCGTCGGCCCAGGTGAAGGACGGCGTGCTCTGCCGCGACGTCACCGATCCCGATCACTTCTATCTCATCGGCGAATGGCGCGACATCAAGGTCCACGCCGCGATCCGCAAGATTCTCGCGGAGGAAATGAAGCCGCTATTCGTGACGCTCATCGAAGGCAGGAAATTCGTGCCGACCTACGCCGAGATCGTCTCCGCGACGCCCCAGGACCTTCTCGACAAGGCCGGCGCCAAGGCCGGCTGAACGCGCGTCAGCGCCGCCCGAACAGGCGGCAGATCCAGCGGGAGAGGCGTCCCCACACGACCGACCACACGAGCCGGCCCGCATCGATCGATGCGGGCTTGCTTGCTTGAGGCACAGCCAGAGCGCCCGCGGCTTCCGGCAGGGTTGCCGCGAGCTCCGCATTGATGCGCGCCTCGAATGCGCGCGCGAACTCCTGCGTGAGGCGTCGCGCGACGTCGACCACGATGCCGGAACGCCCGAATTGGGCAAGGGCGCCGGTGAGCGTGTAGTCGACGCCGAGCGCGACGGTCGTCGCCCGCCCGTCTTGCGAGGGCGTCAGGCGGAAGCCGAGTTCGGCCTGAACGCGCGAGGCACTTCGCCCGTCGCGACCCTGACCGCGCACGGTGCCGATCCGTGCCGCGTCGTCCCACGCTGCCTCGCCCTCACCCTCGAACCCCGCCGCGATGGGGCCGAGCTTGATCGAGAAGCGACCTTTGAAGCGGCCGGACTCGTCATGCTCGAGAAGCTCGGCGCCAGGCATGCAGCCGGCGACGAGGGGGACCTGCCGCACATAGCGCCACACCGTCGCGGGCGGCTGGGCGATGGTGAACGTATCTTCGATCCGCATGCGGCGCGCCGGCGGGCCGGGCCTAGGCGGGTCCGCGCGCGAGCCGCTCGCGGATCACGCGGCGCACCGCGCTGACGATGCCCATATAGCCCGTGCAACGGCAGAGATTGCCCGCGAGTTCCGTGCGCACGCGTTTCTCGTCGTCGTCCTTCGAACGAAGGACGATGTCGCGCGCGGTGACCAGCATGCCGGGCGTGCAGAAGCCGCACTGAAGCGCATGCTCCTCCTTGAAGGCGATGCGAAGCGAGCTCATGACGGGATCATCGGCGAAGCCCTCGATGCTCTGTACGGGCTGGCCGTCGCAGGCGACTGCGAACACGAGGCACGAGCGCACGGGTTCATTGGAAAGCAGCACCGTGCAGGTGCCGCATGCGCCCTGTTCGCAGCCGAGATGCGTCCCCGTCAGGCGCCGCTGATCGCGAAGAAAATCGGCGAGCGTCAGGCGCGGCTCGACCCGGGCCTTGATCGTCTCGCCGTTGACCGTGATCGTGACGTCTTTCATGGCGTGTGGATCCGCGTGATGGCGCGACTGAGCGCGGTCGCATGGAGATGGCGCTCGACCGGGTCGAACCCGGCCGAATCGAGGATCGCCGCAGCATCCGCGACGCCGAGGGGACGATCGAGACGTTGCGCGGCGGCCTCGACCAGCATGGGCGCGCGTCCGGTCCCGCCCAGCACGACGCGCCGAACGCCCCGCTCGGGATCGAGCACCGCCGCGCCGATCGTGTGGGCAAATTCGCCCGTCTTGCGCACGACCTTGTAGTAGGACCAGCGTGCCTTGGGGGAGAGGCGCGGAACGCGCACGCCCGTCAGCACTTCGTTGGACTCGAGCGCCGTCGTATAGGCGCCGACAAGAAAGGCCTCGAGCGACAGGGTTCGCGCGCCCCTGGGCCCCACGGCATCAATGGAAGCCCCGAGCACGAGCAATGCCGTCGGCCAGTCGGCCGCCGGGTCGGCATGCGCGAGACTGCCGCCGATCGTGCCGCGATTGCGCACGCCTCGATAGGCGATGCCGCTCGCAACGAACGGCAGCATGCCGTTGGTCGCATCGGGGGTCTTGCGATCCTCGATCATCGCATGCGTCACGCCCGCACCGAGGTAAAGCTCGCCGTTCGAGAGCTCCGCCCGCCGCATCTCACGAATGCCGGCGACGTCAACGACGAGCGAGGGTTGCGCCAGGCGCAGATTCATCATGGGGATGAGCGACTGACCACCGGCCATCACGCGGCCGAGCCCGCCGGCCCCGTCGAGAAGCGCGACGGCATCGGCGATCCCGCTGGCCAGCGCATAGTCGAAGCGCGCGGGCTTCATGCGGCGCTCTTTCGCGCCTTCGCCGCCAGAATCGCGGCGAGAACGCGCTTCGGGGTCATCGGCGTTCGATTCACTTCGGCGCCGAGCGGGCGCAGCGCGTCGTTGATCGCATTCGCGATCGAGGCCGGGGGTGCGATGGCGCCGCCCTCGCCCATGCCTTTGATGCCGAATTCGGTGTGCGGCGACGGACTCACCGTATGGTCGATGCGGATTGACGGCACGTCCGTCGCGCCTGGCAAGAGGTAGTCGAGGAAGGTCGAGGCCAATGGCTGACCCTCGCTGTCATAGGGCACCTCCTCGTAAAGCGCGGTGCCGATGCCCTGCGCCACGCCGCCATAGGTCTGGCCATCGACGATCATCGGGTTGACCATGGTGCCGCAATCCTCGACGACGACATAGTCGAGCAACTCGACGACGCCGGTGTCGGGATCCAACGCCACGACCACTGCGTGGCTCGAATAGGCGAAGGTTCCGGTGTCGGGATTCGGCCGATAGCCCGTCGTGACCTCGACACCGCCCAAATCGACATTGGCCGGCAGCTCCTCGGGGTTCTTGTACCAAACGCGGCCGATCTCCCTGAAATCGACACTCGATTTGGGGCCGACGACCCGGCCGTCCGCGACGCGTACATCCGCCTGGCCGACCTGCATGAGATGCGCGCCGATCCGCATGATGCGCTCGACCAGAATTTTGGACGCGCGCGACACGGCCCCGCCCGCCATCACGATGCTGCGCGAGGCGTAGGTGCCGGTCGAGAACGGCGTCAGACCCGTGTCGCCATGCGTCACGCTGATATGCGCGGGGTCGATCGTCAGCACCTCCGAGGCGATCTGCGCCAGCGTCGTCTCCATGCCCTGGCCGTGCGACTGCACGCCCACGCGAACCTCGAGCCCGCCATCGGGCATGAGCCGCACCATGGCCTGCTCGTAGCCGGGAACGAGCGGAATGCCCCAGGCCGAGAATACCGAGGTGCCGTGGGCCGTCTGCTCGGTGTAGGTGGCAAAGCCGACGCCGATCAGGCGGCCATCGCGCTCGGGCTTCTTCTGGCGCTCGCGGATCGCCTCGAATCCGATGAGCTTGGCCGCTCGTTTCAGGCTTTCGGGATAGTCGCCGCTGTCGAAGAACTTCTTGGTGATGTTGGTGTAGGGCATCGCCGACGCCGGCACCAAGTTTTCGAGGCGCACCTCATACGGCTCGCGCCCCACCGCCCGCGCGATCGCATCGATGGTCAGGTCCATGGCGAAGCACACGCTCGGCCGCGCGACGCCCCGATAGGGCGAGAGCGGCGGCTTGTTGGTCGCCATCGTGTAGGTGTGCACGCGATAGGTCGGGATGATGTAGGGGCCGGGAAGATTGCCGCCAGCCTGCGCCGCCTCGAGGCAGGAGGTGAACGGCCACACGGAATACGCACCGACATCGACATGGACGACCGCGTCGATGGCGAGGATTTTGCCGCGCTGATCGGTATAGGCCGTGACCGTGTAATGATGCTCGCGCGCGTTTGCCGCCGCCGTCAGGTGCTCGCGCCGATCCTCGAGATAGCGGATCGGGCTGCGCGTCTTGCGCGCCAGCCAGCACACGGCGACCTCCTCCGGCTGGAGCACGCATTTGAAGCCGAATCCGCCGCCGACATCGGGCGCGATCACGCGCACCTGCCGCTCCTCGATGCCGAGATGCTCGGCAAGCCCGGAGCGGATGAGGTGAGGCACCTGGGTCGAGGTGTGGACGATGAGCTGGCCTTGGCGCTCGTCCCATTCGGCGAGCACGCCCTTGCCTTCCATCGGCACCATCGCCTGGCGCGCCATGCGGCATTCCTGCGTCACCTTGAACGCCGCCTTCGCCGCGACGGCATCGATATCGTCGTCGCGCCAGGTCTCGAGCGCGATGTTGGAGCCCCACTGCTCATGGACGAGGGCGGCCCCCGGCTCCCGCGCCTTCAGCATGTCGGCCACCGGCGGCAAATCCTCGAAATCGACGACCACCTCCTGCGCGAGATCCTCGGCCTCCGCGCGCGTGTCGCCGACGCACATGGCGATGGGCTCGCCGACGAAGCGGACCTTTCCGGTCGCGAGCACGGGATAGTCGCTGGGCTTGTAGGTCGGCAGCTTCGAGTTCGCGCGGATGAGCTTCACGCCCGTGAGGTCGTCGAGGGTGAAGACGCGGTCCTCCGCGCCCTCTGGCTTCACGATCCGGCGGATGCGAGCGTGCGCGACGGGGCTTCGTACGAAGGCCACTTCCTTCATGCCGGACGGCGCCATGTCGCCCACGAATCTGCCGCGCCCGTGGAGGTGACGATCGTCCTCCTTGCGCAGCAGCCGCGCGCCGATACCCTTGCCTGCCATGCCGCCCCCCGAAATAATGCCGCCCCCGGCGTGGACCGGGCCTCGTTCGCAAGGCGAAGGCCTCCGGTGCCCGGCGGCATTCTAGGCGGCGCGCTCGACCTTTGAAAGTTCCACCATCTGCACTTTGCGTTCGCGCTCAGCCGCTTTACGATGCGTCTTCATCGACCGCCCTGGGCGGGGCCGGGTGTCTATCCCATGTCAGGATTAGCGATGGCTGAATCGCATCACACCAAGGTTCTTATCCTCGGCTCGGGACCGGCCGGCTGCACGGCGGCCATATACGCCGCGCGCGCCAATCTCTCCCCGATCATGGTGACGGGAATGGCGCCGGGCGGACAGTTGAGCATCACCTCGGATGTCGAAAACTACCCCGGCTTCGAGGCCGTGATCCAAGGGCCGTGGCTCATGGAGCAGATGCTGCGCCAAGCCGAGAAGGTGGGCACGAAGGTCATCAACGACCTGGTCGTGGACGTCGACCTTTCCCGCCGGCCGTTCCAATGCAAAGGCGATTCGGGCGCGACGTATGGGGGCGACGCGCTCATCATCGCGACAGGCGCGCGGGCGCGCTGGCTCGGCCTTCCGAGCGAGGAGGCCTATATGGGCGCGGGCGTTTCGGCCTGCGCCACATGCGACGGGTTTTTCTTCCGCAACAAGCCGGTCGCGATCGTCGGCGGCGGCAATACGGCGGTAACCGAAGCGCTTTATCTCGCCAATATCGCGAGCAACGTGACGCTCATCCATCGCCGCGACACCTTGCGCGCGGAGAAAACGCTCATCGACCGCCTGCTGTCCCATCCCAAGGTCGACGTGATCTGGAACAGCATGGTGGAGGAGATCCTTGGCACCAGTAACCCGCGCGCGGTGACGGGCGCCCGGATTCGCAACGCGCAAACGAAGGAAACACGCGACATCGCGGTCGAAGGCTTTTTCATCGCAATCGGCCATGATCCCGCGACCGAGCTTTTCCGCGGCAAGCTTCAGATGGACGAGCACGGCTATCTCCTCACCGAGCCGGACAGCACGCGCACCAACGTGCCGGGCGTTTTCGCCGCCGGCGACGTCAAGGACAAGATCTTCCGTCAGGCGGTGACGGCCGCCGGCCTCGGCTGCATGAGCGCGCTCGAGGCGGAGAAATTTCTCGCCGAGAACGAGAGCGAGGCCGCCATTGCCGCGCAATGATCGCAGCGCCCATTTGCTTCAACACCCGTCCGCCTGGCGCGAATCGCCGGGCAAGAACGGCCTGCAGATGGATTGGGACAAGTTGCGCGTCTTCCACGCCGTCGCCGAAGCCGGGAGCCTCACGCACGCAGGCGAACTCCTCAATCTCTCTCAGTCCGCCGTGAGCCGACAGATCAGCGGCCTCGAGGAATCGCTCGGCGCCCCCCTCTTCCACCGCCATGCCCGCGGCCTCATCCTGACCGAACAGGGCGAATTGCTCTACAAGGCGGTCCGCGACGTCTTCGCGAAGCTATCCATGGCCCAGGCCATGATCACCGAGGCCAAGGACAAGCCGAAGGGTCCGCTCCGCATCACCACCACGGTCGCGTTCGGCTCGATCTGGATGGCGCCCCGCATCAAGCGTTTCATCGAGCTCTACCCCGACATCCAGGTCACGATCATCGTCGACGACGAAGAGCTCGACCTCACGATGCGCGAAGCCGATGTCGCGATTCGCATGCGGCCGCCGCGCCAGCCAGATCTCGTGCAGCGTCACCTCATGACGCTTCGCTCCCATGTGTACGCGACCCGCGATTATTTGCGCGCGCATGGCCGGCCCGAGACACCCGAAGATCTCGATAAACATCGTCTCATCATCTACGGCCAGGACGCGCGGCCGCCCTTCCCCGACGTCAACTGGCTGCTCTCGGCGGGCGCCCGCGCGGGCGGGGAACGCCGGCCGATCCTGCGCGTGAACAATATCTA
The DNA here is from genome assembly GCA_041484095.1 of Alphaproteobacteria bacterium. Taxonomy (GTDB): domain Bacteria; phylum Pseudomonadota; class Alphaproteobacteria; order CADEGL01; family CADEGL01; genus JBGPGW01. Next base: position 16,515 of record JBGPGW010000006.1, on the reverse strand, counting down.
CGGCCTCATGCTCGCGATCCGGAGCGGCCTCGGTCTCGGCTCGCTGCCCGATTACATGGCGCAGGACATCAACGCGCAGGGCGAGAACGATCTCGTTCGGGTCCTGCCGCTGCTCGACGGCCCCGCGGTCGAGACGTATTTCGTCTATCCCGATGAGCTGCGCCATTCCAAGCGCATCGCCGTCCTGCGCGATTTCCTCATCAATGAGATATCCAAGAGCCAATTCTGAGCTCGAGATCGGCGCTCACGACCTTCGGTTTGCGTTTATTGTGACATTCCTAGGGCAGAGCTATGCGCTGGACGCATACCTAAACTTCGGAAATCTTAATGGTGCTGGGAGCCCAAGCGACTTAAATAGAGACCAGTTCGATGGTGCGTCGCAGCATCATCGAGTACGCGATTGTGGTTTTGCTGCAATCGTCAGATTTTCGGGCGCAAGGCCCGGGAATCGAGGGTCTTCGGACCCTACGTCTCCCAGACGTGAAGCCTCCCTGTTGTACTTGCCGGGCCCAGTCGGGCCCGGCTTTTTTTGCGCCGCAACGCGACGATCGTCATTTGGCATACCGAGACGGGTCTGCCTCAAACGACCCCGCTCCCATATCAGGCTACCGTCATTGATCGCGGCTCCCATGCGGTGATCCCCGCAAACCCGCGCGGCCCCACTTGGTGATCCCTAAAGGAACAACGGCTCGCCCGAAATGCCCGAATAGAGCTGCGCCACATACTCGGCGTAGCCGTTGTAGATCTGCGTGGGGACGCTCTTGCGCTCCTCGCCCAAGAGACGCTCCTCCGCCTGGCTCCAACGGGGATGCGGCACCTGCGGGTTCACGTTCGCCCAGAAGCCATACTCTCCGGGCTGTATGCGTTCCCAAAACGTCTTCGGCCGCTCGGCCGTGAAGTGGAAGCGCACGATCGATTTGGTGCTCTTGAAGCCGTATTTCCACGGCACGGCGAGGCGCAGCGGAGCGCCGTTCTGCCTTGGAATCGGCTTGCCGTAGAGACCGGTCGCGATGAAGGCAAGCTCGTTCGTCGCCTCGGCGAGGGTGAGGCCTTCGACATAGGGCCAGGGATACCAGCTTGCACGCTGCCCCGGCGCCACGTCCTTGTTCTGGAACGTCTCCATGCGCACGTATTTCGCCGATGCAAGCGGACGCGCCAGATCGACCACGGCCTTCATCGGGAAGCCGCTCCACGGCACGGCCATGGCCCAGGCTTCGACGCAGCGATGACGGTACACCCGCTCTTCGAGCGGCATGCGCTTCAAGAGATCGTCGATGGCGATCGTCTGTTCTTTCTCGACGAGGCCGTCGATGCGCACGGTCCAGGGGCGGAGCGGGAGCGCCTGCGCGGCCTTGGCGATCTCTTTCTGCGAGCCGAACTCGTAGAAATTGTTGTAGCTCGTGGCGAAGCGCTCGTCGGTCAGAGGGCGGTCCAGCGTGTAGCGCGGGTTGCGCGCCACGGGATAGAGCCCGGCCGACGGATCGTCGCCCGCCTTCACCTTTTGGGCTTCGGCATCGTCGCCGCCGAGAAGGAGGGCGGCCGCACCGACGAGAGCCGGGCCGGCGGCAAGAATCTTGATGAAGCGGCGGCGATCCCGATAGATCGCCTCGGGCGTTGCCGCGGAATCCGGAAGTTCCCAGCCGCGGCGAATTTTAACGAGCATCGTCGTCTCCTTATCCAGCCCCCCCGGCGATAGGTTATGGGCCCGGGCGGGTGCGAAAGCCAATCACGTCTTCGTGATTGCCTCGAGTTTGGCCGGTTTCGGGCCGCCTGTGGCCCAGTCCAGCAGCTCGGCGGTGTGGACCACGGGGCGGCCGGCCGATTCCTGCAATTGGACCATGCAGCCGATATTGCCGGTCGCGACGATCCCAGCGCCCGTCGTCGCGATGTTCGCGATCTTGCGGGCGCGCAGCCGCGCAGCCAGATCCGGCTGCAGGATGTTGTAGGTCCCCGCCGAGCCGCAGCAGAGATGCCCCTCCGGCACGTCGACCGGCTCGAACCCCGCTTCGGTCAGCAATTGCTTCGGCTCTGTCCGGACGCGCTGGCCGTGCTGAAGCGAACACGCGGCGTGATAGGCGACCTTGAGCCCGGAGCGGCGCACCGGTGCCCCTAGGCCGAGTGTCGCCATCACCTCGCTCACATCCCTAGCAAGCGCCGAGACCGATGCGGCGCGTTCCGCCCAGACGGGATCGGTGCGGAGGAGAAAGCCATAATCCTTCACCATCGTGCCGCATCCCGACGCGTTGATCACGATCGCATCGAGTCCATTCGCTTCGCGCTCGGCGCTCCATGCGCCGACATTGGCGCGCACCGCGTCGAGCGCGTCGCGGCCGAGATGATGGACCAGCGCGCCGCAGCATCCGACACCCTGCGGCAGCACGACCTCGCAACCGTGGCGCGCGAGAAGGCGGATCGTCGCCGCGTTGATCTCGGGCGCGAGCGTCTGCTGCACACAGCCCGTGAGAAGGGCGACACGCATGCGCCGCCGCCCTTCGGCCGGGACGGTGCGCCGCACGGGAGGCGCCGGAGCGAGTGATCGCGGCGGCACGAGGGCGAGCATGGCCTTGAGCGCGGCGGGGAGGAACGCGCGAAACGGCTCGGCAAGCCGCGCCGCCGACAGCGCCAGGCGAAACCGGCCGGGATAGGGCAGCACCGCGGCGATCAACGCGCGAATCAGCCGATCCCGCCACGGGCGGCGGTAGGTCGCCTCGATGCGCGCACGCGCCTGATCCACGAGGTGCATGTAGTTCACGTCCGAGGGACAGGTCGTCATGCAGGAGAGGCACGATAGGCAGCGGTCGATGTGGAGCGCCGTCTTCGCTGTCGCCGGCTTGTCGTGCTCCAGCATGCCCTTGATGAGGTAGATGCGCCCGCGCGGGCTGTCGAGCTCGTCGCCGAGCAGCACGTAGGTGGGACAGGTCGCGATGCAAAATCCGCAATGCACGCATTTGCGGAGGATCGCGTTGGCTTCCGCGATGTCCGGATCGGCGAGGCGTTCGGGCGCGAAGTGGGTTTGCATGGTGATCTATTCCGGTGTCGAGCGCTGGTGTCGCATCACACCCCCTCGTACATCCGGCCGGGGTTCAGGATCCGGTGGGGATCGAAGCTGTCCTTGAGCCGCCGCGTGAGAGCCGCCATCGCATCCGTGCCGGGATCGAAGACGGGAACGCGCGCGCGCAGGTCCTTGCTCGCGCGGATGAGCACGGCATGACCCGAGGCGCGCTGTGCCGCCATGCGCACGACCGCGGCACCGGCATCCTCCCCTTCATGCGCCAACTCCACCCACAGACGCCCGCCACCCCAATCGGCAAACCAGCGGGCATCGAGGCGTTCCGCGATCTCGCTCGCAACGCGCGCGAAGGCCGCGGGCGGCAGCGCTAGGCGCCAAAGCGGCAGGGTCGGGGTCGCGGCGAATGGCGCCGCATCCCGGATCGAAGACCACAGAGCCGCCGATTCGCCGGGGCCGAGCAGCTCGAACGAGCGATCCGGGCCAAGCGCGGTGCGGAGCGATGCGATGCGCGCATCGACCGATGGGGGCGGGCCTTCGAGGCGCAACACCGTCGCCGCCTGCCCCTCCCGCGGCGGCATCGAGCACGCGAGCGCGGCCGGTAGATGCGCCGCCCCAGAGACGTCGCACGGACTTGCAAGCGCATCGCGCATCGCGGCAAATGCCGCCTCGCTCGACAGGCCGGGCAAGAGAGCGGTCGCAACCGTCTCCGGCGCCGGCAACACCTTTATCGTGACCTCGGTCAGCACGGCGAGCGTGCCGTGGGAGCCGGCCAGCAGCTTCGAGAGATCGTAGCCCGTCACGTTCTTGACCACGCGCCCGCCGGCCTTGAAACACTCGCCGCGCCCACTGACCGCCGCGAAGCCGAGGAAATGGTCGCGCGCGGCGCCGGCGGTAAGACGGCGCGGGCCGGCAAGATTGCACGCCAGCACGCCGCCCAGCGTCTGCCGCCCGCGGGATTGGCCGTAAAGCGGCCCGTAATCCGGCGGCTCGAAGGCCAGTTGCTGGCCTGCCTGTATCAGGCGGGCCTCGATCTCGGCGAGCGGCGTGCCCGCCCGGGCCGTGAGCACGAGCTCTTCCGGCTCGTAACTCTCGATGCCCGTGAATGCCGTCACGTCGAGCGCGTGACCGGTCACGGGGCGGCCAAGCCCGCGCTTCGTGCCAGCGCCGACGATCTCGAGCGGCGCGCGCGAATCGCTCGCCGATCGAACGGCATCGAGAAGGTCCGGGACGTCGCGGGGGCGAAGCGTCATCCGCGGCGCTCAGAAGCGCGGCAGATCGGGGAAGCGGAGCCGCCCGCCGTGGATGTGGACGCGTCCGAGCTCGGCGCAGCGATGGAGAGTGGGAAACACCTTGCCTGGATTGAGCAGGCCGTCGGGGTCGAACGCGCACTTCACGCGCTGCTGCTGGTTCAAGTCTTCCTCGCCAAACATCGTGCCCATGAGGTCGCGCTTCTCGACACCCACGCCATGCTCGCCGGTGAGAACGCCGCCGACCTCGACGCATAACCTCAGGATGTCCGAACCGAAGGCCTCGGCACGTTCGAGCTCGCCCGGTTTGTTCGCGTCGTAAAGCACGAGCGGGTGGAGATTTCCGTCGCCGGCGTGAAAGACGTTGGCGACGCCGAGGCCGTAGTGCAGCGACAGCTCGGCCATGCGCTTCAGCACCGCGGGAAGGCGCTTTCGCGGGATCGTGCCGTCCATGCAGTAATAGTCCGGCGAGATGCGTCCGACCGCGGGGAACGCCGCCTTGCGACCCGCCCAGAAGCGCAGGCGCTCCGCCTCGTCCGCGCTCGCGCGAACGGTCGTCGCCCCCCGCTCGCGTGCGATGGCCTCGACGCGCACGAGAAGATGGTCGACTTCCGCCTCCGGCCCATCGAGTTCCACGATGAGCAGCGCCTCGACATCGAGCGGATAGCCGGCATGAACGAACGCCTCGGTCGCCGCGATCGCCGGACGATCCATCATCTCCATCCCGCCCGGAATGATGCCGGCGGCGATCACCGCCGCGACACAGTCGCCGGCCGATTCGTTGCTGGGAAAGCCGAGGAGCAGCGCCCGCGCGGTCGCGGGTTTTTTCAGGATGCGCACGGTGACTTCGGTGATCACGCCCAAGAGGCCTTCGGAGCCGGCCAGGAGCCCCAAGAGATCGTAGCCCTCGCCGTCCATATGCTTGCCGCCGATCCGCACGACTTCGCCGTCGGTCAGCACGATTTCGAGCCCCAGAATGTTGTTGGTCGTGACACCGTATTTGAGACAGTGCACGCCGCCGGAATTCTCCGCGACGTTGCCGCCGATCGTGCAGGCGATCTGGCTCGAGGGATCGGGCGCATAGTAAAAGTCGCGATGGGCCACCGCATCGCTGATCGCGAGATTGGTCACGCCCGGCTGAACCACGGCGCAGCGATTGTCGAAGTCGATGTCGAGGATGCGGTTGAATTTTCCGAGGCCGAGGATGATGCCGTCGGCAAGCGGCAAGGCCCCGCCCGAGAGCGACGTGCCGGCCCCGCGCGGCACGACCTTGACGCCAAGCTCGCGGCAACAGCGCAGCACGGCCGACACCTCCGCCACGGTCGAGGGCAGCACGGCCGCGAGCGGCACCGTGCGATAGGCGGTAAGGCCGTCGCTCTCATAGACCCGAAGCGCATCGGGGTCCGCGATCACACCTTCGCCGGGAACGAGCGCCTTAAGACGCGCGACGATCTCGCTACGGCGCGCGAGCACCGATTCATCGGGCTTCGGCATCAGCATGGGGCCACCGTTTCATCGGTCCGTGGGGCAGGCCATTGTCCCGTCGCCCCCGCCGAGCGTCAATCGAAGCCAGGGATCACAGAAGGGACGAATAATGCCTCAGTCAGCGTTGCGGGATCAGCGTTGCGGGAGATGTTGATAGGTCCCGGATCCCGCCGCCCCGTCCGAACCGGAGACCAGGATGTCGATCTTCTTCGCCCTGAGATCGATGCAGCTCCCGGGCGCTTTGATCTCGATCTCCTTCACTTTCTCGTTCTCGAGCACGTAGCGAATCTTGATCGCGGTGCCCTGGACGAAACACACGCGATAGAACGCCGTCGGAAAACCATCCCCGAGAAGGATCGCGGGCATGCCCGGCGCGGCCGTCCAGTTGCCATGCGCCTGTGCCCGCGCGGCCCCAGCGTCGAGAACCGCGATGAGCGCGAGCATCCAAGAGAGGCGACGCAGCATGGGCCGGCCTGGAATCTTGTTGGCGATCGGGTGCGATTCTCCGCACCGCGTGGGGTCCGGTCAATCGGCGCGACGGAGGGGGTGGGGTCCTGCGCCCTGACGCACCATCCGCGTCGGGCTCCTCTGGTCGAGGAAGACTGCCGCCGGGGGCGGTTAACCCTGGCGGGCCTTAAAGCGCGGGTTCTTCTTGTTGATGATGTAGACCCGCCCGCGCCGGCGGACGACACGGCAGTTCTTGTCGCGTTTCTTGGCCGTCCGAAGCGAATTGATGACTTTCATGATGTCACTCGGCAATGCTTTCGCCCCTGCCCGCTGCGGTGCCTACCGGCGGTCGTGTGGGGCCAATGGACCTTGGAATGGCCGGACCTTAGGCAGGCTCTATCGGCCTGTCAACCGGGGGGACAGGCCGAAAACTCGTGTTACGGCACGAAAAGATGCACGCGAAGGACGCGAAGCGCGCCGGATTCGAGTGCCTCGCGCCGGCGCTGCCAGAGCGCGATCTCGTCCATGACGAGCCGGGCGTCTTCGGGCTTGATTTCCGGGGTCAAGGTGGACTGAAACACGCGCCATGCCTCGACGATGAAAGCACAGTATTCCTTGGTCAGGTCCTCATGCACGCGAATGTCGAGGCCATTCTTCTTGCAGATTGTGTCGTATTGCTCCCACCGCCAGGGATAGGGAGCGCTTGGTTCACCATCGCGCCAGGCTTCAAGAGCGGGCGCCTTCGACTTGGCGTCCGCCAGCACATAATCCGTGAAAATGATTTCGCCACGCGGTTTCAAGAGCTTGGGCAGCCGCTTGAAGAGGGCAGGCTTATCCTCGATCAGGTAAAGCGCATCCTTCGAGAACATGGCATCGAAACGCGTCTTGCACTTATCGAGCGCGGCGACTGAGTAGGGCTCGATAACCGCCCGCTTGCCCATGCCTTTGTCGTTGGAGCGGGTCTGCGCGGTCGCCGCCAGAATCGGGTTCGGTTCGAAGCCCGTCACATAGGTGTTGAACTCCCCCGCGATGGTGCGCGCCGCACCGCCGAGGCCGGGGCCGATCTCCAGAAGGTGCTTCGACTGGTCAAGCCCGAACGGGTTGGCCAGGCGCAGGACGAATACCGATCCACCCGGCGACAGCATCCCGTCGCCCCAGACCTTTTCGATGATGGTGAGCCGTTGGTTGGTCCATTGCTCGGGACGATCGTATTTGACCTTCGCAACCTTAGGGCCGATGTCGTCCTCACCCGCCGCGGACGACTTGGCGGATGCCACTTCGCCGTCTCCGGATTCGTCCGACACCGTGGGCTCCGCCGATTCGACGCCGTGCCACCACGCGCCCAGCCGGGCCCAGAACGACAATTTCGATGTATTGTCCCCCGATTTCGATTGAGCCTCGGGATCGGCCTCGCTCGGCGCCTCGTCGTTCCCTGGCTCCTCTGCCGGGGATTGAAGATCGACACCGTTCCACCATGCCTTCAGGCGCGCCATAAATGGCGTCTTCGCGCCCGCGACGGCGCCGTCTTCGACTTCATCCTCCGTCTTGGAAACAGCCGACATCAGGAAACGCCCTCATGCCCGGGCTGACCCCTTTGGCAACCCGATACCGTGATTCTTAGGGTGCGAGATTAAGTAGGCCTTAATTCGGCAGGCGCGCCGGCGATGTCCGATGGCTTGACGGTCTCGATCAGGCCTTGCGAACGGCGACCTTGCGAAACAGGAGGGCGAGCGCGGCCGCGACGAGAGCCGCGACCATCACGATTGCGAAGGTATCGTTGTAGCCGATCATCCCCGCCTGTCTCGTAAGCTCTTGATTCAGCGCTGAAATACCAGAAATCGTCCCAACGTCCCAGGCCCCCGGCACGTTCGACCCGTGAAGCAGGGGATTATAGGGCGAGACATGTTCGGCCAGGAGCGCCCGGGTCGATTGGGTATGGTTTGCCCAATACGTGACGGCGCCCGCCACCCCCACGCCCGAGCCGAGGTTGATGATGAGATAGAAAAGCGGGACGCATTGCGGCCGGTATTCGGGCGAAATGGTCGAGAGGGCCAGCGTATTGAATGAGATGAAGGCAAACGCGCAACCGATCCCCTGCAGAATCGAGGCCCACGCAATGCTCCACAGATTCACGTCCAGCGACCAGCCCGACATCAACCAGGCGGAGAACGCGACGCTGCTGAAGCCGAACATCGCGAGCAGACGCGGATCGACGCGCTGGATGGTCACTCCCATGAGCGTGCTGCCGATGAGGTAACCGAGCTGACGCGGCATCACCAGGAGGCCGACCATCTCCACCGGAACGGAGCGATAGTTCTGAAGGAGAAGCGGCACCATGACCGTCGGCAATGCCCAAAGCATGCCGTAAATGAAGGCGCCGAGAATACCCACCGCATAATTCCGGTCCTCGAACGGCTCGGGCCGCAGAAAGGGATTCACCGCTGTCAGCGAGTGCGCAAGAAACAGATAGAGGCATAATCCCGCCGCGAGCACCTCGATGATGATCTCGGTCGAGCCGAACCAGTCGAGCCGCGGCCCCCGATTGAGCGCCAACTGTGTTGCGCCGAGGGCGATGATCAGGGTCAAGAGGCCGAAGACATCAAGGGGACGTGCGGTCTCCGCCGCTTCGCGCGGCACCACGAACAACGCCCCAAGCAGCGAGAGCGCCCCGATCGGTATGTTCATGTAGAACACACCGGGCCAGCCATAGTGATCGATCACGACGCCTGCCAAGGGCGGGGCCACGATCGATCCCGCGATGCCGCCCACGCTCCAAAGCGTCAGAGCGTAGCCGTAGCGTTCGCGCGGATAGGCCTCGACGGCGATCACCTGAGAAAGCGGGATGATCGCGGCCCCCGCGAGGCCCAGCACCATGCGCAAAGCCACTTCTTCCTCGAGAACGCTCACATGTCCGCACATGATGGACACCGGAAGGAAGATCAGAATCGCGAAGGTAAATACGCGCTTGCGACCGAAGCGGCTGCTCAGCCAGCCGATCGTCGCGATCGTGACGGTCGCGCCCACGATGAAGGCCGTCACGACCCACGCGATCTGATCGGGCGCGGCCGAGAAGGTTCCCTGCATATGGGGCAGCGCCACGCTCACCACGGTCAGGTCGAGCGAATACATGCTCGAAGACAACATCGCGGTCGCCATGGTGAGGCGCCGCCTGAGCACAGGGTCCCGGATGGCGATCAATCGAAGCTCCGGCGGTGACGGGCGACGATCAACGCGTAGCCGTATGGCTCATGTCCAGACAATTCCTGTCGTCGGGTCCTGTCGTCGGGCCCGAGCGGCCGCGATGGCCCAGCCGTATCGAAAGATTGCGCTCCGCCCGCTCCGCCCGACCCTTGCGCCCCGCAGGCATGCGTCGGGATCAACACGCCGGAATCAGCGCTGAAGGCTCAACTCGCCTCCAACCATGCCGCGTGGCGAGCCAATGACGAGCGTGGAACGGAGAGAATGGTGGGCCGGGCAAGGATTGAACTTGCGACCCCCTGTACGTCAAACAGGTGCTCTCCCACTGAGCTACCGGCCCCGGGGCCCCTCCTAGCATCGACCGAGCGCCCCTGGCAACCCCCTGACGGGGCACGTCTAGGCTGCGAGCGCGCGCTCGACCTCCGCGACGAGCTCTCGGAGATGAAACGGCTTGGAGAGCACGCGCGCACTGCCGTTCGGCGATTGGATCGACTGCTGCTTGAGCGCGATCGCCGAAAAACCGGTGATGAACATGATGCGGAGCTTGGGCTGCTCACGCGTCGCACGTCGCGCCAGCTCCACCCCGTCGAGGCCCGGCATGACGATATCCGCGATCAGAAGATCGAAGACCGCGGCATGAAGCGCTTCGAGCGCCTCCGTGCCGTTCGCGGCCGAGATCACGAGATGGCCGGCCTTCTCCAAACCGCGCTTGAGAAAGGTGCGCAGGGCATCGTCATCTTCGGCGAGAATAATCTGGGCCACGGGCGCCCTCGTTTGTGGATATGAGACTGTACTATGAATTGTCGTACGTGAAGTAAGGGTTAAGCTACGGCGCGGGAAAGCCGTGCGCAATGCATGCAGGGGCACGGGCCTCACATCACCTGAGCATGAATCATGAATAGAGCGATGGGTGACAGCCGCCCGGGAATCCGGTAAACGACCTGACCATGGACGCGGTCGTTTCCGCCCGGCCCGAGGAAACTCTGGCCTTCGATGTCATCGGCCCTGCCGAGCAGACGGCGGCCGTCGTCGTCGCCTCACCGCATAGCGGCCGAACCTACACGCCCGAATTCCTCGCGGCGTGCCGGCTGGACCTCAAGACGCTGCGGAAGTCGGAAGACAGTTACGTCGACGAGCTGCTGGGCGCAGCACCGCATTGCGGGGCACCACTGCTGCGCGCCCGTTTCCCGCGCGCCTATGTCGATCCCAACCGCGAGCCCTTCGAACTCGATCCCGCGATGTTCGATGACGACTTGCCGGCCTATGCCAACACGTGCTCGCCGCGCGTCACAGCCGGGCTCGGCACCATTGCGCGCGTTGTCGCCAACGGCGAGGAAATTTATCACCGCAAGCTGCAGGTCGCCGAAGCGATATCGCGCATTGATCGGCTGTACCACCCCTACCACGAAGCGCTCGAGGATCTCGTCGCGAGCACCCGCGCGCGATTCGGCGCTTGTCTCCTCATCGATGGCCACTCCATGCCCTCGGTCGGCGGCCCCATGGACCGGGATGCCGGGCGTCGGCGGGTCGATTTCGTGCTCGGCGACTGCCACGGCTCGACCTGCGCGCCTGAAATTGTCGACATCGTGCAGGATTTTCTCGAAACCCAGGGTTATCACGTGACACGCAACGTGCCCTATGCCGGCGGCTTCACGACGCGCCACTACGGACGGCCTGATTCGGGCGTGCACGCGCTTCAGATCGAGATCAACCGATCGCTTTATATGGACGAAGACAGCTTCGAGCGCGGGCACGGATTTGCCGAATTGAGCGCGCATCTCGGCGAACTTCTCGCCCTGCTCGTTCGAAAGAGCGGGCTGCTTCGCGCGAGTTGACGGCGCTGGGCGCGTGGACAGGCGATGGCGGCGTGCGGCACGGGCGCACGGAGCTCTGGCAGGCCGCGCACCTCTCGTCTCTTCCCGGCCGGCCGTCGACCCCCGTTCGGCCCCGGATCCCCACCGATCCCCCGCTCAACCCTTCGGCCGGAACTCCGGTCATCGAATTCGACCTCGACCGGTCAAGATGAAGGTGGAATCCGGTTTCGCCTTGCGTGACCATACGGAGGACATTCGATCGAGACCGGGAACCGCGCGGACCCGTTCGATCCCGCGCGGACCGAAACCGGCCACGGTGCCGAATGGAGTGCCGAAGGCGGCACCGCGTATGGTTTTCTGGTCGAAAGGCGTCATGAGGCAGCCGAATCCAAAGAGGATTCCGTCGAACCGCGGCAAGGGGCCGCGCCCGTGAACGGCGACGACGCGTGGTTCCGAGCATCGCGGGAGGGTCAATCCGTGACCATCGCCTTCGGCGGACGGTGGGATCTCGCCGCCGTGGCGCGCCAGGACGCTCCATTGCGCGCGCTCGATGCGGCGGGTGCGTCCCGCGCCGCGATCGACATCTCGGCACTGACGGCGCTCGACTCCGCCGGCGCTTGGGCATTGCACCGGCTTCGGACAAAGCTCCGGGCGCAGAATGTCCAAGCGGACTTCGTCGGCGGAAAAGAAGCCTATCTCTCGCTCCTCAATCGCCTGGAGCGGCCGCCGCGGGCAGCACCCTTGGTCCCGCCCCGGCCGAACATAATGGTGGTCATGCTGGCCCGCTTGGGCAGCGGGGCGGAGCGGGCCCTGTCCGAATCAATCGATATCGTCGGATTTTTCGGCCAGGCGCTCGCCACCGCGGCGCGCACCTTGCTCCGGCCGGCCAATGTGCGCGTGACGTCCCTCCTCGTTCAGGTGGAGCAGGTCGGGCTCAATGCGCTGCCGATCGTCGGGCTTCTGTCGTTTCTCATCGGGGTCGTTCTGGCCTATCAGGGCATCGATCAGCTCCGCCGCTTCGGCGCCGAAGTTTTCACCGTCAATCTCGCGGGGATTTCCATCCTGCGCGAGGTCGGCGTGCTCATGACGGCGATTGTCATTGCCGGCCGGTCGGGCAGCGCGTTCACGGCGCAGATCGGCACCATGAAGGTCCGCGAGGAAATCGATGCAATGCGCACGCTCGGCCTCGACCCGGTCGAGATTCTGGTGCTGCCGCGCCTTCTCGCACTCGTCCTCACGATGCCGCTCCTGGGTTTCTATGCCGATGTCGTCGGTCTCTTCGGCGCGGCCGTGTCGACCATGCTGATCCTCGATCTGTCGCCGATTCAGTTCATGTCGCAGCTGAGAGAGGCCGTCGAGATCAAGCATTTCTGGGTCGGCATCATCAAAGCACCGGTCTTCGGCTTCATCATCGCGCTGACCGGCTGCCGCTATGGGCTCAAGGTCAAGGGCAGCGCGGAAAATGTCGGCCGGCGCACGACGCAGTCTGTGGTCGAAGCCATTTTCCTCGTCATCGTCGCCGACGCGGTGTTCTCGATCGTCTTCTCGCGCATCGGATACTGAGGCATGGACGCCGCAATTCGCGTCAAGGGACTGAAAACCGTGATCGGCGGCACGGTGGTCCATGAGAACCTCGACCTCCAGGCCCGTCGCGGAGAGATCCTCGGCATCGTGGGGGCATCGGGTGCGGGCAAGTCCGTCCTCCTGCGCACCGTCGTCGGCCTCAACCGTGCCGTCGCAGGCCGGATCGAGATTCTCGGCCAGGATACCGGGCAGCTCGACAGCGAAGGCTGGCGAAGGCTGCGCACGCGCTTCGGAGTCCTGTTCCAGGACGGGGCGTTGTTCAGCTCGCTCACCGTCGGCGAGAACATCCAGGTGCCGATGAACGAATTCATGGACCTGTCGCCCGAACTGCGCGACGAGATGACGGCCGTCAAGCTCGATTTGGCCGGCCTGCCGCCCGATGCGGGGGCCAAATACCCCTCAGAATTGTCCGGCGGCATGCGCAAGCGCGCCGGCCTCGCCCGCGCCCTCGCGGTCGATCCGGAGCTCCTGTTTCTCGACGAGCCCACGGCCGGGCTCGATCCGATCGGCGCGGCCGAGTTCGATTCGCTCATCCGCAGCCTGCAGCGCTCGCTCGGGCTTACCGTGTTCCTCGTCACCCATGACCTGGACAGTCTTGTTGCGGTTTGCGACCGTATCGCGGTACTCGTGGACAAACGCGTGGTCGAGGGCACCTTGGACGAACTGCTCGCCAACGAACATCCCTGGATTCAGAGCTATTTCCGCGGCCCGCGCGGCCGTGCGGCCATCGGGCGCTGAGGGAGGGCCAATGGAGACTCGCGCCAACCACGTCCTCGTCGGCAGTTTCGTCCTCGCCTTGGTGGTCGCGTTCATTGCGTTCATCCTGTGGCTCGGCAAGGCCCAGATCGACCACGACTACGTCGACTACAAGATCTTCTTCAAGGGAACTGTGACTGGCCTCAAGGACGGCAATCCCGTGCGCTACAGCGGCGTACCCGTCGGCACGGTCAAGTCGCTCCGGATCAATCCCAAGAACGTGGAGGAGATCGAGGTCATCATCCAGGTATCGAGAGACACGCCCGTCAAATCCGACACGGAGGCGTCGCTTGAATTTCAGGGCATCACCGGCGTGTCCTACATTCTCTTGAGCGGCGGCACACAGGACGCGCCGGACTTGACGCCGCAGCCGGGAGAGAAACTCGCCGTCATCGCATCCAAGCCCTCGCAACTCGAGCGCGTGATTCAAAGCGCGCCGGAGCTGCTCAACCGCTTCATCGTGCTGGTCGATCGCGCCAACCAGCTTTTCAGCGAGCAGAACCAGCAGGCCTTTACCGAGACGCTGCAAAATCTCCGCACGGTCTCGGGCGCGGCCGCGACGCATTCGGGTGATATCGAGAAGATCTTGGTCGATGGCGCAGGCATGATGAACGAGCTTCGGAGCGCGGCGACGTCGTTCGATTCGCTGGCAAAACAAATGACGACCGAACTTACGGGCGTCGGCGGCGACTTCCGCCGGGCGACCCACGATCTGCCCCCGACGCTCGAGGCCGTCCGCGATGCCGCCGCGTCGGCCGCGGCCCTCTCGAAGGAGCTCGAAGGCATGGTGGCCGAGAATCGTCGGCCCATCCGCGAATTCACGGCATCAGGGCTGTACGACACGACCCAGCTTCTTCAGGATCTGCGCACGCTCATCGGCTCGCTCTCGCGCCTGACGTCGCGTGTGGAGCAGGATCCCGCGCGCTTCTTCTTCGGCGATCAAATAGAGACCGGTATCGAGGCTCGATGACCATGCGCCGTATTACGCTCCTGCTTTTCGTTCCGCTCGCCGCCGGCCTGATCCTCGCCGGTTGCATCGGCAAGCTGCCGGGATCGGGCGCGCCGCCCAAACTCTATGACCTCACGCCCAAGAGCACCTTCGATCCGAATCTGCCCTCGGTAAATTGGCAGCTCATCGTGCAGGAGCCCGTAGCGGCGGCAAATATCGACACGAGTCGCATCATTGCACGCCAGACGCCATTGACCGTCGAATACTATAAAGGCGTGGCCTGGGTCGATCGCGCTCCCCGGATGGTGCAGACGCTCATCATCGAGTCCTTCGAGCGTACGAATAAGATCGTTTCCGTCGGCCGTGAAGCCATCGGCCTCCGGGCCGACTACATTCTGAAGCCCGATCTCCGCGAGTTCGAAGCTGACTACACCAAGGGCTCGGTGCCCTCGGTTCTGGTCCGGCTGAACGTGAAGCTCATCAAGATGCCCGAGCGCACGATCGTCAGCAACGCGACGTTCGAGCATCGCGTCGAGTCGGAGAGCGCGTCCATGGATTCCATCGTCGCGGCCTACAACGAGGCGCTCGACAAGGTTCTCCGTCGCACCGTGGAGTGGACGCTCCGCGGAGGTCCTCCGAGCTGATCTCCTTCGCCTCGGCCGGGACGGTGGTTTGGCGGCGCGCAGCGCCGCGGCTATAGTGAGGCGCCCCAGCCCTCGAAAGGATTTGCCATGCTGACGACGCGGCCCGAACTCCACGGCACGTTCGGCGCCGTCGCATCGACCCACTGGCTGGCTTCGGCGGTCGGCATGGCGATGCTCGAGCGTGGCGGTAACGCCTTCGATGCCGCGGTCGCGGCCGGCTTCACGCTTCAGGTCGTGGAGCCGCACCAGAACGGGCTCGGCGGCGACGTCCCGGTCATCGCCTATGAGGCCAAGTCCAAGCGTCTCTTTGTCCTCTGCGGACAGGGGCCGGCGCCGGGCGCCGCGACGATCGAGCGCTATCGCCGCGAGGGCGTCGAACTCATACCCGGCACCGGTCTCCTCGCTGCCGTCGTGCCGGGCGCCTTCGATGCCTGGATGCAGCTCCTCCGGGACTACGGCACGATGCGCGTGCGCGATGTCATCGAGCCGGCCATTCACTATGCCCGGCACGGCACCCCGGTGACGGCGATGCTGGCGCGCTACATCGACGGCGTGCGCGAGCTCTTGACCACGGCCTGGCCAAGTTCGGCCGCCGTCTACCTCCATGCGGGCCGCGCACCCGAGCCCGGCTCGTTGCTGCGCAACTCAAGACTTGCCGACACCTACGAACGGCTGATCCATGCGGCCGGTACGGCCAAAGGCGGGCGCGAGGCCGAAATCGAGGCGGCGCGAAGCGCCTATTATCGCGGCTTCGTCGCGGAGACGATCGACCGTTTCTGCAAGACGAGCGACGTGCCGGACAGCACGGGGCGCCGCCACCGCGGCCTGCTCGCCGGCGAGGACATGGCGCGATACCAAGCCACCTATGAAGACGCGCTCACCTACGACTATCACGGCCACACCGTCGCCAAGACCGGACCGTGGGGGCAGGGTCCGGCCTTCCTCCAGACCTTGGCATTGCTCAAGGGCTTCGATCTCGGCTCCATGGACCCGAACGGGGCCGAGTTCGTCCACGCTACGGTCGAATGCCTGAAGCTCGCCATGGCGGACCGGGAGGCCTATTACGGCGATCCGAACTTCGTGTCCGTGCCGATGGCGGCGCTGCTCGGCGATGAGTACAACGCGCTCCGCCGACGCCTCGTCGGTCGCGAGGCGTCGCTCGACTTCCGGCCGGGGAGCGTCGCCGGCCGGACCCCGCGCCTGCCCGCCTTCGTACTCGGCGCGCATGCAGGCCGCGGCCCCCTCAAATCCGGCGAGGGCGAGCCCAACTTGGCGCGGCTGCGTGCCGCAGGGGTCGGCGAGCCGAATGCGGCGCGGTTCCGCGCCGAGGGCGGGGACACGGTCAACGTCAACGTCATCGACCGGCACGGCAATATGGTCT
>JBGPGW010000005.1:0-32522 GCA_041484095.1 Alphaproteobacteria bacterium | reverse complement strand
CCGGCGTCATCGCCGATGGACGCGAGGCCGTCGATCTCGGCCAGACGCCCGGCGATGTCGTGGTGTTGTCGGCCGCGGACACGGAAATCGCGTGCCTCGCCGAAGCGGCCAGGCGGCTCCGCGATTCGGCGGGCGAGACGATGCCGAGCGTGCGGCTCGCCAACCTCTCGCGGCTCGCCCACAACCTATCCGTCGATCTCTACGTCGAGAATGTCATCGCGACGGCCAGGCTCGTCATCGTGCGGCTTCTTGGCGGCCGGGGCTATTGGCCCTACGGCGTCGAAGAAATCGCACGCGTCTGTCGCGAACGCGGCATCGCGCTTGCGTTTCTGCCGGGCGACGACCAGCCGGATGCCGATCTTCAGTCGCGCTCGACGCTCGGCAACGAAATCACGCACCGGTTATGGCAGTTCTTTATCAATGGCGGGCCCGAGAACGCCGAGAACCTTCTTCGTTACGCGGCCACGCTCATCGGACGCACGCTCGACTGGAAAGAGCCGATTCCATTGCTGCGCGCGGGCCTCTATTGGCCCGGCCTCAGCCAGCCGACGCTCGACGACATAAGGCGCCAATGGCGCAGGGACGCGCCGATCGCCTCGCTCGTCTTCTACCGGGCGCTCGTGCAGGCCGGTAACCTTCGCGCCGTCGATGCGCTGATCGACTCGCTCCGGCGCGAGGGCCTCAATGCCTTGCCGGTCTATGTGTCGAGCCTCAAGGATCCGTTTTCGGCCTCGCTTCTCGAAGCGCTGCAGGAATCCGCGTCGCCGTCGATCATCCTCAACGCCACGGGATTTTCCGTGTCGGTTCCGGGTGCGCGCGCGCACACGCCCTTCGACGACACGCATGCCCCCGTTCTTCAAATCGTCTTCGCGAGCAACACGGAGGCGGAATGGTCTTCGACCACGCGCGGCCTGTCGGCGCGCGACATCGCCATGAACGTCGCGCTACCGGAGGTTGACGGGCGCATCGTGTCCCGCGCGGTGTCGTTCAAGGACGTCCTGTTCACGGATCCGGCAACAGAGACGGACGTCATCGGTTATCGGCCGGTCGCGGACCGCGTCGATTTCGTCGCGGCGCTCGCGCGCAACTGGGTTCGCTTGCGCCAGACGGCACCGCAGGAGCGGCGCGTGGCACTCATCCTTGCCAACTATCCCAACCGCGACAGTCGCATCGGCAATGGCGTGGGCCTCGACACGCCTGCCTCCGCCATCGTGGTGATCGAAGCGCTGCGAGCGGCCGGCTATGACATACGCGACCAGCCGGCGGACGGTGCGGCCCTCATCGCACGGCTTCTCGGCGGACCGAGCAATGCCGGGCCCGCTGCCGGCGCCGCGACCGAAGAATTATCCCTAGCCGATTACACCGCCTGGTTCTCAACTCTGCCGCGGACGGTGCAGGAGCAAGTCTCGACGCGCTGGGGCCCGCCGGAGAGCGATCCGTTTTACCGCCCGGGGCGGACGGATTGCGGGGCGTTCCGGATTTCCACGTTCCGGTGCGGCAACCTGGCCGTCGGCGTGCAACCCGCGCGCGGCTACAACATCGATCCGCAGAAGAGTTATCACGATCCCGCCCTGGTGCCGCCCCACGGCTATCTCGCATTCTACGCCTGGCTGCGCGAGGGTTTCCGCGCGCAGGCGGTCATTCACCTCGGCAAGCACGGCAATCTCGAATGGCTGCCGGGCAAATCGCTCGCGCTCTCCGCTTCGTGCTATCCCGATGCGATCCTAGGGCCGTTGCCGCATCTCTATCCCTTCATCGTCAATGATCCCGGCGAGGGCACCCAGGCCAAGCGCCGAAGTTCCGCCGTCATCATCGACCACCTGACGCCGCCGCTGACGCGGGCGGAAAGTTACGGCCCCCTGAAGGACCTCGAACTGCTCGTCGACGAGTACTACGAGGCGGCCGGCGTCGATCCGCGGCGGATCAAGGTGCTGAGCCGGCAGATCCTCGATCTGGCGGCCCAGCTCGGACTCGATCGCGACTGCTCGATCGCGCCCGGCGAGGGAGAGACATCCGCTCTCTCCAAGCTCGACAACCATCTCTGCGAGCTCAAGGAGATGCAGATCCGCGATGGCCTTCACATCTTCGGCCAGGCGCCCGCGGGCGATCAACTCATCGATCTTCTCGTGGCACTCGCGCGCGTTCCCCGGAACAGCGGCAATGGGGCCGATGCATCGCTCATCCGGTCGCTCGCGGCCGACCTCGCGCTCGGCTTCGATCCCCTCGATTGCCGGCTCGCCGATCCATGGGCCGGGCCTCGGCCGAGCGCGCTCGGCACCGCCGAGAGCTGGCGCACCAACGGCGACACGGTCGAGCGAATCGAGGCGCTCGCCCGATCGTTCGTCGCCGGCACGGCGCCTCCCGATCCCCGGTGGAGCCGGACCGCCACCGTTCTCGACCACATCCGCACCGCGATTCGCCCAGCCGTTCTCGCCTCGGCGGGCGCCGAACGGCAGGGCCTGCTCGACGGCCTCGATGGCCGGTTCGTCGCACCCGGCCCCTCGGGCGCGCCGACCCGCGGGCGGACCGATGTGCTGCCGACCGGCCGGAATTTCTATTCCGTGGATACGCGGACGGTGCCGACGCCGGCGGCCTGGCATCTCGGCTGGAAGTCGGCCGCGCTGCTCGCGGAGCGTTACGCCCAGGACCATGGCGAGTTTCCACGGACGCTCGCACTCTCCGCCTGGGGCACGAGCAACATGCGGACGGGCGGGGACGACATCGCCCAGGCGCTCGCCCTCATGGGCGTGAAGCCGACATGGGACACCGCCTCGCGCCGCGTCACCGGCTTCGAGATTCTTCCGGCGTCCATCCTCGATCGGCCGCGCGTCGACGTGACGCTGCGCATTTCCGGCTTCTTCCGCGACGCATTTCCGAACCTGATCGATCTCTTCGATTCGGCGGTGCGTGACGTGGCGGCGCTCGATGAGCCCGAATCGGTCAATCCGCTGGCCGCGCGCACGAAGGCGGAGCAGGCACTGCTCGTCGCCTCGGGGTTGAGCGTTGCCGAAGCAGAGAGGCGCGCGGGCTATCGAGTCTTCGGCTCGAAGCCGGGGGCTTACGGGGCTGGCCTCCAGGCCCTCATCGACGAGCGCGGCTGGACGAGCGATGCGGATCTCGCCCGCGCCTATGTCGTGTGGGGCGGCTACGCCTATGGAGCAGGCGCCGAGGGGCAGGCCGCGCACGATATCTTCGAGCGCCGCCTCTCGGGCACCCAGGCCGTCCTTCAGAACCAGGACAACCGCGAACACGACATTCTCGACAGCGACGACTATTACCAGTTCGAAGGGGGCCTCGCCGTCGCCGTCCGCGAGCTTTCCGGCCGGCAGCCGGCCCTCTACCACGCCGATCATGCACGGCCCGAGAGCCCGCGAATCCGGACATTGCAGGAGGAAATCGGGCGCGTGGTGCGCGCCCGCGTCGTCAATCCCAAATGGATTCGGGGCGTGATGCGCCACGGCTACAAGGGCGCCTTCGAGATGGCCGCGACGGTGGATTATCTCTTCGCCTTCGCCGCCACCGCGCGCGTCGTGGGCGATCGCCATTTTGATGCCGTATTTGATGCCTACATCCGCGACGACGATGTCCGAGGCTTCCTCGAGGCGAATAATCCGGCAGCGCTTCGCGACATGAGCGCGCGCCTGCTCGAAGCGGAATCACGGGGGCTGTGGCGACCGCGCGCCAACAGTACCCACGGAATCCTGCGAGGCCTCGTGAGCGAGAATGAGAGATGAGCGAAATCGACGACGAAACCGAGATCAATCGCCGCCATGCCGAGAAGATGGCCAAGCGCAAGGCGGCGCGGGCCAAGATTCTCGCGACGAAGACGAAGGAACGCGGCCTCTTGATCGTCCACACCGGCAAGGGCAAGGGGAAATCGACGGCTGCCTTCGGGCTCGCGCTCCGCGCGCTCGGCCACGGATGGCGTCTCGGCATCGTTCAGTTCGTCAAAGGCGCCTGGGAGACGGGCGAGCGCAAGGCGCTCGAGCGCTTTGCCGATCAGGTCACGATGAAACGCATGGGTGAGGGTTTCACCTGGGAGACCCAGGACCGCGCTCGCGACATCGCCGCCGCGAATGAGGCCTGGGCGGCGGCCAAGGAAATGATCCGTGATCCTACATTTAGTATGGTAATTCTGGATGAACTCAATATTGTGTTACGTTACGACTACTTACCGGTTGCCGAGGTGATCTCGGTTCTGCGCGACCGGCGGCCAGAGCTGCACGTGGTCGTGACGGGCCGCAATGCCAAGCCCGAGCTCATCGAGCTTGCGGACTTGGTCACGGACATGACGCTCGTGAAGCATCCCTTCCGCGACGGCGTCAAAGCCCAGGCCGGCATCGAGTTCTGAAACGACCAAGGAGTGGACTCATGAGAGCGACCTTCCGATCCCTGATCAGTCCCTTCATCGCCTTCGCGCTCCTCTTGAGCGTATCGGCGGCGCGGGCCGAAACCCAGCAACAAGTGCTGATCGACAAATCCCGCTTCACCATCGAGAAGCTGCTCAACCATCCCGATTTCACGCGCATGCGCGCCGCGCTCAAGACTGCGCAGGGCGTCATGATCATCCCCTCTCTGCTGAGAGGCGGGATCATCATCGGCGGCGAGGGCGGCAGCGGCGTGCTGATGTCGCGCGACGCCAACGGAGAGTGGAGCTACCCCGCGTTTTTCACCGTCGGCGGCGGGAGCATCGGTCTCCAGATCGGCTTCCAGGATTCCGAGGCCGTGCTCGTGATCAACACGTTGAAAGGACTGAACGCGATCCTCAACAACAACATGAAGCTCGGCTTCGATGCGAGCGTGGCCTTCGGCGAGGTCGGCCAAGGCATCGCCGGGTCGACGACCACGGCGCTGACGGCGGATATCGAGGCCTACACGAAGAATCGCGGCCTGTTCGCGGGCGGCGCGTTCACGGGGTCCGTCATATCCGAGCGTGCCGACCTCAATCGTGATTTCTATGGCGTCGGCGCCACGGCGCGCGCCATCGTGATGGATCGCGCGTTTCGGAATCCGGAAGCCGAAGCGCTTCGGACGGCCGTTGTCGTGCAATAGGCCGCGTTCACGCGGGCGGCGTGCGACGGGAGTCGCACGCACGCCGGCCTTGATGATTCAGGGAACCGGCTCGAACGTCGGCAAGTCTCTCCTCGTTGCCGGTCTTGCGCGGGCCTTTGTCCGCCGGGGCCTTCAGGTCAGGCCCTTCAAGCCTCAGAACATGTCGAACAATGCCGCCGTCACCGACGATGGCGGGGAAATCGGGCGCGCCCAGGCCTTGCAGGCGCGTGCCTGCGGCGTGGCACCGCACGCCGACATGAATCCCGTTCTCTTGAAGCCGCAATCGGAGACGGGCGCGCAGATCGTCGTGCAGGGCCGCGTGGCCGGCGCGGCGGCGGCGCGCGACTACCCCCGCTGGAAGCCGAAGCTCCTTCCCCTCGTCCTCGAAAGCTTCGAAAGGCTGTCGGCTCAGTGCGAGCTTGTCCTCATCGAAGGGGCCGGAAGTCCGGCTGAAGTGAATCTGCGCGCGGGCGACATCGCCAATATGGGGTTCGCCTCTGCCGCCGGCGTGCCGGTCGTCCTGGTCGGCGACATCGCGCGCGGAGGCGTGATCGCAAGCCTCGTCGGCACCTGGATGCTGCTGACCGCCGCGGAGCGGCGCCATCTCGCCGGGTTCATCGTCAACAAGTTCCGCGGCGATCCGTCGCTCTTCACCGAGGGCCGCATGATCATCGAACGGCGGACCAGCCTTCCCTGTCTCGGGATCGTGCCTTATCTCGACCTCGCGCGGCTTCTGCCCGACGAAGACAGCGTGGCGCTGGATGATAAGGCCCATGGCGATGCCAGATCGGGCCCGAAACCCATCGAAATCGCGGTCCTGCGTTACCCGCGGATCGCGAATTTCGACGATTTCGATCCGCTCTCGGCCGAGGCCGATGTGCGGGTGCGCTTTGTCCAGCCGGGCGAGGTCGTGCCGGCGGACGCCGACGTCGTGATCCTGCCGGGAAGCAAGTCGACGCGAAGCGATCTCGCCTTCCTCAAGGCCCAGGGCTGGGACATCGATCTCCGCGCCCTTCACCGAAGGGGGGCCCGGATCATGGGTCTATGCGCCGGCTACCAGATGCTCGGCCGTGCGGTCCGCGACCCCGCCGGCATCGAGGGCTCGCCCGGCGAGTCCGTCGGCCTCGGCTTTCTCGACATCGAGACGACGATCGGGCCCTCTAAAATTCTTCGAGAGGCGGCCGCGGTGCATCTGCCGACCGGCGGCACGGTCACGGGCTTCGAGATGCATATGGGGGAGACGAGCGGGCCGGACCTCGCCAACCCGCTTCTCCGTTTCGACGGCGGCGGGCTCGACGGCGCGCGATCGGCATGCGGACGGATCGAGGGCTGTTATCTCCACGGTCTCTTCACGGCCGACGCCTTCCGCGGCGCCTTTCTCGCCTCGATCCGGGAAGGACGCGCACCCGGCGCCCGTTACGATCAACAGGTGGAGCAGACGCTCGACCGGCTTGCCGACCACCTCGCGGCCCATCTCGACATGGACAAGTTGCTGGCGATCGCGCGCAGCCGGTGAGGCGGCCCCGCTCAGGCCGTCAGCCACGCGGCTCCGAGGATGGCGAGCCCCACGAGGGTGCACGCAACGACATACACGACTAAGGCGCGGGCGATGTCCGCCGGCTCGGCATCCCTTCGCCCCCCGCCCATCCACGAATCATCGACGAGCGTCTCGCCATAGCGTCGCGGCCCCGCAAGCGCGAGATCGAGAGCCCCGGCGATCGCGCTTTCCGGCCAGCCAGCGTTGATCGAACGATGCTTGCGTGCATCCCGCCACATGCTCCGCCACGCCTCGATCGGCTGCGCCTTCGGCACGAAGAGCGCCGCCAGGGCAAGGAGGGCGCCCGAAAGACGCGCGGGAACCAGGTTGAGCCCATCGTCGAGGCGCGCCGCGGCAAATCCGAAGGCGGCGAAGCGCTCGGATCGATGTCCCCACATGCTGTCCAGCGTGTTGATGGTCTTATAGACAAGCAATCCCGGCAGCCCGAAGCACGCGTACCACAAGACCGGAGCGACGACGCCATCGGAGAAATTCTCGGCAAGCGATTCGATGGCTGCACGCGCGATCGCGTGCCGATCGAGACTGTCGGGGTCGCGGCCCACGATCTCGGCTACGGCCAGGCGGGCGCGCCCAAGATCGCCCAACGCCAGCGGCTCGGATACGCGGGATACGTGCACGAACAGGCTGCGCTGCGCGAGCAATGATGTTACAAGCGCCAGCTCGATCGACCAACCATACGGCACGCCGCGACCGATCGACCCGACAACGACGGCGAAGCCAACGGCACCAGCCGAAAGGACACAGGCGAGAACGGCGCCCCAGACGCGCCGGACTGCCTCAGACCCGTTTGGCCGATTGAACCGAGACTCGAGCGCGTCGGCCATGCGGCCGATCCAGCGGACCGGGTGCGGAACGAAGCGGAATGGCCACACGGCCCCGGGAAGGACAGCGTCCAGCACGAGCGCCGCGCACAGCAACAGAAGCGGCTCCGGGCTTATTGTGCCCGCGACAGGCGACATGATCGGAGAATGGGCGGCACGGTCGAGACGGTCAACCGCGCAGCACCTCGAGACGTATTGACCCCAGCGTCCAAGTCTTCAGGATACCAGCCGGGAGGCCTTCATGACGAAAACCGCCGTGATGCTTTGCGGCCATGGCAGCCGCGATGCGTCCGCAATTCGTGAGTTCGATGCGGTGGCCGCGCATATGCGCGAGCGGCTCCGGCATTACGACGTCGAACATGGGTATCTCGAATTTGCGCGGCCGATCATCGCCGAAGGGCTGGACAAGCTTCTCGCGCGAGGGGCCAAACACATTCTCGCGGTGCCGTGCATGCTTTTTGCGGCAGGGCACGCCAAGAACGACATCCCCTCGGTTCTCAACACCTACATGGCCCGGCATCCCGGCATCACGGTCCAGTATGGCCGCGACCTCGGAATCGACGCCAAACTCCTGGCGGCCGCGGGCAGCCGCGTTCTCGAGGCGGATTCCGCCGCCAACGCGGAACGCGGTGCCGTGCCCCGCCATGACAGCCTTCTCATGGTGGTCGGGCGCGGCACGTCGGATTCCGACGCCAATTCGAACATCAGCAAAGTGACCCGGATGCTCTGGGAGGGGCTCGGATTCGGCTGGGCCGAGACCGCCTATTCCGGCGTGACTTTCCCGCTCGTCGAGCCGGCACTCGAGCACGCCGCGCTGCTTGGCTATCGCCGCATCGTCGTGCACCCCTATTTCCTCTTCAGCGGCATCCTGGTGAGCCGGATCTACGCCGCCGTCGATGCGGTGGCCGCGCGCCATCCCGGCATCCACTTCGTCAAGGCGTCCTACCTTAACGACCATCCCTCGGTCCTCGACGCGATCGCAGAGCGAATCGACGAGATCCAGCACGGAACCGGGAACATGAATTGCCAGCTCTGCAAGTACCGCGTGCAGGTGCTCGGATTCGAGGACGAGGTCGGCCTCCCGCAGCAAAGCCACCATCACCATGTCGAGGGCGTCGGCGTCGGCGAAGCGCCCGCGCACATCCATCATCATGACCATCATGAGCATGGCCATGCGCATGATCATTCCCATACGCACGGCCACCATCCCTACCCGCAAGCCGATCATCCCTTGGGGCCACGGAGCCTGCGTTCGCGACGGGAAGGCGCCTGATGATGCGATGATCGACTATGTGCGGGAACCGAAGGAGATCTATCGCCGGTCGTTCGCCATCGCCCGGGCGGAGACGGACCTATCCGCCATTCCGCTCGCGCTGCGGGATGTCGTCCTCCGGCTCGTGCATGCCTGCGGCATGCCGGATATCGTCGGCGAGCTGGCGTTCTCGCCCGATGTCGCGGCCAGCGTCGGCGCAGCGCTTGCAGAGGGCGCAACCGTCCTGGTCGACACACCCATGGTCGCGCAGGGAATCACCGCCGAACGCGTGCGCGGTTCCGGCCGCATCGTGTGCACGTATGGAGAGACGACGGCGATCGCCACGGAGCGTCCCTCAACACGCGCGGCGGCAGCCGTCGAACAATGGGGGTCGAGACTTTCGGGCGCCATCGTCGCCATCGGCAATGCGCCGACGGCCCTCTTTCGGCTGCTCGAGTTGCTCGACGAAGGCGCGCCGCGGCCGGCGGCCATCATCGCTTTTCCCGTGGGTTTCGTCGGCGCGGCCGAATCGAAGGGAGAGCTCGTCCGCGATCCGCGGGGCGTCCCATTTCTCACGCTCCTTGGCCGGCGCGGCGGCAGCGCGCTCGCGGCGGCTGCCATCAACGGCTTCTTCGAAGGGCTGCCGTGACTCCCTGGCTGGCGGTCGTCGGCATCAATGAGGACGGGCTTCCCGGACTGCCTGCATCCGCCCGGGCCCTGATCGAGCAGGCCGACGTGCTTGTCGGGGGCGCGCGCCATCTGAAGATGGTTCCCAACGGCCATGCGGCGGAGCGGCTCGTGTGGGATAGCCCGCTCGCGCGAACGATCGATGCCATCGCGGCGCGGCGTGGACGGCGAGTGACGGTACTGGCGACGGGCGATCCGATGTCGTTCGGAATCGGCGTGACGCTCGCGCAGCGATTTACGCCGGACGAAATGATCGTCATTCCCGCGCCGAGCGCCTTCTCGTTGGCCTGCGCGCGGCTCGCATGGCCGCTTCAAGACGTCGAGCTGCTCACCCTGCACGGCCGCCCGTTCGAGGCGATCCATCTGCATTTGGCACCGGGCGCCCGATTGCTGATCCTCAGCGCCGACGGCCATACGCCGAGGAAAATAGCGGCCGCATTGGTCGCATCCGGCTATGGTCCGAGCCGGGTGGCAGTCTTTGAACATATGGGCGGGCACGATGAGCATCGGACGGATGCGCCCGCCGCCGAATGGGGAGAGCGCGTCACGACCGATCTCAACACGGTGGCCATCGAATGCCGGGCGGGGCCCGATGCGCGCCCCCTCACGCGGCTGGCCGGCCTACCGGACGATGCCTTTCTCCATGACGGGCAGCTGACCAAGCAGGAAGTTCGCGCGGCGACACTTGCCGCGCTCGCGCCGCTGCCGGGTGAGATGCTATGGGACGTGGGGGCCGGTTGCGGCTCGATCGCGATCGAGTGGCTGCGGAGCGCGCGCCTCACCCGTGCCATCGCCATCGAGCAGGACGCGGAGCGCGCCCGGCTGATCGCGGAGAATGCGCTTCGCCTCGGCACGCCCCAGCTTGAAATCGTGAGGGGTGCTGCCCCCGGCGCGCTCGCGACCCTCGCGCGGCCGGATGCCGTGTTCGTCGGCGGCGGCCTTACGGAGCCGGGACTGCCCGAGGCGTGCTGGTCCGCCCTGGCGCCTGGGGGCCGGCTGGTCTCGAATGCAATTTCGATTGAAGGTGAAGCCGTCCTGTCGCGCCTGCGTCAATCCTTCGCCGGCCGCATGACGCGCTTTGCGATCGCGCGCGCGGATCCGGTCGGCTCGTTCAACGCCTGGCGCCCCTTGATGCCCGTCACGCAGCTCGTGGCACAGAAGCCGACGGCATGCGCGTGAGCGGGAAGGGCATCCTTTACGGCGTCGGTGTCGGACCGGGCGACCCCGATCTCATCACCCTCAAAGCCGTCGGCGTGATCAAACGATGTCCAGTGATCGCCTATCCAGCACCCGAGAGTGGCGACAGCCTCACGCGCGCGATCGTCGCGGCGCATCTGCCGAGCGGCCAGATCGAGATACCGATCCGCATGCCGCTTGATGCGGCGCGCTTTCCCGCCGACGCTATCTATGATCAAGCCGCGTCCGACATCGAAGTGCATCTCGATGCCGGACGCGACGTCGCCGCGATATGTCAGGGCGATCCGTTCTTCTATGGTTCATTCATGTATCTCTATGGCCGGCTCGCGCGACGATATGACGTTGTCGTCATCCCCGGCGTGTCGTCGCTCATGGCCTGCGCGACGACGATGGGCGCGCCCCTTGCCGCCCGCATGGACGTCCTGACCATCATCCCCGCTCCGCTTTCGGCGGAGGACATCGCACGTCGCATCGCGGTCGCGGATGCCGTCGCGATCATCAAGCTCGGACGGCATTTCGAGAAAGTGCGCGGCGTTTTGGGCCGGCTCGGCCTTCTTGATCAAGCCCGCTATGTCGAGCACGCGACGCTCCCGACTGAACGCATCATCGCGCTAAGGGATGTCGACCCGCAATCCGTTCCGTACTTCTCGATGATTCTGGTTCACAAGCGCGGGGAGGTCTGGGGATGAGCGAGGCCGGCGCGCCGCCCAAGGGCACCGCGATCATCGTGCTGGGGCCGAGCGCGCTGGACCTGGCGCGGCGGCTCAAGGCCGTACTTCCCGGCTCGAATATCCACGGCTACGAGCGGCGCGTGCCGACATCCGACGTCGCATTCACCCGCATGTCGACGCACCTCGTGGAGCTTTTTCGGGCCGGCGTTCCGATTTTGGGACTATGCGCCGCAGGCATCCTCATCCGCGGGCTTGCGCGTGCCCTCGCCGACAAGCACGATGAGCCGCCCGTGGTTGCGATGGCGGAGGATGGCAGCGCGATCGTGCCGCTGCTCGGCGGCCACCGCGGCGGCCATGCCTTGGCACAGACGGCGGCGTCCCTCACCGGCGGACGCGTCGCCATCACTTCCGCGAGCGACCTGCGGCTCGGTCTCGCGCTCGACGATCCCCCGCCGGGGTGGCGCATCGCCAATCCGGACATGATCATGCCCATCGGCGCCGCCTTGCTCGCGGGCGAGCCGGTCCGTCTCATCGTCGAGGCCGGATCGCGCGACTGGCTGGCGCCCGCGAGCCACGCATTTCAGGATCAGGGCGATCTCGCGATCCGCGTCACGGACCGCGCGAATGCCGATCGCACGACGTCGCTGATTTATCATCCCCCCGTGCTGACGCTCGGCGTCGGTTGCGCGCGCGACACCGAGCCGGCGGAGCTCGAGCGTCTCGTCTTCGATACGCTGTCGTCTCACGATTTAGCACCCGGAGCGATCGCGGCCGTCCTATCCATCGACCTCAAGGCGGACGAGCGGGCGGTCCATGAGCTGGCGCGGACGCTCGGCGTTCCAGCACGATTTTTCGATGCCGAACGCCTGGAGGCCGAACTGCCGCGCCTTGCCAATCCGTCGGATTCCGTCTTCAGGGAAACGGGCTGCCATGGGATCGCCGAGGGTGCGGCGCTCGCGGCCGCGGGGCCGGACGGCATACTCGTCGTTCCCAAGACGAAGTCGGCTCGCGCGACCTGCGCCGTCGCGCGCGCCGCGTCTGATGTTGCGGCGCTGCATGTCGGGCGCGCGCGGGGGCGGCTGTCGGTCGTCGGCATCGGCCCCGGCGGCAGTGCGTGGCGCAGCCCCGAGGCGATCGACGCTCTCCGCTCGGCCACCGACATCGTCGGTTATACGCTCTATCTCGATCTTCTCGGCGAGGCCGTCGCGGGACAAGACAGGCACGGATCCGCGCTCGGTCAGGAAATCGATCGTGTCCGCCTGGCCTTCGACTTGGCATCGGACGGGCGTGACGTCGCCCTCGTCTCATCGGGCGATTCGGGCGTCTACGGCCTGGCGACCCTCGTCTTCGAATTGCTGGAGCGCGAAGGCAATGCCGCGTGGCGGCGCGTCGCCATAGAGGTCATTCCGGGCCTCTCGGCCATGCAGGCGGCCGCGGCGCGGGCGGGCGCGCCGCTCGGGCACGACTTCGCCGTGGTGTCCCTATCGGACCTCCTGACGCCGTGGCCGGTGATCGAGCGCCGTCTGTTGGCGGCGGCCGAGGCCGACTTCGTCCTATGCCTCTACAATCCCGCGTCCGAACGCCGTCGCGAACCTCTCAGCCGCGCCGTGTCGATTCTGCTCGCGCACCGTCTGCCGGAAACGCCGGTGATCGTCGCACGCAACCTCGGCCGTGACGGTGAAACCGTCAATGCCACCACGCTCGGCGCGCTTGAACCCGCAACGATCGACATGCTGAGCATCGTGATCGTCGGCAACAGCCAGACGCGCGTCGCCGCGTCCGGCGAACGCCGTTGGGTCTACACGCCGCGCGGCTACGCGGCGAAGCATCAGGACCGTTCGAAACGGCCGATTCCCGCGCCCGGATCGGTGGCGCATCGGACTCGATCGGCGTCATGACCGTTCATTTCATCGGCGCCGGACCCGGCGCGCCGGACCTCATCACCGTCCGAGGTCTCGACCTCGTGCGGCGATGCCCTGTCGTTCTTTATGCCGGCTCCCTGGTGCCGCGCGACATAATCAGCGCGGCCCCGGCGGAAGCGCGAATCGTCGATACGGCCGGTCTGACGCTTGACGAGATCATCGACGAGATGGCCAGCGCCCATGGGCACGGCCATGATGTGGCGCGTCTGCACTCGGGCGATCCGTCGCTTTACGGCGCGATCGCGGAACAGATGCGCCGGCTCGATTCTCTCGGCATACAATACGACGTGACGCCTGGCATTCCGGCCTTTGCCGCCGCCGCCGCCGCGCTATGCCGTGAATTGACCCTGCCCGGCATCAGTCAGAGCATCGTCCTCACCCGAACGGCGGTTCGCGCCTCCGCCATGCCGGCGCGCGAGACGCTTGCGAATTTCGGGACGACCGGTGCGACCCTGGCCATCCACCTCTCCGTCAACAATCTCGCGCGCGTCGTGCGCGAATTGACTCCGTGTTACGGCGCGGATTGCCCGACCATCGTTGCGGCACGCATCAGCTGGCCGGATCAGGTCATCATCAAGGGGCAGCTTTCGAACATTCAGGCGAAGGTGAAGGCGGCACGCATCACGCGCACCGCGCTGATCCTGGTCGGCCGGGTTCTCGATGCCGAGGGGTTCGATGACAGCCGGCTCTACGCCGAAACGCATAGCCACGTCTTGAGGCCGAAGCGAAGCGGGACGCGCGCCCGTTCCCGCTAGAGAGGTTGGCTAACGAGCGCCCGCCTGTTTCAGAATCCGAACGATATTGGGTTGACGGTTTCGCTCGGCCCAGTCGAGGGCCGTCAACCCGGTATAGTCCGCTCGGTTGATATCCGCCTTCCGCTCGATCAGCAGCTGGGCGATCTCGACGAACCCACCCTTGGCCGCCTTGATGATCGGTGTCGAACCGTCGCGATTGAGCGTATTGGGATCCGCGCCGGCCGCAAGAAGGATACGGACGACATCAGCGTGTCCACGCTCAGCGGACCAGCTCAATGCCGTATTTTGTGACTTGTCCTTTTGCTCGAGCCGCGCCTTGCTCTTCACCAGGAGGTCGGTCACGTCAACATACCCGGCCTTGGCTGCGGCGATGAGAGCCGTGCCTCCATCCGGATAAACCTTGTTCACTTCGGCGCCGCCGTTGATCTGCTGCTGGACCGATTCGAAACTGCCGCGCGAGACGGCTTCGAGGAACGGATCCGGCCCAATGCTCGGACCCTGCTGCCCAAGCGGAAGCTGCGCCATGGCAGGGCTTGCGAACAGCGCCATCAGCAAACAAAGACCGATGCGGCGGAGAGAGATCATCGGCGAAATAAGGTGGTCTCGACCGCCCGCAAGTCAAGTCCCGCCAACCGATCCTCGAGCCATCGGAGCGCCCCCGAAACCGAATCGGCTGCGGCACCGGGCTCCGGAGGCGGCCGCCGCAACATGACGACCGGCAGGCCGAGATCGCGCGCCGCGTCGATCTTGGCTTCGGTCGACTGGCCCCCGCTCGCCTTGGTCACGAGAACATCGATGCGGTGGCGAAGGAACAGGTCCCTCTCGCCGTCGCGGTCGAACGGCCCGCGGGCGATCAGAACCTCATGGGCGCCAAGCGGCAAGGGAGCCGACGGTCGTTCGATCAGCCGAACCAGAAACCAAACGCCTTGGACGGCAGCAAAGGCCGCAAGCTCACGCAATCCGACGGCAAGGAACGCACGCCGCCCAAGCCGTGGCAGAAGACGGGCGCCGGCAGCGGCCCCCGTCACGTGATGCCAGTGATCACCGGGCCGCTCCACCCAATTCGGCCGCAAGAGCGAAAGCCGGGGCGTGCCGGTCGCATCACAAGCCAGCCTTGCATGCTCCGAGATTTGTCTCGCGAACGGGTGCGTCGCATCCACCACGGCGTCGATGCCGGCGGTGCGAATATACGCCGCCAGTCCGTCGCTGCCGCCGAAGCCGCCCACTCGCACTTCACCGTCCGGCAAGACCGGGTTGGTCGTCCGGCCGGCGAGCGAGGTGATGATCGTCACGCGCTCGCCCCACTGCGCCTGTGCGCCGGCCGCAAGTGCCACGGCCTCGCCAGTTCCCCCCAGAATGAGAATTCGGGCCCGCAGAGCCATCTCAGAGACCGGCGCGGCCGAGTATCGCGCCATCGCGGACGACGATGACGACCTCCACATCGACATCGCCCGCAAGTGTCGCGAGGGCGACTTCACGGGCGCGCGTGGCCACCGCATCCGCGAGATCGAATCGTCGCGCACCCGACAACTGCAGAATCTCGGCGGCGCTCGATTGTTGGCGAGCGGCCTCGACGAGCGCCGCATCGGCACCGAGCGCCGCCAGAAGCTCGCAAAGCGCGGCCGATTCGATCGATGTCCGGCTCGAATGAAGGTCGAGATGACCGTTCGCGAGCTTCGAGAGCTTGGCGAATCCGCCGGCGATGGTCAGATGCGGGATCGGATGACGGCGGAGATATTTGAGCATCGCGCCGACGAAATCGCCCATGTCGATGAGCGCTTGCTCGGGCAGCGCATGCAATTTCTGGACCGCGGCCTCCGATGTCCGACCCGTCGACCCCGCGACATGCGTGAGCCCTGCGGCGCGCGCCACGTCGATGCCGCGATGGATCGAGTGAATCCACGACGCGCAGGAATACGGAATCACGATGCCGGTCGTCCCGAGAATCGACAGCCCGCCCTTTATGCCGAGCCGCTCGTTCATCGTCCGCGCGGCCAATTCGGCCCCGCCGGGAATCGATATCGTCACGCCGACATCACAAGCCGCACCGTGACCGTCGGCGACGTCGTGCAGCGCGTCGCGAATCATCTGGCGCGGCGCAGGATTGATGGCGGGCTCACCCACCGCCAGGGCCAATCCGGGCCGCGTGACCGTGCCGACGCCGTCTCCGGCGTGAAAAACGATGCCGCTTCCGGGCGGCCCGTTCGCCACGCGCGCGAGAACGAGCGCACCGTGCGTGACGTCGGGATCGTCGCCGGCGTCCTTAACGATGCCTGCGACCGCGCCCGCCGCGTCAATCGTGGATTGCGCAAGCGGAAAGCTGGGCGTCTCGCCCCGCGGCAATCGAATTGAGACGGGATCCGGGAATTGCCCGGTGAGCAGCGCTTGATAGGCTGCGCGCGCCGCGGCAGCCGCACACGCGCCGGTCGTCCAGCCCTTTCTTAATTGCCCTTCCGGTTTTCGGCCCATGGGCGAAGTGTACCGTCGAGGCATGCGAGACCGCCAGCGCCCGCGGTTGAACAGAGCGCGCTCACCGCCCGACCGTTTCTGGGCAAGGGAGCCGCGCCGCGTTATCCTCGCCCGCATGCAATGGACCGATCCCGAATTGCCGGTCTTCGAGCCGGGCTGGGTGTGGCTCGTCGGTGCGGGTCCCGGCGATCCGGCCCTTCTCACGCTGCTGGCGCTTCACGCGCTCCGCAGCGCCGATGTGATCGTGTATGACGCGCTGGTCGATTCGCGCATCCTGGCGCTGGCGGCTCCGGCGGCAAGCCGGCTTTTCGCAGGCAAGCGCGGCGGCAAGCCATCCCCGACCCAGCGCGATATCTCGCAGCGGCTCGTCGAACTCGCCCGCGGCGGGTCGCGGGTGTTGCGGCTCAAAGGTGGCGATCCCCTGCTGTTCGGACGTGGCGTCGAAGAGGCGCTGGCTCTCGTCGAGGCGAGTGTCCCGTTCCGCCTTGTCCCCGGGATCAGTGCGGGCCTCGGTGGCCTGGCCCATGCCGGCATTCCTCTGACGCATCGCGACACAAATTCGGCGGTGACGTTTCTCACGGGTCACGTGGCCGGCGGTGATGCGCCGGACCATCTCAACTGGCCGGCGATTGCACAGGCATCGCCGGTCATCGTCATTTACATGCCACTCAAGCATATCGGGCGGATCGTGCAGAACCTTATCGCGGGCGGCCGACCTGCAAATGAGCCGGCCGCTTTCGTGAGCAAGGCCGCCACGCCTGAGCAATACGTGGCCGAAACGACATTGGAGCAGGCGCCGGACATCGCGGGCACAATCGTCCCGCCGGCGATTTTCGTGGTGGGAGAGGTCGTCCGGCTTCGCGACGGGTTGGATTGGCTGGGTGCGCTTGACGGCCGCCAGCTTAATGCCGATCCGCTCGGCACGCGCCGGCGGAACGATGCGGGATAGGCCCGAAGCCTTGAACGGAAGTGCCGCAGCGCCTATGTTTTGCTGAACGAGCGAAGCGGCCGCACGCCTCGGCGGCTGGCCATAGTCAACCTTCCCGGCAACAGACGCCCATGCGACGCACCGATACGATCCTTATGCTCTGTCACCGAAGCTTCATGGGGCTGGCGCTTGCGCTCGGCCTCATGGGATGCGGAGAGCGCGGTGTTTGGACGAAGGAGGGCGCCACCGAGGCCGAGACCAAGGCGGCGCAGAAGTCCTGCGTGCGCGAGTCGGGGCAGTTCGACTGGCTCAGCAGCGATGGCGTGGACACGTCGTCGACCAGCCGCTCCGGCGTCATGAATCGCGGCGGCGTCTATCGGCTCTGCATGTCGGGGCGCGGCTTCGGTCAGGTCCCGGAATCTTCGCTTAAATGACGATGAGCCCTGGGGCTCGAGGCGTCCGCAAGGGCCGGATCGTCATTGCGTTCGTCGCGACCACGATCATTGCCGGCGGGCTTTACTACGCACTGACATCCGGCGAACGTGGCGGATTCCCGACCAACCGTGCGGGGTCCGGCGTCGCACTCATCGGCGGTCCCTTCACCCTTGTCGACCAGAACGGCGCGCGGCGTTCGGATCTCGATTTTCGTGGCAAGTTCATGCTCATTTACTTCGGCTACACGCATTGCCCGGATGCGTGTCCGATGGCACTCCAGTCCATGACCGATGCCATCGGCAGCCTGGGGGAGCGAGGCGCCGGCGTCGAATCCATCTTCATTACGGTCGACCCCGCCCGCGATACTTCGGAGCACCTCAAACGGTATCTCGAAAACTTCCACCCGCGCATGGTCGCGTTGACGGGGGACGAGTCCGCAATTGCCGCCGTCGCGAAGGCGTATCGCATTTTCTACACAACGGCCAGGGATCAGCACGCGGCGGCGGGCACCGCGCAGCCTTCGAACGCGGACTATCTGATCGATCACAGCTCGTTCATCTATCTGATGGGGCGGGATGGCCGCTATCTCACGCACTTCCCGAGCAATGCATCGCCCGAGCAGTTGGCCGAAGGCATTCGGAAGTTCCTTTAATATCCCATGACGATTTGTTCCAATAATCCCTCGTGGAACCCGCTCGACTTTTC
Organism: Alphaproteobacteria bacterium; assembly: GCA_041484095.1. GTDB lineage: Bacteria > Pseudomonadota > Alphaproteobacteria > CADEGL01 > CADEGL01 > JBGPGW01. The sequence goes on along the minus strand of JBGPGW010000005.1, from coordinate 14,070 downwards.
TTGCGCAGGACGAACGCGGATTCCTGCGCGAAGGACCAAAGAGTGACCATCGGCCGCGAACGGAAAGCTGGCCCGCATGCCATCCATTTTCGTCATTGCCGCGCCCGCATCCGGTAGCGGCAAGACCGCGATCACGCTCGCTATTCTTCGGCTGCTGAAGCGCCGCGGGATCGCCGTATCGTCCTGCAAGGTGGGGCCGGACTATATCGACCCGGCATTTCATGCGGCCGCCAGTGGCCGGGCCTGTCTCAATCTCGATGGGTGGGCGATGCGCCCGGGCACGCTTCTCGATGCGCTCGAACAGGCCTGCCGCGATGCCGAAGTGGTTGTGGTCGAAGGCGTGATGGGCCTCTTCGACGGGGCGCGCGTGGGTCTGGGAAAATCGAACGCCGGGTCGACGGCCGATATCGCCGCGCATTTCGGCTGGCCGGTCATACTCGTGATGGATGTCGAGGGCCAGGGGGCGTCGGCCGCGGCGACGCTCGAGGGGTTCGCGAGGCACCGGGACGATATCGGTGTGGCGGCCGTCATCCTGAATAAGGTCGGCGGACCGGGCCATGCAAAGATCATCACGGGCGCGATCAGGGAAAGCCAGCCGGGGATCCGAATCGCCGGCGCGATCCCGCATGACGAGGCCTTTCATCTCCCGGAGCGTCACCTCGGCCTCATCCAGGCGCGCGAGCACGGCGAGCTCGAATCCTTTCTCGACCGCGCAGCGGAGCGATTGGCCGGGCACGTCGATATCGAGGCGATTCTCGATATCGCCAAACCGATCAAGCCGCGCGAGGCCGCCCCGTCATCACCCCTGGCACCGATCGGCCAACGCATCGCCGTTGCATCGGATGCCGCGTTCAGCTTCGCCTATCCCTTGACCATCGCCGGATGGCGCCAGGCGGGCGCCGAGATATGTTTCTTTTCGCCATTGACGGACGAGCCGCCCGATTCTTCGGCGGACGCGGTTTTCCTTCCCGGCGGCTACCCCGAACTCCATGCCGGACGATTGGCGGCGAATGGACACTTCCTCTCTGGCCTCAAAGTAGCGGCAGAGCGCGGCGCCTCGGTCGTCGGCGAATGCGGCGGGTACATGGTTCTCGGGCAAGGGCTCATCGATGCTGACGGCACGCGACACGCCCTGGCCGGTCTCCTTCCGGTCGAGACGACATTCGCGAGCCCTCGCCTTCACCTCGGTTATCGGCAACTGCGCCTGATGTCGTCGGGGCCGCTTGGCAATACGGGCCAGATGTTCCGCGGCCATGAGTTTCACTATGCGGCATCGGTCCGCGCGGAGCCGTCCGGTGCGCTGTTTGAAGCCTGGGACGCAAGCGGCATGGCGCTCGGACCCATGGGACTTGTGCGCGGGTGCGTCGCGGGGTCATTCGCCCATGTGATCGATCGGGCGGACTCTTGACCGCACCGGCAGCGGCGTTTCAAATGCCCCGAGGAAGCGAACCGAGGAGTTCTCGATGACTGAGCGCAACGGACCACGTGGCGTCTTCGCTGCGGCCCTCACGCCGCTCAAGGACGATTTGAGCCCAGACCTCGAAGCCCTGGTGCGCCATTACAAGTGGCTGCTCGCCAATGGCTGCGACGGGCTGGCGCCGCTCGGCACCACCGGTGAGGCGAACTCGTTCTCGGTCGACGAGCGGTTGTCGGTCATCGATGCATTGGCCCGGTCCGGCATCCCGATGGAGAAAATCATCGTGGGTACGGGCTGCTGCGCCTTCCCGGACACCGTGCGGTTGACCAAGCACGTTCTCGCGGCCGGCGGCTCGAACGTGCTGGTCCTGCCGCCGTTCTATTACAAGAAGGTGAGCGATGACGGCCTGTTCGGCGCATATGCGGAGGTGATCGAGCGCGTTGGGGATTCGCGGCTTGCTCTTTACATCTACCAATTTCCGCAGATGACCGGGCTCGACATGAGCCTCGATCTCATCGGGCGCCTCATCGAGGCCTATCCCAAGACCGTCGTCGGCATCAAGGACAGCTCGGGCAACTGGCCGAACATGGATGCCATGTGCCGGCGATTCCCAGGCTTCCGCGTATTCCCGGGAAGCGAGCGGTTCCTGCTTGCTGGCTTGCAGGCGGGCGCGGTTGGCTGCATCAGCGCGACGACCAACGTCACGGCGCCGATGGCGGCCAAGCTCTATGCGTCTTGGCAGACGCCGCAGGCGGACGCGATGCAGGAGGCGCTCGTCGCCGTCAGAGACATCCTCGAAGGATTTCCGGCGGTCGCCGCGCTGAAGCGCGTGCTGGCCGATCATCAGAAACGGCCGGGATGGCTCAATATCCGCCCGCCCTTGACCCGCTTGTCGGACGCGCAGGTGCGCGACCTCCACGCGAAACTCGACGCCGTGACTTTCCGCCCCGCCAAAGCCGCTTAGCGGGCCACTCGATGCTTCGCAAAACCGCACGGCCTGAGCGTCTCGTCGTCGGCGACCACGAAGTGCCGCTCAGAATCCGCAAGCTTGCGCGCGCGCGGCGCATGACGCTCCGCATCGATGCCGCGGCCGACGGCATCGACCTCACGCTGCCCCGGTGGGTCAGCATCGCCGAAGGCCTTCAATTCGCGGAGAGTAAGAGGCGGTGGATCGAGCGGCGATTTCTCGACATACCGGCGCGCACGCCGTTCGCGGATGGAGCGATCGTTCCCATCCTCGGCGAAAGCTGCCACATCCGCCACCGACCTGACGCGCTGCCCATCGTCTGGCGCAAGAATCGCGAAATCCATGTCGGCGGCGCGGGCGACAGTCTTGCGGAAAATCTCGTCACATGGCTGCGTGAGGAAGCCTTTGCGGAGTTCGGCAGTCGCGCACGGACGAAAGCCGCTCGTCTCGATCTTCCCGCCCCTCCGATCAGCGTGCGCGACACGCGCAGCTTGTGGGGTAGCTGTTCGCCGACAGGCCGGCTTTCTTTCTGCTGGCGGCTCATCATGGCGCCGGAGCCGATCCTGGACTATGTGGTTGCCCATGAAGTCGCCCACCTTCGCTACCATCACCATGGGAAGCGATTTTGGGACCTCGTGGCCAAATTGACGCGGGACGTCGAGGCGGCCCGGGCCTGGCTGCGCCAGGAGGGCGCGCGGCTTCATCGCTACGGATGATCTCGGGGTTCCAGCGCAAGCTTCGGATAGAGCCACGCATCGAACGGCGGTAGGACTCGTGCGGCACGCAACGAGACAGAGGATTCCTCCGATGACCGACGATGAACGGTGGGACGCCGTCCTGAGCCGCAAGCGCGACAGGGATTTCGTTTATGCCGTGCGATCGACCGGGATCTATTGCCGACCCTCTTGCCCGAGCCGCCGCCCCCGCCGCCAGCACGTCGTTTTCTTCGACAAACCGCAAATGGCCGAGCGGCACGGCTTTCGCGCCTGCCGGCGGTGCCATCCGAATACCGAGGCGCGCAACGACCCGGCCCAGGAGCTCGTCAAACGCGCCTGCGCCTATATCGACAACCATCCCGAAGGTCCGCCAAGCCTGGTTGAGCTGGGCAAGGCTCTCGGCCACAGCCCGTTCCATGTCCAGCGCACCTTCAAACGGCTTACGGGCATCAGCCCGCGCGCCTATGCCGATGCCCGCCGCGTGGTGCGGCTCAAGACGCGCCTTCGGGGAGGAGATTCGATCGCCGGCGCCCTCTACGAAGTCGGCTATGGCTCTTCGAGCCGCCTGTATGAGCATGCGGGCACCCAGCTCGGCATGACGCCTGGCGCCTACCGCAAAGGCGGGGCGGGCACGGAGATCGTTTACACGATCGCGCCATGCGCCTTGGGGCGCCTGCTTGTGGCGGCGACAACGCGGGGCGTCGCCTATGTCGCTCTCGGCGATCGCGACGCGCCTCTGACTGCGGCACTTAAGCGCGAATACCCGGCCGCCGGCGTCCAGCGCGACGACGCGGCCCTCGGGCGGTATGTGCGGCCTCTTGTCAAATATATCGCCGGTCGCCAGGTCGCCCTCGACTTGCCCGTCGATGTCCGCGCAACCGCGTTTCAACGGAGAGTTTGGGAGGCGCTTCGCCAAATCCCGGCGGGCGAAACCCGAACCTACAAGGAAATTGCGCGCGCGATTGGCGCGCCCAAGGCGATGCGCGCCGTCGGAAGCGCCTGCGCACGCAATCCCGTGTCTCTCATCGTGCCGTGCCACCGCGCGATCCGCGAAGACGGCGGTCTCGGCGGCTATGCGTGGGGATTGACGCGCAAGGAAAAGCTTCTGGCGACCGAGCAGAAACGCGCATCCAGCAAGCGCTGAGGCCTGTCATCGGCAACGGGCAAGAGGCTGCCCGGCAAGGGCCGCTGGGGATCTCTCTCACCGACACCCATCGGCCCGCATGCCGTCAGCGATTGAGCGCCTTTTCCGGAAGTTCGGGCGTACTGCGACGAAAAAACGCGCCCAGCGGAGCGAGGATGGCATTTTGCCGGCCGCCGGTCGTCGGCCCGGGGCTTTGGGCGCTGCGCTCATGGGTTACCGGTTCCGGTTGATCGTGCACGGGCGCCGCCGCACGAAGCGGCTGTGGCGGAATGCTTTCCAAGGCCGCAATCATGAAGTCGTGCCAAATCCGGGCGGGCAGTTGGCCACCCGTGATGGCGTGCATCGGCGTGCCGTCATCATTGCCGAGCCAGACTCCCGTGACCAACTCGGCAGTGAATCCAATGAACCAGGCGTCGCGATGATCCTGGCTCGTTCCGGTCTTGCCCGCCGCAGGCCGACCGATGCTAGCGCTGCGGCCGGTGCCATTCGTGACAACCGCCGTCAACATATCCTGCAGATTTTCAAGGGCATCGGCACCGATGACCTGTCCCGGACCATCGCCGCCACGCCGGTATAGAATCTGCCCGCTCGTGTCGCGGATTTCCTGGATGCCGTAGGCCCACGCCCCGTCCCCGCCATTGGCAAAGGCGGCATAGGCCTGGGTCATTTCGAGCAATGTCACCTCGCTCGTTCCCAATGCCAGAGACGGGCCGGGCCGAAGGTCCGCCGTAATCCCCAGCCGTCGCGCGACCTTGATCACGTTCTCGCGTCCTGCACGCTCGGACACGCGGACCGCGACGCTGTTGAGCGATTGGGCCAAGGCGTCCCGCGCGGTGACTTCCCCCCGGTAGCGATTGTCGAAATTCCGCGGGCTCCACCCTTCGATCGTGATCGGCGCATCGACGAGAATTTCGTTGGGATCCAGCCCCCCTTCCATCGCGGCGAGGTAGACGAAGGGCTTGAAGGCCGAGCCCGGCTGACGGAGAGCTTGTGTCGCGCGATTGAATTGGCTTTCACCGTAGCTCCGGCCGCCAACCATGGCACGAACCGCGCCATCGGGGGCCAAGGACAAGAGCGCCGCCTGATTGACGCCGGCATTCCCGCCCTGGCTCGCGAGGATCGCGTCGATCTTGGCTTCGGCTTGTTTTTGCAGGCGCGGCATCAGTGTCGTCACCACGACCAAGTCGCGATCGGGATATCCAATGAAGTTGGTGACTTGATCGATGATCCAATCGCCGAAATAGCGCCCGCCTTGTCCTGAGAGCGCCATCGCGAATTTCGCCTTGGCTGTCTTCGCGGCCTCGGCCTGGCGACCGGTGATGAACTCCGCATCGACCATGTTGGCAAGGACCTGTTCGGCGCGGCGCGAGGCGAGATCCCCGTCCCGCGCAGGGCTGAAACGCGAAGGCGCCTTAAGCAACCCGGCCAATATCGCCGATTCATAGAGAGTGAGGCTTCGCGCGGATTTGCCGAAATAGCGTTGCGCCGCGGCCTCGACGCCGTAGGTTCCGGCGCCGAAATACACGCGATTGAGGTAGATCGTTAGAATCTGGTCCTTCGAGTAACGTCGCTCGAGCCACAAGGCGAGCAGCGTCTCCTGCACCTTGCGACGCATCGTCCGATCGGGATTGAGAAACAGGTTCTTTGCGAGCTGCTGGCTGATGGTGCTTCCGCCCTGCACGACGTGTCCCGCGCGAATATTTGCGACGAACGCGCGCAGAATGCCGATCGGATCGAGACCCCCGTGTTCATAGAAGCGCCGATCCTCCGTCGCCAGCACGGCCTTCGGCAGGAATTCCGGGACCTGGCGCAGCTCGATCGGATCGCCATAGAGATCGCCGTAGGACATGAGGACTCGCCCGTCGGCGCCAAGGATCGTGATACTGGGTCGGCGATCGACGGCGGTAAGACGCCCAACCTCGGGCATGTCATAGGCGAAGTACACGATGGCGGCCACGACAGCCACCGTTCCCCAGAACAGCGCCCCGAGCCCGAACCGGAACAGACGCGCAAACCACGAGCGGCGCCCGACGCGGATCGGCCCCGGCCGATTGCCGGACGGCGAAGACCCGCGGTTCGCGCGCGATTGACCCTGCCGGTTTTTATGCGTTTCTGCCATGCAATCTGGCGTCGTTCCCGACGGTTCCCTTTTGTGCCCCGCCGTGGACGGGGCCTATGCAATGTGGTGATGGGTTACGGCGAGAAAAAGGCAAGATCGAGGTCACCCGGTGCCGCAAGGCCCCGCGGGCGCCATGCCCAGCCCCGCTCGGATTGCCCTCACGGAGCGCCGGGCCCGGGAGACCGTCCCCTCCGGCAGGCCGGAGGCGCTCTCAAACGTCCAAATTCGCCACTTTGAGAGCGTTTTGCTGAATGAATTCTCTTCGCGGCTCGACAACCTCGCCCATGAGGGTCGAGAAGACGTCCTCCGCCTCGTCCGCGTGCGTGACCTTGACCTGGAGGAGCGTCCGTACGTTCGGATCGAGGGTCGTCTCCCAAAGCTGCTCGGGATTCATCTCCCCCAGCCCTTTGTATCGCTGAATCGACAATCCCTTGCGGCCGAGATCGAGCGTCGCGGCGACCAAGCCCAGCGGCCCGGTGATGCGAGTCTCCCTGTCCTTGGTCGTGAGCATGGCCGGGCGGGCATAGATCTCTTGCAGATCGCCGGCCATTTCATCGAGCCGCCGCGCCTCGGCGCTGCGGATCACGGCGCCGTCGATCGCATGGCGTTCCGTCACGCCCCGAAGGGTGCGAACGAACAGAAACGCCCCATCCTCGCGCAGGCTGGGCTGCCACGTCCGCTCATTCTTTTCGGCGAGCCCATTCAGCCGGCGCGCGATGACTCCCACGATTTGTTCCGCCTTGGCGGCGTCACCCAGCAATTCCGGCTTGAACGCCCCGAGGATCGCGGCCTGCTCGATGACGTCTGAATTGCCGAGATGCCTCAAGAGGGGCGTCATCACGCGCTTCGCGAGCTGCGCGCGATCGACGATCGCCTTCAAGTCGGCGCCGGCGCGCTGAGTGCCGCTGTGCAGCTTCAGGATCGCGTCTTCGAGCGCCGCGTTCGCCAAGTGGTCCTCGAGCGCGCCGTCATTCTTGAGATAAACCTCCGACGCTCCGCGCTTGACCCGATAGAGCGGCGGCTGAGCGATGTAAAGGTGGCCGCGTTCGATGAGCTGCGGCATGTGCCGGAAGAAGAACGTCAGCAGAAGAGTCCGGATATGGCTGCCGTCGACGTCTGCGTCCGTCATGATGATGATCTTGTGATAGCGCAGCTTGTCGATGTTGAAATCTTCGCGCCCGATGCCGGTGCCGAGCGCCGAGATCAGCGTGCCGATTTCGGCGGAACCCAACATCTTGTCGAACCGTGCGCGCTCGACGTTGAGAATCTTGCCCCGCAACGGCAGGATCGACTGGTTCTGGCGATTGCGGGCCTGCTTGGCCGAGCCGCCTGCCGAATCGCCCTCGACGATGAAAAGCTCCGATAGGGCGGGATCGCGCTCCTGGCAGTCCGCGAGTTTCCCGGGCAGGCTCGCGAGATCGAGCGCGCCCTTGCGGCGCGTGAGTTCGCGCGCGCGGCGCGCCGCTTCTCGCGCGGCCGCGGCCTCGACGACCTTGGCCACGATCCGCCGCGCATCGCCCGGATGCTCCTCGAACCATTGCTGCAGCCGGTCACCGACGATCGTTTCGACGATTGGCCTGACCTCGGACGAAACCAGCTTATCCTTGGTCTGCGAGGAAAATTTTGGGTCCGGAACCTTGACGGACAGCACGCAGGTCAGGCCCTCGCGCGCATCATCGCCCGTGAGCGCGATCTTCTCTCGCTTGGCGATGCCCGATTCGACCGCATACCCGTTTACGGTTCGTGTCAGCGCAGCGCGGAATCCCGCGAGATGCGTGCCGCCGTCGCTCTGCGGGATGTTATTCGTGAAGCACAGCATCGTTTCGTGATAGCTGTCGGTCCACTCCATGGACACATCGACCGTCATGCCGTCGCGTGTGCCGCCGATGCTGATGGGTGGGGCGTGAAGCGCCGTCTTGCTGCGGTCGAGCCACCTGACGAACGCTTCAATTCCACCCTCGTAGTGCAATTCGACCATCTGCGGCTGCACGCCGCGCGCATCCGTGAGAACAAGCTTGACGCCCGAGTTGAGGAACGCAAGCTCCCGCAATCGATGTTCGATCGTTGCAAAATCGAACTCGGTCCGCGTGAAAATATCTCTCGAAGGAAGAAAGGTGATCTCGGTTCCGTTCTGGCCCGTCGCCTCGGCGACCGGCGCCAGCGGCGCTTCGGCCACGCCGTTCTTGAAGCGCGCCAGCCATTCCTTGTTCTCCCGCCAGATCCGCAGCTCGAGCCACTCGCTCAGCGCGTTGACGACCGAGACGCCCACGCCATGGAGGCCACCCGAAACCTTGTAGGTGTTCTGGTCGAATTTTCCGCCGGCGTGCAGCTGGGTCATGATGACTTCCGCCGCCGAGACACCCTCTTCCTCGTGAATTTGAACCGGTATGCCGCGGCCGTTGTCTCGTACGAGAATCGATCCGTCGGGATTGAGCGTCACATGAATGGCGTCGCAATAGCCTGCCAGCGATTCGTCGATGGCGTTGTCGACCACCTCGTAAATCATGTGGTGGAGGCCGGACCCGTCGTCGGTGTCGCCAATGTACATGCCGGGCCGCTTGCGCACGGCATCGAGCCCGCGCAGCACCTTAATCGCGTCGGCGCCGTATTCCTCCGCGGCCGCCTCGACCGCCTCGCGCGTCTTTCGTTGCGTCATTTCACGTCATCCTTTCCCCGGCCGGCTCAACCACCGCGTCGATGACGCGGAAGAATCGTGCCGTGCCGCTGAGGGGCGAAAACAGGGCTTCGTCGGTCCCGGTGAGCCAGGTCTGGGCACCGAGCGCCACCAGCGCACCGAACAGTGCGGCGCGACGGGTGGCGTCCAGATGCGCGATGACCTCGTCAAGAAGCAAGATGGGCGGCGCGCCGGTGTCGAGAATCTTGAGCCGCGCGCAGGCCAGAATGATGCTCAGGAGCAGCGCTTTCTGCTCACCGGTCGAACACTGTACGGCGGCCTGCGCCTTCTCGGCGTGCACGACGACGAGGTCGCTCCGGTGCGGCCCGACCGAAGCCCGCCCGGATTCCGCGTCCAGCGCGCGGCTGGAGCTTAGGGCCGCCCTCAGCCGATCCTCGGCAAGAAGCGCGGGGCCCTCGTCGAGCCAGTTCTCGAGGATGCCCTCAACACCCACGAGCGGACGCGGAAACGGCCCCTCGAACAACGTCGCCGCCCGCGTCAGGCGGTCGGCAAGATGACGGCGCGCCACGGCGATCGCCACCCCTTCGCGCGCCATGCGATCCTCGAGCGCCGTAAGCCAGCTCTGATCCGCTGGCGCCGATTCCGTCCGGAGCAGCCGTGTGCGCTCGCGCATCGCATGTTCGTAAGCCGCAACGCGACCGGCATGGTCGGGGTCGAATCCATAGACAAGGCGATCGAGAAACCGGCGTCGGGCCGACCCCCCTTCGAGAAAAAGACGATCCATGTCGGGGGTGAGCCACAACATCGATACGAGCCGCGCTAGGCTCGCCTGCCCGCGACTGGGACGGCCATCGATCCGCACGATGCGGCGCCCATCGCGAGCCTCGCCCGCTTCACCCGCCCCACTATCAAGAGCATCGGCGTCGATCGCCCGGATTGCGGCGGGCTCGTGGGCCGTGCCGATTTCGAAGGCGCCCGTCGGGGTCAGAACGGTCGCGGCGACGGCCCAATGGGGTCCCGAATCAAGCGATGCATCTCTTCGATCGATTTCCCCGAGCCGCGCACGCCGCAGCCCGCGGCCCGGGATGAGAAACGACAGCGCCTCAAGCAAGTTGGTTTTTCCCGCGCCGTTCGGCCCCGTGAGCACGATCGGCTCCGCCCCTGCTTCGAGGCGAAGGCGGCGATAGCATCGAAAATCGGTCAGGGCCAACCGCGTCACTGCCAGCGGCCGGACCGGCTCCGGCGCAAGGGCAGGATCAGCGGACATTGGCCAATTGTCGCCCCACGTTAGACACGCATCGGCATCAATACAAAAAGCGCACTGGCATCGGCCGTGTCGCGCACGATGGTCGGCGAAGCGGCATCGGACATCGCGAATTGGGCGCCCTCGCCCTCGATCTGCTCGGTGATATCGAGGAGATAGCGCGAATTGAAACCGATTTCGATGTTTTCGCCGGTGTAACTGACTTCGATTTCCTCCGTCGCCGAACCGGTGTCTTGCCCGCTCGCCGAAAGCACGAGATTGCCGCGCGAGAGGGACAGCTTGACGGCGCGCGATTGGTCCTTGGAGATCGTCGAGACGCGATCGACCGCCGCGGCGAAGGATTTCGGGTTGACCTCCATCAGCTTGTCATTGCCCGCCGGAATCACGCGCTCATAGTCGGGGAACGTTCCATCGATCAGTTTCGAGGACAGGACGACCCTGTCGAAGGCGAAGCGAATGCGTGTCTCGCTGAGCGCGATGCGTATCGTATCGGCAGATTCCTCCAAGAGCTTGCGAAGCTCGTTGACCGCCTTCCGCGGCACGATGATGCCCGGCATTCCCTTGGCCCCACTGGGCATCGGCATTTCAACACGCGCCAGCCGATGTCCATCGGTCGCCACGGCACGCAACACGTTCGTCGTCCCGTTCTTGGTCGCGTGCAGGTAAATGCCATTGAGGTAGTAACGAGTCTCCTCGGTCGAGATCGCGAACCGCGTCCTGTCGATCAGACTGCGCAAGGCCGCCGCTTCCAAGGTAAACTCGAACGGCAGGTCTGCGGACGCCATGACCGGGAAATCTTCGATCGGCAGGCATGAGAGAGAGAACCGCGCCCGGCCCGCCCGCAGCGCCAACTGTCCGCCTGCAATCGTTTCGAGCTGGACCTGGGCACCCTCCGGCAGCTTGCGAACGATGTCATAGATCGTATGCGCCGCCGTCGTCGTCGAAGAGGCTTGGCCGATTTCGGCCGACGTCTCTTCGCGCATGGCGATGTCCATGTCGGTCGCGCTCAGGGCCAATCCGCCGTCTTTCGCCTCAAGCAGCACATTCGAGAGAATGGGGATCGTGTTGCGTCGCTCGACGACGCTTTGAACGTGGGCCAGGGCCTTCAGAAGCGCGGCGCGCTCAATGGTGACTTTCATGGCGGGGGGCGAACTCCGAGAGGCTGTCTGGGCACCGGATCGAGGGTGCGTCGATCATTTTGTAGAATAGCTGTGCAACAGCCGAGGGGCAATCGAAAACAACCCCCCGACACCCATTTAAGATATTGTTTTTAATTGCGTTTTTGTCATCTCGGGGTCCGTTCCTTCCGGCGCGCCCGACTATCTCTAACGCTCGCTCGGACGGCCGGGGCCTTACCCGGTCCGCCACCACAGCGCGCGGCCCACGGCCCCTTCCCTTGACCCCCTCCCCACGCCGGGTCGAGGACCCAGTCCGGCGACCTCGCGCCTAGTTCTCGAGCATCCGGCGCAGGAGCTCGACGTCGTCCCCGAATCCCGCATCGAGCGCGCGAAGTTCGTCGACCTTGCGCACGGCATGCATCACCGTCGTATGGTCGCGCCCGCCGAACTTGCGGCCGATTTCCGGCAAGGAGCGCGTCGTCAACTGCTTGGCCAGGTACATGGCCACTTGGCGGGGGCGTGCCACGGCGCGCGAGCGCCGCGCCGAATGCATATCCGACAGGCGGATATTGTAATGCTCGGCGACCCGCTTCTGGATCTCCTCGATCGTGACCCGCCGGTCGGTGGCTCTCAACAGGTCGTGAAGAACCTCCTGCGTCATCTCGAGCGTCACATCGCGACCGACGAGCGTTCCGTGCGCGACGAGCCGGTTCAGCGCACCTTCAAGCTCCCGCACGTTGGACGTGATGCGATGGGCGAGAAACTCCATCACCTTGTGCGGAATCGTGGCGCTCAATTGTTCGGCCTTGGCCTCAAGAATGCCAAGACGCAACTCGTAGGTGGTCGGATGGATGTCGGCCACAAGTCCCCAGCCGAGACGCGAGCGCAACCGCTCTTCGAGACCCTCGAGATCCGAGGGCGACTTGTCGGCAGAGATGACCACCTGGTGATTCTGGTCCACCAACGCATTGAAGGTATGGAAGAACTCCTCCTGCGTCGAATCCTTGCCGCTTATGAATTGCACGTCATCGATCATCAGGACGTCGACGCTGCGGAACTGCTCCTTGAACGCCATGGTGTCCTTGAAGCGCAAGGCCCGGATGAACTGATACATGAACTTTTCGGCTGATAGATAGAGTACGCGGCGCGCCGGATCGCGCGCCTTGATGTGCCAGGCAATGGCATGCATGAGATGCGTCTTGCCCAAGCCGACACCGCCGTAAAGAAACAAGGGATTGAACGGCACGCGTTCCGCCTCCGCGACGCGACGCGCCGCGGCGTGAGCGAACTCATTCGGCTTGCCCACGACGAAGTTCTTGAACGTGAATCGGGGATCGAGCGCGGCAATGATGGCGTTTCGATCATCCACCGGGACGGCGACGGGAATTTCCTCGACGGACGCAGCCTGGCCTCTGGTCGATGGAATGTGGCCCGCCACACCCTTGACCCCGGTGACCCCGGACCGCTCGGTGGTCTCCACTTTGCTTGATTCAACGACCACTTCGACCTTGCGAATGTCTGGATTCAGCTGATTCCAAATCGATGCAATACGGTCGGCGTGATTGGCTACGACCCAATCGCGGACAAAACGCGTCGGCACCGCGATACAGGCGCTGAACCCGACCTTTTCTTTGAATCTCAGGGGCTTGAACCAACTACGGTAGGTCGCCTCCCCGAATTCCGTTCGCAGGCGTCCGCACACCCGCACCCATTCGGATTTGAGATCGTGTTCGGAGGTATGTTCAGCCATGCCTCAACCCTGTGTCCAAGGCAGTCCCGCGGCTTTCCAGCCATCTACGGCCCCACGATGGCGCTCACCATCGTGCGGCCCCTCAAATCCACCGGCCAAATTGTATGAACGCGAATAGCCCTGCGCCGTCATGGCGATCGCTGCTGCCTTAGAACGCGCACCGGAGCGACACAAAAAAATCACAGGCCTGCTCTCCTCAACGCCCGCCGCACGAAGCTGAGCAGCGAATTCCGGATTAGGACGCATGCCCGGATAGATTTGCCACGGCACGAACACCACCGCCTTGCCCAAACGTTGCAGGTCCGGCACGCCGACGAATTCCCATTCCGCCTGGGAGCGAACATCGACGAGAACGGCATTCGCGTCGCGCTGGAGAAGCTCCCAGCTCTCGCGCGCCGTCAGATCGCCTGAATAGGACTCACCACTCACGCCATGCCCCTGTCAAGGATATGCCGCAAACGCGCCTTGCGTTGGCCGCACTGGAAATCAACTGGACGCCTGCGCCCTTCATTTCCACGTCGCCCACTCAATACGCTGGAGCCGAACACGGCGCTCGGCCCGATGCTGCCCATTCAACCTGCTGTGTGAGACGGCAAAGCGTTTTCATCTTGTACGGACTTCGCCGGAAAGAACTGCGACTTGCTCCCCCCATGTCGCACTCCCGAATTGAATTTAACCATCCGCGTTGTCGCTGACAACAGGATCGTTTCGCGAACGTGACGGAATCACGACCAAAAAATCACGGGCACATTAAAAAACAAAACCGCGCTACGATCGTAGCGCGGTTCTCTTGTGGCGACGCTCGCAATGAGCGCTACATCGATTTGATTCGCTTTGAGAGTCGAGACAATTTTCGCGCCACCGTCTGCTTCGGCATCACGCCCTTGGTCACGCCGCGGTGGATGTCCGGCTGAGCCACGGCGAGCGCTTTCTGCGCCTG
>JBGPGW010000004.1:0-33397 GCA_041484095.1 Alphaproteobacteria bacterium | reverse complement strand
GCCAGATGCGAGCCGATAAAGCCGCACCCCCCGGTCACGACGTAAGTCTTCACGAATTATCCCCACCCCTCGCGGCCGACCCTGCCTGCAGCCGCAACCATGCTGTCGACACAGCAGAGATGCGGCCATATACGGTTCCTCGCGGAAATAGATTAACAGACTATGATGCGACGTGCAGACGGCAGTTGCGTTCCGGGCCGTTTCGCGCAAAATGCCGCGCCGCCAAACCCCATGGAGTGCCCTATGCGACGAATGATCACAGGTGCGTGCCTCACCCTTTTCACTTTCGCCGGTATCGGCATCGGCTCGGCCCTGGCCGATGGTGATGCAGCGGCCGGCGAGAAGGTCTTCACCAAGTGCAAGGCTTGCCACACTGTCACCGCAGGCAAGAGTTCGCCCACCGGCCCGAATCTTCTCGGCGTCGTCGGACGCAAAGCGGGAAGTACGGATTTCAAGTATTCGGACGCGATGACCAAGGCCGGCGCGAAAGGCCTCGTCTGGGACGAAAAATCGATCGTCAAGTATCTCGAAGACCCGAAGAAGTATCTCGCCGGCTATCTCGGCGAGGCGAGCGTCAACAACAAGATGATGTTCCAGCTCAAGGACGAGAAAGAGCGCGAGAACGTCGTCGCCTATCTGAAGTCGCTCAAATAACGGCTCGGCATCGGGCATCCGATGCCGCGATCGATGGCGATCAGGCGGGTAAACGCCTGATCGCCGAATCGACTGACTCGCCGAGGATACCCACGATCTCGTCGATCAACGGCTCCGCCACGTTATACGGCGGGGCGAGAATGATGTGATCGCCGCGCACCCCGTCGATCGTGCCGCCCATGGGATAGAGGATGAGCCCGCGCGCCATCATCTCGTCGTTGATGCGCGCGTGGAGCTTGTGCTTCGGGTCGAAGGTCTCCTTGGTGGCCCGATCCTTCACGAGCTCGATCGCCCAGAACAAGCCGCGTCCCCGGATGTCACCGACGTGGTGGTGATTGCCGAAACGATCGGAGAGCGTGGCTTCGAGGCGGCCACCCAGGCGCCGGACGTTCTGGAGCAGATTTTCTTCCTTGATCACGCGCTGGACCGCGAGCGCACCCGCGCATGCGGCGGTGTGCCCCATATAGGTGTGGCCATGCTGGAAATAGCCGCTGCCGTCACGAAATGTGCGGTCGACCTTCTCGCCGACGAGCACGGCGCCGATCGGCTGATAGCCCGCACCGAGCCCCTTCGCCATCGTCAGCAGATCCGGTGAGATGCCGTCCTGTTCGCAGGCATAAAGCGTCCCCGTCCGACCCATGCCGCACATCACTTCGTCGAGGATGAGCAGCACGCCGTAGCGGTCGCAAATCTCGCGAATGCGCTTGAAATAGCCGGGAACCGCGGGAAGCGCGCCGGCCGTGGCGCCGACCACAGGTTCGGCAATAAAGGCCGCGACCGTTTCGGGACCGAGATCGAGGATGGCGGTTTCGAGCTCGTTCGCCACTCTCTGGCCATAGGCTTCTTCCGTCTCGTCGTCGCGTTTGTCGCGGTAGGCGTAGCACGGTGCGATGTGACGCGTGATGTCGAGGAGGATCGGCTGGTAAGGCGCGCGACGCGCAAAATTGCCACCGACGGAGAGCGCGCCAAGCGTGTTGCCGTGATAGCTCTGCCGGCGAGCGACCACGCGATGGCGCGCGGGCTGCCCGATTTCAAGGAAGTATTGCCGCGCCATCTTGAGCGCAGCTTCGGTTCCTTCCGATCCGTCGTTCACGTAGTAGACGCTCACGACACCCTTGGGCGCATCGGCGATGAGCGCATCGGCGAGCTCCTCCATCGCCTCTGTCGTGAAGAAACTGTTCGAGACATACGGAAGCTTGTCGAGCTGGGCCTTGATCGCGGCGATCACCGCGGGATGGCTGTGTCCGAGGCAGGACACGGCCGCGCCGCCGGAGCCATCGATGTAGCGTTTGCCCGTGCCGTCATAGAGATACGGCCCCTCGCCGCGAACCGCTGTCGGATAGGTGTGGCGCAGCTGACGGTGGAATACATGGCTCATGGGACGCTCCGGACATTGCGGTCTTGAGCGTCCATCATATCGGGCCGGGACAAATCGGACAAATCAGATCGGCGACCATGGACACCCGCGCCATTGTCTCGCGAGACCATGCCGATGACGATAGGAGAAGGGCAATGGCGTAGCGCTGTTTTTCCCAAGAACAGGGATCGGCCTGTCCCTGCTTCGTGGCGTTTTCATGACGCACTCTCCTGCGTCGGGCGCCGACGAATTGCGAGGACAGCGTCGGGCCGATATCATCCGCCCCTCGCTGCCTCCGATCGACGGCCCCCTCGCATGAACCTCAAAGACCATATCCGCGGCATTCCGGACTTCCCGAAGCCCGGCATCCTCTTCTACGATATCGCGCCGTTGCTCGCGCACGCCGACGCTTGGCGCGAGACGGTCAATCAGCTCAAGGCGGCCGTCCTACCCTACAAGCCCGAGTTGCTCGTGGGCATCGAATCGCGCGGATTCCTGGTCGCCGCCCCCTTGGCGCTCACGATCGGCTGCGGCTTCGCCATGGTACGCAAGAAAGGCAAATTGCCGGGCAAGACGGTTCCCTACCGCTACTCCCTCGAATACGGCACGGACACGATCGAGATCCAGACAGACTCGATCCGCCCCGGACAGAGGGTGGTGATCCTCGATGACCTGCTTGCCACGGGCGGAACGATGGCGGCAGCGATCAATCTCTGCCGCAATGTCGGCGCTGACGTGAGGGCGGCAGGTTTCATCATCGAACTGACGTTCTTGGGAGGGCGAGCGAAGCTCGATATCCCCGCCAGCGCGCTGCTCCAATACGACCGTTAACGAGTCCTTTCCGGGCCGACGCCAAACGGCCCGCCAATTGACGCCAACTTTACCCCTTCTTTACGTGACGCGCGTATCACCAACTGTTGGACCCCGGTCTACTGTGGTGCGTCGAAGCCCATGCAATTTCATCAATTTTATGAAGCGCTTGGGCGGTCGCGGTGGATCATCGCAACTGCTGCGGGGTTGTTGTCCCTAGCGACCGGATTGCGCGTCGCAAGTTGGGTCGGCTCACGTCGCATTTCCGCCTTCGAATGGGTAGACCTGACGCTCACGCTGGGTGCCTTAGGCATGCTCGGCGCGCTCGTGTTCGCCGCACGTCGTCAGAAGCATTTCGCTGATGATTCGCCTGCGGCGTACACCTTGATCGACGGACGATCGACGAAGGTCGAACGCCAACCGACACGCGCCGGCTTCGCCATCACCACGGCCGGTACGGCGATGCAGCGACACGCTTCGGCCGGCGGCGACACGGCTGATGTCCGCTTCCGCACGATGGCGGATAATGCTGCCGTGATGATGTGGATGACCGGTTCCCAGGGACAGGCAACGTTCTACAACCGGGCCTTACGAACGTTCTGTGACGCCACCATCGAGAATGCCGGAGGCGATCAATGGAAAGAGTTGATCCATCCGGATGACCGCACGCCATTTGAGGCGATCTATCGGGACGCCATTCTCTGCCAGCACGCATATACCGCCGAATATCGCTTGAGACGAACCGATGGCGAGTACCGGTGGCTATTCAGCACCAGCGTGCCCCGCTTCGCACCGAGCGGCGAGTTTATCGGCTTCACGGGTTCGGCGACGGACATCACAGCAATCAAGACACAAGAACAGGAACTCAGGACCCATTCGGAACAACTGGAGCTTCTGTTTGAAAGCCTGCCGCACGGCGTATGTCTTTATGACCATGCGCTGCGAGTCGTTGCCTTCAACCGGCGCTACCATGAGCTCTTCGAATTTCCAATCGGCCTCGTCGATATCGGCGTACCGATGGAGCGAATCGTTCGCTTCCGTGCGGAGCGCGGCGATTATGGACCCGGCAATATC
The DNA here is from genome assembly GCA_041484095.1 of Alphaproteobacteria bacterium. GTDB lineage: Bacteria > Pseudomonadota > Alphaproteobacteria > CADEGL01 > CADEGL01 > JBGPGW01. Next base: position 29,502 of record JBGPGW010000004.1, on the reverse strand, counting down.
GACGCACAGGTGGCCACGCGACTGGAGCACAATCGTAGAGGAACGGCTGACGTACTTCCCGCGCAATTGCCGAGCGGCCGCATCATTGAACTAAGATTGCGGTCGGTGGCCGGCATCGGTGTTGTGAATATCGTCGCCGACGTAACCGAACAGCATGCGGTCGAGGCAGCACGGCGCCGACAGGAGGGCGAGTTCCGCGCGATGGCCGATCAGGCTTCGGTCATGATGTGGATGGCTAATGTCGATGGCGAAACGACGTTCTACAGCCGTCCGCTGCTTGCCTTCCTCGGCCACTCGGAGAACGAGCCCGGCGAATGGTGGCGCGATCACATCCATCCCGAGGATCGGAACCGGGCACGCACTGCTTTTCTCGAGGCCCTTCGCGCCCGCCGTGCCTACACGGTCGAGTATCGGCTGAGGCGCGCCGATGGGGTGTATCGTCATATCTACAGCACGGGCGTACCGCGCTCTGGGAGTAACGGCCAATTCGCCGGCATCACCGGGACATCCTGGGATGTGACCGAACTCAAGGTCCAGCACGATGCGCTCCGGACCCACTTGGAGCAGCTGGAGCTACTGGTCGACAGCCTCCATCAAGGCGTGTGTCTTCGCGACGAGCAGCGCCGGATTATCGCGTTCAACCGCCAATTTGTCGAATTGCTCGAGCTGCCGCCGGACCTTATCGAAGTCGGGGACTCGATCGACGCGGTGATTCGCTTCCGCGCCGAGCGGGGCGACTACGGCCCCGGTGACGTCGACCAGCACGTTGCACGCCGCGGAATGGTGAGCAGCTTGGGCACGACCCATACCGATGACACGCGCTTGCCGAGCGGCCGTACGATCGAGCTGACCGTTCGCACCGTGCCCGGCCTCGGCGCCGTGAACACCGTGAGCGACGTCACCACGCGACGCGAAGCCGAGAACGCGCGCCGCATCCATGAAGATCGCCAGCGGGCGGTCGCGGACAATGCGCCGATCATGATGTGGTTGACGGACGCAAGCGGCCGGTCGACGTACTACAATGCGTCTTGGCTCGATTTTCGAGGCGCCGCGCTCGAAAACGACCTGGGCGATCGTTGGATGGAGGGCATCCATCCCGACGATCGTGAACTCATCCACGGCATCTATCGTGCGGCCATCGAAAGCCAGCATGCCTATGCCTACGAATATCGGCTGCGCCGTGCGGACGGTGAGTATCGGTGGATTCGCAGCTCGGCCGTGCCCCGCTACGACGTGAACGGCGCATTCGCAGGATTGACCGGATCCTCGTGGGACATCACGGACCTCAAAGAACACCAGACGGCGCTCGAGACTCGCACCGAGCAGCTCGAGCTCCTCGTCGAAAGCATGCCGCAGGGCGTCTGCATGTTCGGCCCGGATTTGCACGTATTCGCTTACAACCACCGCTACATCGAACTCATGGGCTATCCCGACGGATTGATTACGGTCGGGACCTCACTTGAGGCCGTCTTTCGGTTCCGAATCGCTCGCGGCGACCTTGGCCCGGGCGACCCCGACAAGCTCGTCGCCGAACGGCTCGCCAAATTCGGCGATGACATGGTGCAGAAGACCGACATGCTCATGATCGGCGCGCACACCGTCGAGCGGCAGTACGTCTATGTGCCAGGTCACGGGCTGGTCCTTTCCATCACCGATGTCACGGAGCGGGTTCAATCCGACGCGGCGCGCCGCATGGCGGATGAGCGCGTGCGCCTCATGGTCGAGAGCGCCCCCGTCATGACCTGGATGACCGATGATGCCGGCGCCACCATCTTCGCCAACCAGCGCTGTCTCGAGTTCACCGGACTCGGCATGAGAGAATATTTCGGCAAGGGTTGGCGCGACCTGGTTCATCCCGAAGACAGGGATCGAATGAGCTTGACGTACAGTCGGGCCCTTGCGGACCATCAGGCCTATTCCAGCGAATACCGCCTCAGGCGCGCGGACGGTATATACCGCTGGGTCTACAGCACGGCCATGCCGCGCTTCGAATCCGATGGCACGTTCGTCGGCTATCTCGGCTCATCGATCGATATCACCGATCGTAAAGAAGCCGAAGAGATGCTGCGCACAGCCAAGGAGGCGGCCGAGAGCGCCAATCGCACGAAGAGCGAGTTCCTCGCGAATATGAGCCATGAGCTCCGCACGCCGCTCAATGCCATTCTCGGCTTCGCCGAGATCATGAGGGAGCAGTTGTTCGGACCGCTCGGCAATCCAAGCTATCGGGAGTATGCAGGCGATATTCACGACAGCGGCTTACACCTGCTCAACCTCATCAATGACATTCTCGATGTCTCGAAAGCAGAAGCCGGTAAGATTGAACTATCCGAGGAAATTCTCGACATCGAAGACGTCATCAAATCGTCGACACACCTCGTCAAGGCACGATCCGAAGCGGGCCGGATTTCACTCGAACTCCGCCTGCAGGATCCGCTGCCCTCGGTTCGCGCCGATGAACGATTGATGAAGCAGATACTGCTCAACCTACTGACCAACGCAATCAAGTTCACACCGGCAGATGGGCTCGTCTTGCTCGAGGCTGGCGTGGAGATGGATGGCGAATTCGTTATCAACATTACCGATACCGGTATTGGCATCGCACCGGAGGATATCCCCAAGGTCATGCGGCCATTCGGTCAGGTCGACAGCGCGCTCAGCCGCAAGCATCAGGGTACCGGCCTCGGCCTTCCCCTCACCAAGTCGCTTGTCGAGCTCCACGGTGGTCGATTCGCGATCGAGAGTACCAAAGGCGTAGGAACGCGTGTCACGGTGCGCCTGCCGGCAACCCGCGTCATCACGACCGAACCGGTGCCAATACGCGCGGCCGCGACCAGCTGAAGCGCAAGCGCCTCCGTTCGAGGCGCGCCTCCACCACGCAAAGGAACACGGCGCCATGACAATTCAGACGATCGGCGTGCTGGGCTCAGGCACGATGGGCGCTGGCATTGCGCAGTGCGCCGCCCTCGGCGGTTTTGAGGTTACGATGATCGACCGCAGCGCAGACGTTGTCACACGCGCACTGGATGGAACGGTCGAGCAATGGACGCGAGCCGTGACAAAAGGCCGGCTCGCCGCTGACGACGTTGCCAATGCATGCCGCCGTCTCAAAGGCGACGCGGATGCCGAAGCGCTTGCCTCGGCAGATCTCGTCATCGAGGCTATCTTCGAGGATTTTGACGTGAAACGGGCGGAGTTCGAGCGTCTATCGTCCATCGTGGCGCCGACAGCGATCCTGGCGACGAACACCAGCTCCTTCCGGGTCGATGATCTCGCGCGTTTCGTGAGACGTCCCGAACGGTTCCTTGGCCTCCACTTCTTCGTGCCGGCTCAGGTCAATCGACTTCTCGAAGTTGTACGCGGCCGCGCGACGGACACAGGGACGATTTCCGCGGCGCTTGCCCTCGCCCAGCGGCTCGGCAAGGAGGCCCTGTCCTGCCGCGACAGTTACGGATTCGCGGTTAATCGGTTTTTCGTTCCTTGTGCTAACGAAGCCGTCCGCCTCGTCGACGAGGGCGCATCGCCCGAGCGGGTGGACGCTATCTCCCGCGCGACGTTCGGCGCGCAGCTCGGTGTGTTGAGCGTGATGAATTTGAGCAAAGCGCGCATTTGTCTCAACGCGGCACGCACGCTCAGCCGGCTTGGACCGTTCTACGTGCCGGCCGATGGGCTCATCCGCATGGGCGAAGCTGACTTGGCATGGACGCTCGGTAACGCACCGCCCGCCGATACCGCCGCCGATGCGGTGATCGCCGACCGATTGACGGCCTCGGTTTTTCTGCCCGTTCTCGAAGCGATCGATGAGGGTGTCGCAGAACCTGCGGCCTTCGACCTCGGGGCCCAGCATGGGCTTCGCTGGCGGCGATCACCTTGCGCAATGATGGATGAGCAGGGTCCTGCCAAAGTCGAATCGTCAATCATGGGGCTACCCAGTCGACCGTCCGGCCCATTGCCCCGCAGCCTCAGCCGGGTGGGATCGCTCATCCGCTGATGGGTCCTGATGGGTCCCTGCAGGATTTGCGTCGCAGTTTGCAAGCGGCACTCCCGGCCTGGGGCCGCGCGACCTCAGACGCGGCGCCTAAATTGTTCGTTGCGTGAATGTGATGGTTGAAAAGCCGCGGCGTCCGGCTTATCCCGTATGAATGGTCGAGGATCGGCGTCCACCGTTGCATCAAATCTAACTGATTGATCTGGCATGAATATTGCCTACCTGCCTAGATGATCTGAAGGGCGTTCGCCCTTTCGGTTCACCCGCGCGAACGGTCGGAAACGACATGTGAATGGTGGGACATCCGGAAGACAGTGTCGAATCTACGAAGCCATTCATGTCGGCAGGCGCACGGGCGAATGCAACCGCGTAAGGACGCATGGCCGTGCATGCAACGTCCCGCTACCTACGGCCCAACGAGGCGCCGGTGAGCGCACTCTCCCGTTTCCGCAACTATGGAGCACTCGGCGCCGCCGCAATTGTCTTCGCGGTAAGCATCCTCTTCAGCGTCGCACTGATGCTGTCGGATCGGCGCACGCAGGAGAATGCCAACACCGCGAGCGTGGTGTGGACCGCATCGCGAACCGAGATCGAGCTTTATCTCTTCCTCGATGAGCTCCGTGCTTTCGCGGATAATGAACGTTCGATGTCCCGCGAGGATTTGGCCAAACGCCTCCATGTCCTGCACGATCAACTCGACGTTCTCCGCGGGAATCCATCATCAGAGACATTGCAGGCTGTCCCCGACTTTGCGGCCATCACCGAAACGATCGCCGACAGGATCGACCGCCTCGACGTGGCATTAGTCTCCCTCAGCAAGCATGACCAGGCGGCCATCGCACGCCTGACCGATCAGGCCACGCGCCTCGCTCAGCCGCTACACGAGTTGTCGGCCCAAGCGCTTCGGATCGACGAGGCGGCCAACGCCACCCGCCAACACCGCGCCCAACAAGTTTACGCCGAGTTGGTAGGCTTTTTCATCGGCATTCTGGTGAGCGGCGGCATTCTCGTGTTTCTACTGTTCCGCGGCATACGCCGAGCGCAACGCTTGCTCGACGATCGCCAGTCAGCGGATGAACGATTACGCAACAGTGAGCAGCGCTTCCGCGACTTTGCGGCTTCGGCATCGGATTGGCTTTGGGAAACGGACACACGCCTTCGTTTCACTTATTTCTCACAAGGCTATCTCGAGCGCATTGGCCTTGCGTCCGCGACTACACTTGGAAAAACGTTCGATGAGATCGCCAATCTCGATGGCGACGAAACCAGCTGGGCCGAATTCCAGGAGGTCCTTACCCGCCGGCAACCATTCCGCGAGGTTCGCTTCCAACTCCCAGTCGGAGCCGGCACGGCGCGAACGATCAAGATGAATGGCGTGCCGGTCGTTGATCCCAACGGTACGTTCACCGGCTATCGCGGGACTGGGACCGACATCACCGATCAGATCGAGGCCGAACAAGAGGCCGATCGCGTCCGGACGCTACTCTCCGAAGCCGTCGAATCCCTCGGGGAAGGCTTCATTATCTGCGATCCGAGCGATCGAATCGTCTTGATCAACAATAACTTCCGCAAGCTCTACCCGAAGTCAGGCGACACGACGCGGGTGGGCGCTCAATTCGAAGACGTCGTGCGCGACGTGATCCGGCGTGGCGAGGTCGTTGTCCCGCCGGGCCAGGAGGAGGCCTGGATCCGGGATCGGCTCGATCAGCACCACAATCCGCGCGGGCCGCTCGAGCAGCGCCTCGCGGATGGTCGATGGGTTCAGGTCAATGAACAGATGCTTGCCAATGGCTGGCACATCGGCACGCGCGTCGACATCACGCAGTTGAAACAGCGCGAGGAGGCGCTCCGCCGTGAAGCGCTGATCTGGGAGCAGATTTCCGAAGGCGTCATCATCACGGACCTTACCGGCACCATAACCAATTGGAATCCCGCCGCGGAATCCGTGTTCGGATACGCAGCAGCCGAAATGCTCGGACGTACTCCGGACCTTCTCTATGGCGCGCGGCAGGCGGACGGCCAGACAGCGTCAATCCTGAAGAGTGTGCGACGCGACGGGCGCTGGGCAGGCCAAATCCACTTCACGCGCAAGGACAACCGCAGCGGTATCGCCGAGACTGTCGTCGTTCCGCTGCGCACGGACGACGACCATCTTGTCGCCGCGATCTGGGTCAACGAAGACGTGACGGAGCGCAAGCGCTACGAAGAGACGCTGCGCGGCGCGAAGGAGCAGGCCGAGACGGCCAATATCGCGAAATCCCAGTTCTTGGCCACGATGAGCCATGAGATTCGCACGCCGATGAATGGCGTTCTGGGCATGCTGGATCTCCTTCTCCACACGCCGCTCAGCGAGGAGCAACGCCGGTACACCGAGACGGCCCGTGAATCGGGCGAAGGCCTCCTTGTCGTGATCGATGACATCCTCGATTTTTCAAAGATGGAAGCCGGCAAATTGTCTATCGAATCGACGGACTTCGACCTCCGAGAGCTGGTCGAGGCAGTCCTCGATCTTCTGATGCGCCAGGCCCAAGCCAAGGGCATCGAAATCTCGGCACTGATCGATCCGAGCGTGCCGACACGGCTTCGCGGCGATCCCGGGCGCGTGCGCCAGGTGATCCTCAATCTCACCGGGAATGCCGTTAAATTCACGGGAAATGGGGGCGTCGCCATTACCGTGTTGAAGATGCGCGAGACGGATGACCGTGTCGAAATTCGCTTCGAGATCGAAGATACCGGCATCGGTATCGCAAAGGACCGCCAGAAAGAAATATTCAACGAATTCACACAGGCTGATCCGTCGACCACACGGCGGTTCGGAGGAACGGGGCTGGGCCTCGCGATCTCAAAGAAGCTGGTCGAATTAATGAAGGGCCGCATCGGTTTTACAAGCGAGGCCGGCAAAGGCAGTACATTCTGGTTCGCGGTCGAGTTCGAACGTCAGCCCGGCGTCGCCACCACACCGGATGTCTGGGACGTGCGCATCGGCACGCGGCGCGTGCTGATCGGCGACGATAATGTGCTGAGCGGGCGCGTGCTCCGGAATCGGCTTGCCCTCCGCGGCCAGATCGTCGAACACGTGACTGAACGCGCGGGCGTATTGGCCGCCCTTAAGGACGCGGCTGCAGCCGGAACCCCTTACGATCTCGTTTTCATCGACAAGCTCCTGATCGCGCCTGATCTCGCGCAATTCTGCGACGATATTCGGCGTGATCCCGCACTCTATGGGACGCCTAAGCTCGCTCTCACCTCCCGGCTCGTCGATAGCGACACGGCCGACACGGTGCGCTCCATCGGTTTCGACGATCATCTCCAGAAGCCGATTCATCAGCGATCGTTGGTCAACATGCTGCGCCGCGTCTTCGACCTGCCGATGGACGGATTACCCAGCACACCCCTCGATGCCGAAGGCAGCCACGACGACGCGCTGCTCAACTTACCGCAGCGCGCGCGCCTCCTCCTGGCAGAAGACAGTGCGGTCAATCAGGTTGTGGCGATCGCGATGCTGAGCAAATTCGGCTATGACATCGACGCTGTCGAGAACGGCATCCAGGCGATCGAAGCAGTAAAGACGCGAGCCTACGATCTCATCCTGATGGACGTCTCCATGCCCGAAATGGATGGCCTCGACGCGACGCGGGTGATCCGCGCACTTCCCGGCGCGATCGCACGCGTCCCGATCATTGCGATGACAGCGCATGTCATGGAAAACGACCGGGACAAGTGTCTGGCGGCAGGCATGAACGACTATATCGCGAAGCCTGTTAATCGGACGGCATTGCTCGAGACGGTGGCACGCTGGCTCAGGCCCGCGCACTCCGAACAGGAGACCACACCTGCCGAGGCGAGACCGAAACTCCAGCTTAGCGGCAACCGGAAGACTACGACGCCCCAGAACCCGGCTCTCTCACCAGAGATCGCCGTGGCCTCAATACTCGACGCCACGACCCTTAAGCAGCTCGAAGCCGATACGAGCACAGAGATTCTGTCAGGCCTCATCGGCACCTATATTGGCGAGACTCGCGAGCGGTTGCGTCGCATGAATGATGCCGCCCTGGCCCGCGACCTCGAGGCGCTCGGTCGGGAAGCACATGCGCTCAAGAGCAGTTCCGGAACGTTTGGAGCGTTTCGCCTTCAGGCTCTCTCGCACGCGATCGAGATGGCCTGCCGAGAAGCGCGGACGAACGATGTCATGGCCCTGTTGCGTTCAGTCCATGCAACGTCGACTGAGGCTGTCGCGGCGCTTAGGGCCCATGCACCCGTGGCGCACGCCGCCGATGCCATGCAGTCGCGGACCTAGACCGTCCTCCGCCTCTGCCGCGGACCGACGCCGAGCCCCCAGCGACGGACCGTCCTGAGCTCTATCCCAAACAAGTCGAGAACGCGACCGAGTGTCTGATCCACGAGCGCCTCGATACTCGATGGGCGCGCATAGAATGCAGGCACCGGCGGGTAGATGATCGCGCCATTCTCAGAGGCCTGCATCATGCTTCTGAGATGCCCGGCATGAAGCGGGGTCTCGCGCACCAGCAGAACAAGCCGCCGCCGTTCCTTGAGCGTCACATCGGCGGCGCGCGTGAGAAGGTTTGAGGTCACTCCCGTTGCGATTTCCGAGAGGCTGCGGACCGAGCACGGCGCGACAATCATGCCGCGCGTCGGAAACGAGCCGCTCGCGATCGGGGCCGCTATGTCCTCGACCGTGTACTCGGTATCGGCGAGCGCCCGCACAGCCCTAAGCTTGCGTGATGTCTCATGCGCTAACGTCACCTCGGCAGAGCGAGTCATGACAAGGCAGCTCGGAACGCCGGCAATGCGCAGCATTTCCAGCAACCGGATGCCGTAGATCACGCCCGATGCGCCACTAATGCCAATAACGAGCGGCGCATTCGGCGCCTCTCTACCACCTTGGCGCCGGCCGGTTGTTCCCTTCATATACGCCCTCCGCAATCGCCACGGAGCCTAGCCCAGGGCCCGAGACGGCGACAAGGCCCGCTCGACCTGACGCCGTAAGAGCCCTAAACTTGGGGACCCGCAAAAGACCCGATCCCCTGGGAGATGAGCCATGGCCACCGTGCTCGACACCGTGCCTGCGATCCGCGCTTTGACGCCCCGCTTCGACGCCGGCATCGGCCCGAAGGGCCGCATCGGCTTCATCGCGTTGGCGAATGGCTATGTCAGCGAGCACGAAGTGGCGGCGATCGTTCCCCGCGACGCGCTCGTCGTTTATGTGAGCCGGGTGGCGAGCGACAATGTCATCAACCTCGACAATCTTCGCGCGATCGAAGCAGACATTACGCGTGCGGCCGGCATGATCCTCCCCGCCGACCGGATCGACGTCATGGTGTACGGATGCACCTCTGGCACCATCGCGCTCGGTGAAGATCGCGTCGCCGAAAAGATCCGCGCCGTGCGGCCGGGTGTTGCCGTGACCACGCCCATCACCGGCGCGCTCGCGGCGTTCAAGACGCTCGATATCAAGCGCATCGTGCTGTTGACGCCCTACATCTTCGAAGTGACGGCCGCAATGCGGAATTACATCGTCCGCCGCGGCATAGAGGTCCTGGATTGCGCGACGTTCAATTGCACGCTCAACTCCGATCAACAACGCGTTGCCCCCGACGCGATCGAGCTGCCATTGCGCTCGACCGCAAGGATGCGGACGCGATCTTCGTTTGCTGCACGGCGCTTCGTGCGGCGGGCATCATCGAACGCGTCGAGGCCGCGACGGGCAAGCCCGTCGTGACGAGCAACCAGGCCCTCGCCTGGCATGCCATGCGCCTTGCCAGATATCGTGAGGCGGTCTCGGGTTATGGCCGCCTCCTTCGGCTCTAACAGGCTGATATCTTAATCAAATCCTAAGCATCCCTTGGCGATAAGGACATTGCGGTCGACGGAGGCATGCGTTATCCGTGAGCTTCCTGGAGCGCGGTCGCCGACGCGCGCTGGCCGCCGATAATTTCATTTTCCATCGGGGACAAATGTGCACACCTATCGCAGCCACACCTGCAACGATTTGCGATCAAGCCATGTCGGTGCAACCGCTCGGCTCTCCGGCTGGGTCCATCGAAAACGTGATCACGGCCAGCTGCTCTTTATCGACATGCGCGACCACTACGGCATCACGCAATGCGTGATCGACGTGGACAGCCCTCTATTCGCGGCAGCCAATGCCGTGAAGCTCGAAAGTGTCATTCGCGTCGACGGCACAGTCGTCGCGCGAACGCCCGATACAGTCAACACACATCTGGGCACGGGTGAGATCGAGCTTCGCATCGAAGCGCTCGACGTGCTCTCCGAAGCCGAGCCGCTCCCCTTCCCCGTCAATGTCGAGCACGACTATCCCGAGGACATGCGGCTCACCTACCGCTTTCTCGATCTTCGGCGCGAAGCGCTGCACAACACCATCATGCTGCGCTCCCGCGTCATCAGCAGCATTCGCCGTCGCATGATCGAGAGTGGTTTTACCGAATTCCAGACACCGATTCTGACCTCGAGCTCCCCCGAAGGCGCCCGTGACTATCTGGTGCCGAGCCGGCTTCATCCCGGCAAGTTCTATGCGTTGCCCCAGGCCCCGCAGCAGTTCAAACAGCTTCTCATGGTCGCGGGCTTCGACCGCTATTTCCAGATCGCGCCATGCTTCCGCGATGAAGACAGCCGCGCCGACCGCTCGCCCGGCGAGTTCTATCAACTGGACCTCGAGATGTCGTTCGTGGAGCAGGAGGACGTATTCCGAGCCGTCGAGCCTGTCCTGGCGGGCGTTTATGCCGAGTTCTCGTCCTGGACGGTCTCACCCACCCCATGGCCGCGCATCACCTACGCCGATTCAATGCTCAAATACGGCAACGACAAGCCGGATTTGCGCAATCCTCTGGTCATTGCCGACGTGACGGAGGCATTCCGAGGCTCTGATTTCAGCATCTTCGCAAAGGCCATCGAGAAGGGTTCCGTCGTGCGCGCGGTGCCGGCGCCAAAATCCGCCGGGAGGCCGCGCTCCTTCTTCGACAAGATGAATGACTGGGCGCGAAGCGAGGGAGCGCCCGGCATGGGCTACATCGTGTTCGAGGGCGCGGGCGGCAAGGGCCCAATTGCGAGCAAGCTTTCGTCCGACCGCCTCTCGATGCTCAAGTCGTTGACCGGAACGGCCGAGGGAGATGCGCTGTTCTTTGCCTGCGACAAGCCCGAAGCGGCGGCAAAACTGGCCGGCTTCGCGCGCACGCGCGTGGGGCATGATCTTGGCCTCCTCGAGGACAAGGTGTACCGCTTCTGCTGGATCATCGACTTCCCGATGTTCGAGCGCGACGAGGAGACAGGCGGCATCCAGTTCAGCCACAACCCCTTCTCGATGCCGCAAGGAGGCCTGAAGACGCTCGAAGAGAAGGATCCGCTCACCATCCTCGCTCATCAATACGACATTGTTTGCAATGGAATCGAGATCAGCAGCGGCGCTATCCGCAATCATTTGCCTCAGGTGATGTACAAGGCATTTGCCATCGCCGGATACGGCCCGGAAGTCGTCGAGCAGAAGTTCGGGGGGATGCTGAACGCCTTTCGCTACGGCGCCCCGCCGCATGGCGGGATCGCACCGGGCATCGACCGTATGGTGATGCAGATCGCCAATGTGCCGAACCTGCGTGAATGCATCGTCTTCCCGATGAACCAGCAGGCACAGGACCTGATGATGGCGGCACCCGGTGAGGTAACGGAAAAGCAGCTCCGCGAACTCAATATCCGCGTCGTTCTGCCTCCGCCAGAGACGAAGCCCAAGGCCGGCACGGCGGAATAATCAGCGGAACGATTTCAAGCACCGAGCCCCAAGGCACATCACTGCACTTGCCATGAGTGAACAAGTGATGGCGACCGGTCACCTATACTTGGGCCTGAGCCATGGGCCGATCGAGAGACTGACGGCGTAACGCCCGTCCGGCGCGAGCCCCCGTATGGACGCCGTCGCGCCACGCGATCCGGCCATTCACCATCACGAGCGCGATGCCGGCCGCGGGCTGCGTCGGCTTCTCGAACGTCGCCCGGTCGATGATTTTCTTGGGATCGAACAGAACGAGGTCCGCATAGGCACCCGTCCGTACGACCCCGCGATCTTTCAGGCCGAACCGATGGGCCGAGAGCGAAGTCATCTTCCGAACCGCTTGCTCGAGCGGGAATAGGCCCAGCTCGCGCGAATAATGCCCCAGAACACGGGGGAACGTACCCCACAGGCGCGGGTGCGGATGCTCATCATTCGGCAACCCGTCCGAACCGATCATGGAATCGGGGAACGCCATGATGCGTTTCACGTCGTCCTCGTCCATGGCGAAGTAGATTCCGCCCGCCGGCAATAGACGCGCGATCGCCTCGGCCTGGCTGCAACCCAACTCCGCCGCTACCTCCTTGAGATCACGACCGGCGAACTCTGGCCGCTGTTTGGACCAAGCCACGAGAATTTTCTTTGACCGCTCGATCATATCGGCCGAAAGCACGGTCGAGGACGCGGGATAGGGGTAGACGTCAAAGCCTACGCGTTGCCCCTTCGCCGCGGCTTCGATCGCGGGCAGCGTCTCTTTGGAGCGACCGAAATTGGGAGCCCCAGCGACTTTATGGTGTGAGATGACCACGGGAACGTCGGCTGCGCGGCCGATGACAAACGTTTCTTCCAGTGAATCAAGAATTCCGTCACCTTCGTTGCGCATGTGGGTAACGTAGAGTGCGCGGTGAGCGGTCAATGCGCGGGCAACTTCGATCACCTCTTCGGTCGGCGCGGCAATCGCGATCTTATAGGCAAGCCCCGTCGAGAACCCGATGGCGCCGGCTGCGAGCGCCTCCTCGAGCGCAGTGCGCATGCGCTTGATCTCCGTGCCCGTTGCGGGCCGGTCGAGGCGATCCATGATACCGAAGCGCAGGGTTGAATGGCCCACAAGGGCGATGGAATTGACCGTGGAGGGATCGCTGTCGAGCGAGGCGAAGTAACGCCGGAAGGTCCCAAAATGCCATTCGTCTTCGCCCGCGATGAGATCGAGGGGTGCTGGCGGTCGGCCCTTCACATCGAGCGGCGCCAAGCTCACCCCACAATTACCGACAACGACGGTGGTCACGCCCTGGCTGACCTTGGGCGTCATCTCTGCCTTGGAGAGCAATACAAAATCGTCGTGGGTGTGAACGTCAATGAACCCGGGAGCAAGAACATGGCCCCGCGCATCGATTTCGCTCGCACCCTTCGTTTGGGCGAGATCGCCAATGGCTACAATTCGATCGTCGGTTACCGCGACGTCGGCTTTAAAACGGGTCGCACCCGTACCGTCAATGACGGTCGCGCCGCGAAACAAAATGTCGGCTTTTTCAGGAGCTGGCGTTGTCATGGACGCACTCTAGCGAAAACGCGATGCATGCGCACGCGCCGTTCCATTATTCGGAATAACAAGAGGGGGGATGGAACTGGAGGGATGTGTTGGGGGGCGGGAAGAATCAGAAGGCGGGAGGTGTCGGAGGAACCGCATCGAGGAGATCTGGCGCGAAGGCGGGGCTAGGAGGGGTGGGTTACGGCCGAAGCCGTTTCAGGCACATCGTGCCTCCACTATGCTCGACATAGCCAGGGGCTGGCCCGTGGAGCTAATGGTTGGAATACGACATCACATCGGCGGAAATCCAACATACTTCGTGGTCAATGAATGAAATTCCAGAGAAGACAGGCGGGATCACCCCCGCCAGGCCCGCGTGATCTGCGGGTAGGACAAGCCGCCGTGCCGGGTGCCTCGGGTTGAGATTGATCGATGGCCGACGGACAGAGTTAAGGATATCGCAAGGGCGTAGCAGGATTGGGAATTGACGAAAAGGGGGGGATCGATGAAGGGCGGGGAGCAATGACCAGACGCTGGGTGCGCCGGCCGGAAGGGTCGAATTGGGGAGATTTCGGGGAAGACGATGAACTCGGTCGCCTCAATCTTCTGACGCGTGAGAAAGTGCTCCAGGGTGTAGCAGAGGTGCGGGACGGTCGTGCGTTCTGCCTGTCGCTGCCGCTCGACTATCCCGGTGGAAACGTACTATCCACCGCCCGCTTTCCCCCTGAGTTGCGGCCAACCTACCGCCACGGTCGCCCACGCATGAACTATCCACTGGCCAAGGAGAATGCGGCCTATACCGACGTCATGTGCGACGATGCGGTCCTGTTGCACCTCCAGTATTCTACGCAGTGGGACAGCCTTGCGCATATGGGTCGTGCGTTCGATGCTGACGGCGACGGTATCGCGGAGGTCGTCTACTACAACGGCTTTCGCGCCGACGAACATATCCATGGGCCAGTCCGCTATGCCAACGGGTCGGAAACCCCGAACCCGGGCGCCATGGGGGCGACGGCCTTGGGCGTTGAGACCATGGCGGAAGCGTGCGTACAGGGTCGCGGGGTGCTCATCGATCTCCACCATCAATTCGGCCGACAGCGTCGCCTCGTCGGTTACGACGACATGATGCGCGCAATGGACGCGGACCGGGTCGTGATCGAGGCCGGTGACATGCTGTGCATTCATACCGGCTTCGGCGAGGTCGTTCTCGAGCAGAACCGGAAGCCAAATGCCGAGGTCATGCACGGCAGCTGTGCGGTCCTTGATGGTCGGGACGAGCGTCTTCTCAATTGGATCACCGAGTGCGGTATTGCCGTGCTGGTCACGGATAACTACGCCGTTGAGTATTACCCCCCGAGCATTGCGGAGCCGCCGGCGCATGGACCGTGTGCGGCGTATCCGCTCCACGAGCACTGCCTCTTCCGGCTCGGCCTGCCATTGGGCGAATTATGGTATTTTACGGAACTTGCGGCCTGGCTGCGCGAGAACGGGCGCACGCGGTTTCTGTTGACCGCGCCGCCGTTGCGCCTGACCGGTGCCGTCGGCTCGCCCGCAACCCCTGTCGCGACCGTGTAGATGCGAGCGAGGCGCCGAGGCCCTGAGGGAATCATCGACACCGCTCGTGTACGCCGCGCGCGCCCCGGGGACGCACCTGCAATCGCGCGCCTCGTCCATGCGCTCAATCGCCAACAGGGCGATCATGAAAGCCGAAACATCGCCGGAGCGCTTGTGCGCGACGCCCTCGGTACACGGCGCTTCATCGACATCATCGTCGCCTTGCTCGATGAGAAAATCGTCGGCTACGCCCTCTTTACGCGTGCCTATGAGACGAGTTATGCGACACGCGGGCTCTATCTCAACGATCTCTATGTTGCACCCGCTCAGCGGCGCCGCGGCATCGGCCGCGCCCTTCTCGCCGCCGTCGCCCGCGAAGGAAAGCGGCGGGGGGGCACATTTCTGTGGTGGGCGTCACGCCCGTGGAACCATGATGCGCATCGATTCTATGCCGCGCTGGGCGCACGCATGGAACCCGTCTTTGCGCACGCCGTTACGCACCAGGCATTCCGCGCGTTGGCGGCCGGGGGTAGATCTCTCGCAAAACGCAAAACGAAACGGCGCGCCAAGCGGAAGTCGTCTTGAGGCGATGCCCAGCGGACCTGATGGCGTGCTGGCCTGATGGCGTGCTGGAATGTACGAGAACTAACCCGGCTTCTTCTCTTCCTTCTTCTCGATGGCCCCACCTGCCTCACGCCATGCGGTGAAGCCGCCCTCGATATGCATGATGGGGGCAAGCCCCATGCGTTGCATGGTTTGGGTCGCAAGGGCTGAGCGCCAGCCACTCGCGCAATAGAAGATAAACTGCTTGCCCGAAGCGAAAATTTCCTTGTGATAGGGACTTTCGGGATCGACCCAGAATTCGAGCATGCCGCGGGATGCATGAAAGGCGCCGGGGATCATGCCGTCACGCTGCAACTCACGGATGTCGCGGAGATCGACAAACACGACCGTCTCGTCGCCCTGCCTCGCGATCGCGTCCTGGGCAGAAATCGCCTTGATTTCCTTCCGCGCGTCCTCGAGCAACTGCTTGTAGCCGATTTTCATGATGCACCCTCCCCTTTCATGCGGCGCATCATCGCATCTGAGAACTGAAGCCGTCGAGCCTTAGTAGCTCACCCTTCGCGCGATAAGAATGCGGCCTTAAGGCGCGACGTGATCTCGCGTAGGCGTTCAGGCGCATAAGGTTCGGCGGGACTGGCACCCCAGATCGGTCGTGGCCAGGCACGATCGGTACGATACCGCGCAATCACGTGGAGATGGAGCTGCGGCACGGCATTGCCGAGCGCGGCGACATTCAGCTTGTCTGGCGCGAACAGGCAAGCCATGACGCTCGACGCCTGTGCGATTTCAACCATGAGAAGCTGCCTATCCCGTTCGGCAAGCTCATAGATCTCCCGGACATCGGCGCGTTGGGGCACTAGAATCACCCACGGATAGGACGAATCCAGCGCAAGCAGCACGCGGCACAGATCGAGCCGGCAGACCTCGATCGTATCAGCCGCGAGCTGGGGATGGAGTTCGAAATCACGCGGCCCCCGCGCACGCGCAGCACCAAGCGTTCGTGCCGCGGAGCGGCCGAGTATCCAGCCTTCAACCGTACGGATTGCCGGCGCTTCCGGTTCGCCCGAGGACCTTCGTCCCAGCACGACGTTGAGCATGCCGAAGAGACCGACGGTCGCATCGAAGGGGTCTTCACCCGCGGTCGATCGACCGAACCCGTCGCGGATGAGGCGCTTGAGCACGGGGTCGAGGGCTACGTCTGCCTTTCTCGCCCAACCGAGGAGCGCCTTGGCATTGGCAGCGCGGTCCACTTGCGTACGCTTGCCGGATGTACCGACGCCGTCACGCCGCGCAAACCGCAAATTGAGGTGGGAGTAGATTTCACCGGGATAGGTCTCAGCCAATACGATGCGCCGGGTCGCCAGCAAATCGGCTAGGGCGCCATCGAACGGCCAAATACCGACATCCCGACGGTGGTTGCGGAGTGCGGGTGCCACTACCTCGCGCCAGCCGGCAAGAGCGGCCTTGCCGACTTGGTTGCCCCCGACGGTCCAAAAGATGGGAGCGGCCGCCGGCGGACCGCGATCGCAATGGCGCAGCAATGCCATTCGATCCGCAAGACCAAGGCCGCGAAGCAACTGATCCATAGAGACGGGCGGTTGTGCATTGGATTGAGCGGGATAGAAGGGCCGTTGGAGGGAAATTTCCTCGGGCGTGCGCGCGACCTTGTAAATGTCGCACCAGGGCCCCTGCCCGAGGTTGGGGAGAAGGGAGAGAAAATCAGTGATTCCGGCTTTTGCGGCATAGGCGCGCGGCACGCCGATGGGAAAATCAAAGCCGAGGAAAATTCGGCCGCGAGGACCGGCCTCACCGAGCAGTCGCTCGACGAGCGTCGAGGTATCGCCGACAAACGTCGGCGCAAGGGCATTATAGCAGCGGTCGCGCCCGAGTTTTGCTCGGGTCATCCAGCGTTTGTTCGCCGCAACGCTCCAATCGGCGTGTGCGACGATGTTTGGCCTGGGCATGACAGGCCCGCCCGCGATCAGGACGCTCGCCCGACCACCTCGGCGATGGCGCGGCCAACTTCGGCCGTACTGGCCTTGCCGCCGAGGTCGCGCGTTCGCGGGCCTTCTGCGACGACCGTCTCAATCGCGCGTTCAACCGCGCTTGCAGCCTCGGCATGACCGAGATGGTCAAGCAGCATCGCCGCCGACCAGATTTGGCCGATCGGATTCGCAATGCCCTGGCCGGCGATATCAGGAGCGGAGCCATGCACGGGCTCGAACATGGACGGTAATGAACGGTCCGGATTGATGTTACCGGAGGGCGCGATGCCGATCCCACCGACGACCGCAGGGCCGAGATCAGAGAGGATATCGCCGAACAGATTACTGCCGACAACCACATCGAACCAATCCGGGTGCTGCACGAAATGCGCGGTCAGGATGTCGATGTGGTACTGGTCCGTTCTCACCGCGGGATAGTCTGTGGCGACCGCCGCGAAGCGCTCGTCCCAAAACGGCATCGTGTGGATGATGCCATTGGACTTCGTTGCAGAGGTAACGTGCTTTTTCGTGCGCTTCATCGCCAGATCGAAGGCGTAGCGCAAGATGCGATCGACCCCCTTCCTTGTAAAGATCGACTCCTGGACAGCCATTTCCTGTTCGGTGCCGACATAGAGGCGTCCACCGATTTCCGAATACTCGCCCTCGTTGTTCTCACGCACGACGACGAAGTCGATATCGCCGGGCTCACGACCGGCGAGCGGGGACCTAATTCCCCTCATGAGGCGTACAGGGCGCAGATTGACGTATTGCTGCATCGCGCGGCGGATCGGGATAAGCAATCCCCAAAGCGAAACATGGTCGGGCACGCCCGGCAGGCCGACCGCACCTAGGAAGATCGCCTCAAATGACTTGAGTCGTTCGAGGCCGTCCGGAGGCATCATGCGCCCAGTTCGCTTATAGAGAGCGCAGCTCCAGTCCAAATGCTCGAACGAAAATTCGATTCCGAACCGCCGTCCTGCCGCTTCGAGTGTGCCGATTCCTTCGGGAACGACCTCCTGGCCGATGCCGTCGCCCGGAATGACCGCGATACGGTGCCTACTGTTCGTCATGATGCCCCTTAGCCCATCGACATGCCGCCATTCACGCGGATCGTCTGACCGGTGATATAGGCGGCCTCATCGGATGCGAGAAATGCCATGGCACTGGCGATGTCCCCCGGCGTGCCATACCGACCCATGGGGATCATCTTGAGTGCCGCTTCGGCGCCCGCGGCATCGATGGTCGCAAACATCTCAGTCGCGATGTAGCCGGGCGAGACCCCATTGACCGTGATTCCGTAAGGCGCAGCCTCGACCGCGACCGCACGAAGCATGCTGATGAGCCCGGCCTTGGCGGCAGTGCACACGGCCATCTTGTTGGGGCCGAAATCATACTTCTCAGCGATGATCGACCCGGTCGCGAGCACGCGGCCCGAGCGCTGCTTGATCATGTGGGGGAGGCAGGCGCGCACGAGATAGAAGAAGGGGTCAATGTTACTGTGCATAGCCGCACGCCAGTCCTCGTCCGTGTTCTCGACGAACGGACGATCGATGATAATGCCGGCATTGCTCACCAGGACGTCAACCCGCCCAAAGGTCTTGATCGTCGATTCGACAAGGCGATTCGCGCTCTCCCGATCACCGACGTCAGCCTGCACCACGATTGCTTCCGACCCTGCTGCCCTTATCTCCCGAGCGGCGGCTTCGGCTTTGTCGATCGAATTACGGCAATTGATGACGAGTTTGGCGCCTTCCCGCGCGAATCTGAGGGCGATTGCCTTTCCGATGCCCCGCGAGCTACCCGTGACGATCGCGACCTTGCCTGCGAGAACCATGTCATCCCCCAGCACACAATTTCGCGCGCATGTTAGCAAGCCCCGCCAAGGGACCGCAAATGGGGCGGCACTAGCCCGGCAGGAGAGCCGCGCAGGCAATGACGGAGAACGCGGCGCCAGCGACATCTCCGATGATACCGACCGCCAGTGCATGGCGAATCCGGCGAATACCCACGGCTCCGAAATACACGGCCAACACATAGAAGGTCGTCTCGCTTGAGCCCTGAATCGTGCTCACGAGATAGCCGAGCCGACTATCTGGTCCGATTGCCGGATCCTGAATGATGGAGGCAAGGTATCCGTAGGCGCCAGAGCCCGAGAACGAGCGTAGAACCGCCATCGTCATCGCTTCCGCCGGAAGGCCCAAATGGCTGGTTACCTGGCCCAAAGGCCTGATCACGAGGTCCATCGCCCCGCTTGATCGTACCATGCCAATGGCTACGAGAATCGCGACAAGATAGGGAATGATGCGGACCGCGACCTCAAACCCGTCCTTGGCTCCTTCGACGAAAGCCTCGTAGACACGAACGCGCCGCACGATTCCAAAGCCGAGAAACAGCACGGCGATGGCGGGCAACAACCAAGCCGAGAGTATCTTTCCTGCGATTAGGGTCGCCGGAATGAAACCGAACAGTGCCGCCAGGGCCGCAACCGATGCCCAGATCGGTGCAGGCGGCACCTCGGCTAGCGCGCCGGCATCGAATGATGAAGCGGGGATCGGATGCGGAACGCCAGGTGAATCGACGTGTTCACCGTTTCTAGCGGGGAAGAAGCGAGCCAGAAGCTTGGCCGACGCAATGGCCACAGCTGTTGCGGCCAGGGTCGCGGCAAGCGTGGTTGGCACGATGCCGGCCGGGTCAGCCGAGCCCGCCGCCGTACGGAGCGCTATCACCGTTGTCGGAAGGATCGTAATGCTTGATGTGTTGATGGCAAGAAACAACACCATTGCGTTGGACGCCGTACCCTTCCGCGTATTGAGGCGATCAAGCTCCTGCATAGCGCGAATGCCAAAGGGGGTTGCCGCATTGCCGAGGCCGAGCAGACTGGCGGAAAGATTGAGCAACATGGCGCCCATCGCCGGATGTTCGGGGGGCACCTCGGGGAAGAGGCGCACCATCAATGGGCGGACAAGCCGCGCAATGATAACGAGAAGGCCTCCAGATTCCCCAACCTTCATGAGCCCGAGAAAGAATGCCATTACCCCGACAAGTCCGAGGGAAAGCGTCACGGCATCGGTCGCCGCAGCAAGCATCGCCCCCGCCAGCGCTTCCATCGGCGCCGTTCCGTCCCCGACCCACATCAACTGGCGATAGCCGGCAACCGCGAACCCAGACACGACGAGCACAAAGAAGACAATATTCATGCCGTTCCTCTCGCCACACGCGCCGATCTCAACCGAGCATCGATACGTCTGCCACCAATGCGAACCTATGCGACACCCGGATGGAAGTCGAATTCTCTCGGACTATGCCCGATCGCCGCGCGCGTATGTCAGCGTGGAAGACGAATGCGCGTGTATGACGCAGCCTCGCACGATCGCGCCGACTTCAACTTTGCTCTCTATGCTCGATTAGCAACACTGTTGACGAAAAAACACGGTCATCAAACATTGCTGTTGAAATTTGTACGATTTTAGTTAATTTTCGTTCCAACCCCATATGTTGTTTGTCGGCACAGGGGCCGCCGACTACACGTCGATGGAGCTATCCATGGCCGCTAAAGCCAGGAAGACCAAGAAGAAGGCAACTGCGAAGCGCAAGACCGCGAAGCGTAAATCCTCGCGCAAGCGCTAGCCTGATGTCGCATCGCCCGCCTCTTCGGAGGCGGGCGATGCATTTCTGCTAGTGCTGATTGCCGCATAGATTTTCTCGTAAATCCGCGGCTTTTCGGCGACCCTTTTCCTCTCCGATCCGATTTTCATCATCGAGGTTCGCCGTATAACGCCTGTCGTTGCAGATGCAACGAAGGGCAGTTTCACCGCATCGGGAGTGACGCCCATGCGCGCTTTATCCACTCTCCATACGTTGATTGCGCCGGGAACCTGCACGCGTAATGAGTATTCAACACGCAATATCCGCGCGACCGTCGCCGAACATCTGAGGCCTATGGATCCGTCGTCGGATGGCGGTTGTCGCCGCAGAATTCCGGCACGCGTGCAAGGGCGGGAGATCGTTGGCAGATCCGGAGAATTGGCTCGATGAACAACATAATCGATATTAATCGTAAGCAATTCTTACGCACCGAACCCATGTCGATGGCAAAGCGCATAGCCATGGCGCGCAAGGAAGCCTGCCTAAGTCAACAAGCAGTCGCTGATCGCTTTGGAATTTCGCGCGCAGCCGTCGCGCAATGGGAGAACGGCGATACATTTCCGGGCACCGCCAAACTCGAAGGGCTTGCCGAAGTCCTACGCGTCCGTCTCGAGTGGTTGGCAACAGGGCGCGGACCTCGTTACGGCGACCTCTCTGACATCTTGCCGGCCGTCAACGGCGGCCATCGCACGGTTCCCCTCATCAATTCGGCATGCGCCGCCGACTGGCCTGCGAGGCGAAATGAGATGCCCGCCGGCGAAGTGCCGACGGAAGTTTTGGCGGGCCCAGCCTCGTTCGCGCTCGTCATCGACGACGAAAGCATGGCGCCTGCGCTTGCCACGGGCGACAAGATCATTGTCGATCCTGACGTCGTCCCGCGCTCCGGCGACTATGTGGTTGCGACAGTCGAGGAAAATGATGGGGCATTGGTTCGACTTTATCGCCCCCGCGCCGAAAATAATGACAAACTCGTCGAACTCGTCCCGTTCGATCGCGCTTGGACGACCCGCATGATCGGAGGCGGAAATTCGGGCCGGATTGTCGGAACCATGGTCGAGCACCGCCGCTACCGACGACCCTAATAACCCCGCGAGGCGGCGTTCTGTTAATCCAGAACATCGCGTGGAGGCGCCTTCAGCCACGTCGAAGGCGGTCAATGGCGTCGCAATGTTGTTTCAGTCGCCCCAAATAGGCCCAAAGCGCTGGGTAGCCGACCGTGCTCAGCTGGCTGAGTTCGTCGACGACTTCGGCTCCCGCTTCGGGACAGGCGGGCGGTCTAACTGTCGCGACCGCCGCGGCGCAGCCACTCAATGACAGAAGGAGGATCGGCAGGAGCTTTCGAATTCTTCGCATGGAATCGCTCCATCAGCGCGATGCGCCCCGCCGATGCGGAGCGCCGGGTTTCGATTGTTTGGGAGAGCGGAGTGTCGGCGCGGCGGCCGGGTGCAACGGGCAGCCCGGCCTGGCGGAGAAAGTCAGGGATCAGGGCCGGGACGCCCGCGACAGCCTGCCGGAAAACGCGAGCGCCCGCCGGAGGGACTCCGGCGGGCGCGACACCCCATACTGTATTTCACACATAAATGAGATAGGGCTGACTGTCAATGCCTGCGCGCAAAAATCGGCACGCCCGCGCTTTCACCCCGATCACCCGCCTCTCGATGAGACAGTCATCCCAGACGGCTCCCGATATCGCTCGTGAAGAAACGCCACCGGCCAGGGCCCTCGCAAGAATTCCGATCCTGCCCATGCAACGATGCTGGCGCCAAGACAGAACGCTCGCTATAGAAGCGTGCCGCCACTCTGGGGCGCGAGGCGCGTCCCGTTTCCCATTGGGTAATTGTCATGGACGCCTTCCTCGTCTCCGCCGCGAGCGTGGCCGTCGCCGAGATCGGCGATCGCACCCAGCTTCTCTCGCTCATGCTTGCGGCACGCTACCGCCGGCCGCTCCCGATTCTCGCGGGCGTGCTGCTCGCCACCTTGGCCAATCACACGCTTGCAGGACTCGTGGGGGTTTGGATCGCCGACCTCCTGTCCCCGTTCGTGCTTCGCCTCGTGCTCGGCATCGGCCTCATTGCGGTCGCGGCATGGACACTCATCCCCGATTCGCTCGAGCGCGATGCCGACCGCCTCGGCGGTCGCGGTGCTTTCGCGACCGCGCTGATCGCCTTCTTTCTCGCCGAGATCGGCGACAAGACGCAGATTGCGACCATGGCGCTCGCCGCCCGCTTCGATGATCTCGCTCTCGTGGTGCTCGGCACCACGCTCGGCATGATGGCCGCCAACGTTCCGGTCATCGTCTTCGGCTCGGCCTTCGCCGAGCGCCTGCCGCTCCGCGCCATTCGAATGGCCGCCGCGGCGATCTTCGCCGCCCTCGGCATCGCGACGCTCGCACAAATCCCGATCCTATGAGCGCCACGCGGCGCCCATCGGATCGTTGCCGCGCCCGCCCCTAGGGAAGAACTGGATTTCCCGAAAGGCCTAGGCCGGCCCCGTCAGCTCTTGAATCGCGGCAGGACCTTCTCGCCGAACAGCTCCATCGACCGCTTGACCTGATCGTGCGTCGTCTTGCCCGCCTGCATGATCAGCATGAGCTGATCGACCCCCGCCTTCTGCCACCGTTCGATCGTGCGACAGCAGGAATCGGGATCGCCCGCGGCCATCATCGCGTTTTCGCGCAATTGGTCGTCGGTATAGGTCGCCGCCTTCGCGAATTTCGTCTTGTCGAATTGCTCGGCGAAACGGATCGCATTGATCGGCGTGTCATTGTCGCCGAAGTACCAGCGCGTGGCGGCCCCGCCGACCGACGCCGCATACGCGTCGTCGGGATCGCAGAAGGCGTGGACGACGCCGGCGATCTGGAAGTTGGGATACGCACCAAAGAAATTCTTGGGGTCGGCCGTCGCCTGTGTCTGTCTGTAGGCGTCGATCGCCGGCTGGAGCGTCTCAGGCGGTGCATTCACGAAGCCGAGTGCGCCGAGCCCCTTCTCCGCCGCCTTCGTGAAGGTCGCGGGGCTCGAGGCCGAGCACCACAGCGGCGGGTGCGGCTTCTGCACGGGCTTCGGCACGAGATGGCGCGCGGGGTATTTGTAATACTTTCCCTCATAGCCCGGAAACTTGTCGTGCTTGAACAGCGAACAGACCACTTCCATGGCCTCCGGCCAGGACTCGAGGGCTTGGGCAGAGGTCATGCCGAAGGCCTCGGTGTGATAGGCCGCAGCACCGCGCCCCGTGCCGAGTTCCAGGCGGCCGTTCGAGAAAATGTCGAGCGTCGCGGCCCGCTCGGCCACGCGGATCGGGTCGTTGCAGGACAGGACGACGACCGCGTGGCCGATCCTTATGCGGCTCGTGCGCATGGCGAGGGCCGTCAGGAGGATCTCCGGCGCCGATATATGCGCGATCTCCTCGTAGAAATGGTGCTCCGTGGCCCAGAAGTAATCGAACCCGCACGCCTCGGCCAAGACCCCCTGTTCGAGCGCTTCCCAGTGCACCTTGTAGTCGACATCCTTGGGCCACGGCCGCGGCGCCTGCAGCTGGGTGAGGTAGCCGAATTTCATGGAACGAATCCTTCCGGGACGTTGGGGCGCCAACCTTAGCGGGTCGCCTTCAGAAATCGATGCAAAAATTGCATGGGCAGATGGAACGGCATGATCGCCCGCGGTCTTGCGACTCGTTTGCACGAACCGCCAGACTCCGGACGGATCCTTGCGAGCGATCCCGGGGCGTCGGTGGCCCCGGCCCCCTCTTGCATCGGCCACCGCATTAAACAAAATTCATGGTGCGGACACGGGACAAAGAACCGTGCTTAGGTATTAATGGGCTCACACCCCGACCGAAGGAGAAGCATGTTGCGCCGATCGAGGCGTTGGCTCGCCGCCGCGGTGGCGACAGGCCTTTTGGCCTTTTTCGCCGACGATACGCCGCCCTCCGGGGCGCTTGCGCTTGTTCGCGTCACGGTGGCGACGAATGAATTGCGCCCGGTGCTCGTCCAGGAGCGCCCCGTGCCGCGACGCGAGCGGCCGACCCGCACCTACAAGCCCCTGCCTCCCTGAGCCCCCGCCCCGGCGGCCCTAGAATCGGTGCTCTAACTGCGTGGCCGGATCGGGTTGCCCGCCATGTAGCTCATATAAGGCGCCTGGACCAACCAGCCGCAATCGACCGGCAGGGTGACGCCCGTGATCGCGCCGGCCGAGTCCGAGCAAAGGAAATACGCGGCCTCCGCGATCTGCTCCGGCAATACAAAGTCGCGAAGCGCGGTCGTCGCCTTGATCGCATCTGGATTGCGCAAACCCTTGGCGATGCGCTCCCTGAGCCCATCGGATAGCGTGAAGCCGGGCGCGACGCCGTTCACGCGCACGCCATGGGGGCCGAGCTCGGCCGCGAGAATTTCGGTCAAGGATCGCATCGCCGCTTTGCCCGGCGTATAGGCCGGAAGCGACAACGGTGCGAAGGACGCGATCGAGGCGATGTTGAGGATGGCGCCCCGCCCCGCGGCCTTCATCGCCGCCCCGAATGCCTGGCACGCGATGAGCGCGCCCCGATAATTCACCTGCCAGATGCGGTCGTTTTCCTCGAGCGGCATGTCGAGCACGGCCGTGCCGTTCTGGAGGAGCCCGCCCGAATTGACGAACACCTCCGGCGTACCGAAGCGTTCAGTCGACCAGCGGGCAAGCGCATGGACCGAGGCCGCGTCGGCCAAATCCACCTGCCTGAATACACCCTCCCCGCCCAGCACCGCGCTCTCGCGCGCCACCGCCTCGCCGCGGCCGGCATCGCGGCCCGAGACGACGACTCGGCAGCCGGCTTTGAGAAAACGGAGCGCGATCGCCTTGCCGATGCCGCTGGTCCCGCCGATGACGACGACGGCTCGCTTGTCTTCTGTCATGGGAATCCCCTCACGTGCTCGTTGATGGTAGGCGCGGCAGTTCGCCGATTCGGAAGAATTCCATCCAAAGCGCCATTTGGGAATCGGTCATCTCTGCCCCGTATTGAATGCGACAACCAGCCGCAAAGGCATGCTTCAGCAGCGGCGTTTCGCGCGGTTTCATGACGATATCCATGACCGTCATCGTCGGCAGCAGATGCGCGGCAAGGAGCGGCAAGGGATCATCCGCCCGCATGCCGAGCGGCGTCGCATTCACGATGAGGTCGTGTCCGGCCGGGTCGGCGACCCCAGCCGCGACGCGGCAGCGCGGGAACGCGCGGCTGACGGATCCGGCAAGCGTCGTCGCGCGTGCCGGATCGATATCGGCGATGGTGAGGTTGTCCGCACCCTCCTCGGCCAGGGAAAACGCGATCGCCGAGCCCGCCCCACCGGCCCCGACCAAGAGGGCGCGCCGTCCCGCAATCGTGTATCCGCCGCGCCTCAACGCCTCGATGAAGCCCATGCCGTCAAAATTCTCGGCGAAAAACTTGCCGTCTGGATTACGCCGGACGGCGTTCGCCGTTCCGATGCGCGCCGCACGCGGGCCGACACGGTCCGACAATCGGCAGGCCGCCACCTTGAAGGGCACGCTGACGATGAGCCCTTTCACGTTCTTCAGGTGGCATAAGGTCGGCCAGAACGCCTCGATGCCGTCGGCCGCGACGTTGAGCGGCACCATGATCGCGTCGATTCCCTCGTGGAAAAACATCTCGTTGAACAGAACGGGCGAACGCACTTGCGCGATTGGATCGGCCAGCATGAGAAAGATCGAGGAGGCACCGCTGATGGTCATGGCGACCGCGAGAAACCAAAGACCGCCAGAGCTTCGCCGCACCCCACCGCGCCGTCAATGGCCGCTTAGGCGCAAGGCAGAGGCCAAAATGCAGGGGAAAGAGCAGCGCGGCCGGGAGGCCGCGCTGCCATTACTCATATGAACGGCGCTATGCCGCAGCGACTTCCATACGGGCCGCTTCGGCCTCCCCTTCCGAAATACGCGCGGGCGGCAGATCGGCGAGCGCGGCGAGGCCGCCGCGAAGCCGCAGCAGGTGCCGCTCATGCCGCCCCCGCCATGGAGCACCCTTCGCGAGATCACGCACG
This sequence comes from Alphaproteobacteria bacterium, assembly GCA_041484095.1. Classification (GTDB taxonomy): domain Bacteria; phylum Pseudomonadota; class Alphaproteobacteria; order CADEGL01; family CADEGL01; genus JBGPGW01. Next base: position 2,424 of record JBGPGW010000004.1, on the reverse strand, counting down.
AGCCAGCCCGGGTCGAGATAGACGGCCATCGCAATCACGACGGCCCTGGCGCTCACGCGATCGAGCGTCTCACTGGCGAGGCGATATTGCCGCTCCTGCCATAGCCTGCGCGCGGCATCGCCAACCGGCGCACCGTAGGTGCGCATGTCGTCGCGGTCGAACCCGGAGATAAGGCGGTCGTAGTCGAGCGCGCGGCCGAAAGGCGGGCCATAAAGCGCATAATAGAGCCCGGCGAACCGCATGCCGGCATCGTGCTCTTCCACGGAAATGAGGTCACGTGCGAGCAACACCTGAAGCGGCCAATCCGGCGAGTAGCGCGTATCGCGGCACACCGTCAGCCGACGTGCGAGAATTTCTGGTGTGCCGAGGTCGGGCTTCGCCACCTTCCGCAGTATTTGTCCGTTGCCTTCTCTTTTCCCTGCTTTCCTTTTCCGTCCACGTCGCGCCATCGTCTTTCTCCTTCGCGTGTTGATTCGTCTACAGCAACAACGCGCCCCACCGCGCTCGAGCGTGCTGCGCGAGCGAAAACGACTCGATCACCCCAAAACAGAACTCTATCCGTCAGGAATTCGTGTTCCCCCTGGTTTCACGGCGATCCCTCGCTGTGATCGACTCGGTCCGGGTCGTAGAGGCTTTGCGCGGCAGTCTCCATTTCGGCGTAGGATCCCGGCGGACTCCGCAACGCTGAGCCCTCGGCGCCAAGCGTGCCCTGCGGCACGCCGAGCCCTTGGAGAAATTCGCCGAGCCGGCTCGCGACGGCTTCCGGAGCGAGCGGATCGACGAGGATGCGCGACCCGCCGAGCGCCCTATGGCGACTATGAATTCGCTCGGCGAGCATGCCGGCGCGCCCCAGATCCTCGGCGAGCATACGAAGACGGCCCTCGATCTCGCGCGCGACGCGAGCCCGTTCCTTCAGGTCGCGGCGTTGGGCTGCACGCTCGCGCCAAAGCGCGTCCGCTCCCTCGCGCGCCACAGCCTCGGTGAGCTGACGTTCAGCCTCGACACGTGCCCGCGTGAGATTGGCAAGTTCGAGATCGAGACCATGACGGTCGGTATTGAGCCGATCCAATGCGCGCTGGGCCTTCGCGTCTCCGCCGAGGGCGGCGAGGGCGACCCGGCCGCGCTCGACCTCATTCGCGTCCACACGCACCTGGGCGCCGGCGATGCGATTGTCAAGATCGGCCATTAGGTTGCGCCAATGTTCGGGATCGCGGACCGCGCTGATCACATTCATGAGAACGTTCGACATCGCATTCACCAACGGTTGCGTTTGGAGGCGTCCGCGAGGGAGCGAACCACCCAGGGGTCATTGCCCAACCGCGTTATTTCGAGGACGCGGGCCAATTGCGCTCCCCCGAGGCGCGTTACGGCCCGCCTCGCGGCTGCCAGTTCCCGCTCATATGTAGGCCCCCACAGCGCGCGCAGACTTTCCACACATTTGGCCTCGCGCGCGGAATCGGTCGCAGAATCGTTACGACGCGGATCGCAGCCAATTTCGGCGAAGCGCGCGATGACGTTTCTGGCCTCGCCCTGGCTCATACCGGCGGCGTGAAACCACTCCCGGACACGCGCAAGGCCGGCCGCAGTGGCCTGATCATCGGTGCCAGCATACTCCCGCGGCAGCGTGCCGATCTCGATGGGATAATCTTCGGACGAGACGGGCGGAGCGAGCGCCTCGCGTGCCGCATCCACGACCGTATCGGGCGACGCTTCGCCGGGATAGGCGGCTCTGGCCAAGGCGTCACGACGCGCGACCAGTACTTGATATTCGGGATGGCTCTTATCGTTGAGGACATTGAACGTGCGGCTATCTCCGTGGAGTTTCGCCAACTCCACTTCTGCACTTTCAGGTGTAAGACTGTCTGTCTCGTTCATGCGCTCTCCTTTTAAGTCGTGTCAATTCGTTGCCAAGGCATGCGGCCTCACGGCTTAAACGTCTCGTCGAGACTTGTTCTGACCGTGCGACTGAACCCGCCACCGCTGCATCGCTCATGCGCTCGCCCCTTCGAGGCAAAAGTCGCATACTGGCCTTGCCGCCGCCGCCGACAGGGGCAAGAGATGTTCGCCTGGGCAGCCGACTGTGCCGCCCATGCCATCCATGGGATCGAGATCGACGGCATAGCCGTCCGCGCCGGCGACAGGCATGATCGCGCCGGCAACCGTACCCAGGCGCGCCAGTCCGAAGACATAGACGCGGCAACCAATGGGAAAATCCGTGGTCACGGCCTCATCTTTCCAACACCCGTTCCGGGCTGTTTTGAGCCGCGCCGCGCCCCCTCCGACGCTGTTTTTCTGTCTATCACATGAAAATGTGTCTAGCAATGGAATCATCGTATGATTATGATACCTGTGTTGTGGACCGATGCGTCCATGCGGATGAGAGCGGTGCGACCTCCGGGTTCGCAAGAGCCGCCGAGGCGGGAG
>JBGPGW010000003.1:0-36274 GCA_041484095.1 Alphaproteobacteria bacterium | reverse complement strand
ATCTTCGAGCGCGCGCCGCGGCACGCGCCGCGCTTGGTCACGAAGTTGTAGATCCCGCCCTTGCCGTTCTCGTCGCCGGGGTACCAGTTCTGGACCGTCGAGTATTTGATCTGCGCGTCGTCGAGCGCGACCAGCTCGACCACGGCGGCATGGAGCTGGTTCTCGTCGCGCATGGGCGCCGTGCAGCCCTCGAGGTAGCTCACATGGCTGCCGCGGTCGGCGATGATGAGCGTCCGCTCGAACTGGCCCGTTTCCGCCGCGTTGATGCGGAAATAGGTCGAAAGCTCCATCGGACAGCGCACGCCGGGCGGGATGTAGACGAACGAGCCGTCGCTGAACACGGCGGAGTTGAGCGTCGCGTAGAAATTGTCGGAGTAGGGAACCACGCTGCCGAGATACTGGCGCACGAGATCGGGATGCGTCTTCACGGCATCGGAGAAGGAGCAGAAGACGATGCCGAGCTCGCCGAGCTTTTCCTTGTAGGTCGTCGCGACCGACACGCTGTCGAACACCGCATCGACCGCGACGCCATGCAGACGTTCCTGCTCGCGCAGCGGAATGCCGAGCTTTTCGTATGTCTTCAGCAATTCAGGATCGATCTCGTCGAGGCTCTTGGGCGCGACCTTCGTCTTGGGCGCGGCGTAGTAGTAGGAATTTTGGTAGTCGATGGGCGGGAAGCTCACCCGCGCCCAGCGCGGCTCGGCCCCGGGCAACAGGCGGTCCCGCCAGAAGCGGAACGCCTTCAGCCGCCATTCGAGCAGCCATTCCGGCTCGTCCTTCTTGCCGGAGATGAACCGGACCGTCTCCTCATCGAGGCCCTTCGCCGGGCGATCGTCGACCTCGATATCGGTCACGAAGCCATGCTTGTAGGGCGTGATGATCGACTGCAGCGTATCGGCGGTTGATGCCATCGGGGTTCTTTCCTCGCTCCTCAGGCCGCCGACACGATGGACGGCAGGCCGAGACGCCGATAGAGCCGCGTCCACGCCTCGACGAAATTCGTGATTTCGGCACGGGTCGTGCGCCAGCCGAGACTGATGCGGATGGCGGTGCGCGCCTCGGCTTCGGCGACGCCCATCGCCAAGAGGACGTGCGAGGCCTCGACCTTGCCGGACGAACACGCCGATCCCGCGGAGACCGCGTAACCCTCGAGGTCGAGCGCCATGATTTGCGTCTCGCTTGCGACACCCGGCATTGAGATGCAAGTCGTATTGGGAAGGCGCTGGACGCTCGCGCCGTAAATCCGCGCATCAGGCGTCGCGGCGGACAGGCGATGCTCCATCTCGTCGCGCAGGGCGGACAGCGCGCCGGCCGACAGTGTCTCGCCCCGCGCATCCGCGGCCGCGGCGCCGAAGCCGGCGATGCCCGGCGCGTTCTCCGTGCCTGCGCGCAGCCGCCGCTCCTGCCCGCCGCCGAGCAGCAGCGGCGCGATCTCGACGCCGTCGGCGAGGACGAGTGCCCCCACGCCGGGCGGCCCGCCGAGCTTGTGGGCCGAGAGCGATATCATGTCGACGCCCAGCCTTCCCATGTCGATCGCGATCCGCCCGGCCGCCTGGACCGCATCGCAATGAACCAGCGCCCCGAACGTGCGGGCGATCTCGGCCGTCTCCCGAACGGGGTGGATCACCCCCGTTTCGTTGTTGGCCAGCATGATCGAGACGATCGCCGGCTTTGCGTCCGAGGCAAGACGATGGCGCAGGTCATCGAGGTCGATCACCCCGTTGCGATCGACGCGAACGGTCTCCACGCCAGGCCGTGCGCGCAACACGGAGGGATGCTCGGTCGAGCCTGCCGCGATCCGCGGCCGCGCCGCGCCGCCGAGCGCCAGATTGTTCGCCTCGGTGCCGCCCGATGTGAAGATGACGCCGGATGGCTGCGCGCCGACGAGGGCCGCGACCTGCTCGCGCGCATCCTCGATCACGCGCCGCACCGTCCGGCCGAAACGATGAACGGAGGACGCGTTGCCGGCGATCTCCAGCGTGGAGCGAACCGCCTCGGCCGAGGCGGCACGGATGGGCACCGTCGCGTTGTAGTCGAGATACGTCATGTCGTGCGCCCGCTCCATCGCGCGCCTTGATCAGTCGGCAGCATTGTCCATGCCATGCGCATCCGAAGGATGTGAGCGATGGATCGTCCCGCTCGTGCCGAGCACGCGCCGCTCACAGACGTCCTTCAGGGAAACGGCACTCAGGAACAGATGGATCTGGTTGCCGAGCTCCTCCCAGAGATCGTGGGTGAGACAGCGGCTTCCCGTGCCCGTGCACCCCTTGGCGGAGCCGGGACGGCAGCGCGTCGCATGCACGGGCTCGTCGACCGCGAGAATGATATCGGCGATGCGCGTGCCTTCGGCCGGATGAGCCAGCCGATACCCGCCGCCGGGGCCGCGCACGCTGCGTACCAAGCCGTGCCGGCGCAATTTGGCGAAGAGCTGCTCGAGATAGGACAGCGAGATGCCCTGCCGTCCCGCGATTTCGGCGAGCGACACCGGCCGTTGGGCTTCGCGGCTGGCCAAATCGACCATCGCCATGACAGCGTACCGCCCCTTCGTGCTCAGCTTCATGACTCGGCTCCCTGCGGCCTTGATGACGTATCCTCGGCGCGTTCCGTCTTGGCACCGGCTGACGGCCCCGTTGGTGATGCACTGGTCCCGTTCGATTCCGCCGCGCTCACGCGGCCTGCGAGCGATGAGAGCTCGGCGCGCAGCGAGGCCACCTGCGCCCGCAGCGCCTCGACCATCGCAATGAGCGGATCCGGAATGTCGGCGGACGGCGTTCCGTAGGCGACGAAATCGGGCTGCACGAAGCGATCCTTCGCCTCGACAATTCGCGCGGGTATGCCGATCACGGTCACGCAGGCCGGGACGTCCTTGACCACCACCGCGTTCGCGCCCACCCGCGCGCCGCGCCCGATGGTAATGGGCCCGAGAATCTGAGCGCCCGACCCCACGATGACGTCATCCGCTAGGGTCGGATGCCGCTTGCGATCCACCTGCGCCCGGGCATTGATGGAGGGAGAGGTCCCGCCAAGCGTCACGTCGTGATAAAGTGTGACGTCGTCGCCGATGACGGCCGTCTCCCCGATTACCACGCCCATGCCATGGTCGATGAACAAGCGCCGGCCGATGCTGGCGCCGGGATGGATCTCGATACCCGTGAACCAGCGGCCAACAGACGACACGAGGCGAGCCAGGAGCCGAAAACCATGCCGCCAAAGCCTATGCGTCAGGCGGTGGATGAACACGGCATGGATGCCGGAATAACAGAGAAAAACCTCCAGCCGGGAGCGCGCGGCCGGGTCGCGCGCCATGATTGAGTCCAGTTCGTCGTAAATGCGCTTGAACATCATCATCTTGCGAAGGATATTACCGGTGAGCGAGCGAGCCCTGTCCGCGCAGTGTGGCGTGGTTGGGATATAGGTTTCCCGAGCGTAGCAGTCAAGTATTCTTGGGCAAAAATTAGGCTCTTTTCGGGGATACGCAGTGGCGTTTCCCCTCCATGTGGCTCGGATATTTTGGCCGCCTGTGCGCGGGCGGCCCAAGGTAGAAGGTTCCAGACCAGATGCCTGAAGTCATCATCAACGGCCCCGAAGGACGCCTCGAGGGCCGATATCACCTGGCCAAAAATGCCAATGCGCCGGTCGTACTCCTCTTGCACCCCCACCCGGAGCATGGGGGGACGATGAACAATAAGGTCGTCTATGCCCTCTACCAGGCCTTTGCCCGGCGCGGCTTCGCAGCGTTGCGCTTCAATTTCCGGGGGGTCGGACGATCGCAAGGCAGCTTCGCCCGCGGCGAGGGGGAGCTGAGCGACGCGGCCTCGGCCCTCGACTGGTTGCAGACCTACAACGCCAATGCGTCGAGCTGCTGGATCGTCGGCTTCTCCTTCGGCGCCTGGATCGGCATGCAGCTTCTCATGCGCCGCCCGGAGATCAGTGGCTTCGTTTCGATCGCGCCGCCGGCCAATGCCTATGATTTCGGCTTCCTGGCCCCCTGCCCGTCCTCCGGCCTCATCGTGCATGGCGACCAGGACCAGATCGTCCCGGTCGAATCCGTGAAGAAACTCGTGGATCGCCTGTCAAATCAGCGTGGTATCGCGATCGATTTCCGCGTGATCAAGCGGGCAGACCACTTCTTCGTGGATCGGCTCGACGAGCTCGTCGGCCATCTCGATTCCTATATGGACAAGGCCTTGGGCAAGCCGCTCACAGCGGCGGCGTCCTAAGTCCGGAACCAGGGCCCTAGGCGGGCCGGTGGCTGACGCCGCCGCTTGTGGCTCGCGCGACCCCTGTCGTTGACGGAAGGCTCAGGGGCAATCCGCGCCGGCTGCGCACTGCGAGAAACGCGAACGCCTGGGCTTCGAGCGCATCGCCATTCCATCCGACCGCTTCGACGCTCTCGACCGGCACCGACAAGGCCGCGCCGAGCGCGGCCATGATGACGGGGTTCCTCCGCCCGCCCCCCGTTACCAGCCAGCGTCTTGCGGCGGCGGGGAAGTGCATGGCGCCCTGCCGGACCGCTTCGGCCGTGAAGGCGACGAGCGTGGCCGCACCATCGGCCGGGGAGAGCCCTCGGACCGGGTCGAGGGAAAACGCGTTGCGGTCGAGCGATTTGGGCGGACGCCGCCGGAAATAGGGATCCGACAGCCAGCGGCCGATCGCGGAGGTATCGATCGTCCCGCCGCGGGCGAGCGCGCCGTCCTCATCGTAAAGACGGCCCGTCGCGCGCCTCACCCAGTCGTCGATCATCGCATTGCCGGGACCCGTATCGAACGCCAAGAGATCGGGCTCGCCCGAAGGCGATTCTCGTCCGATCCAGGTGACGTTGGCGACGCCGCCGATATTGAGCACGGCCAGCGGACGCTCGAGCGTCCGCGCCAGAGCCCAATGGTAGAGGGAAGCCAGGGGCGCGCCCTGCCCGCCCACCGCCACATCGGCGCTCCGGAAGTCCGAGACCACATCGATACCCGTGTCTCGCGCGAGCAAGGCGCCATCCCCGATCTGCCATGTCCGCCCTGCCTCGGGCGCATGGAAGATCGTGTGACCGTGAAAGCCGATCACGCCGATGTCGCTGGCGCGGCATCCGGCCTGGCGCAGCAATGCCTCGACCACGCGCGCATGGATCGTCGTCAGCTCCCGCGCGACGGCCTCGACATCGCCCACGCCCCCGAGCGTGGCTCGCAGCCGCTCGCGAAACGACGGCTCGTAAGGCACCGTGAGAAACGCACCGACGCCGGACACCTGTTCACCATCGGTCCGAAGCAAGGCCGCGTCGACGCCGTCGAGCGACGTGCCGCTCATCAGTCCCAATGCCCAAACCGGATCGACGTCGCTCATCCAATTCCATCCCAAGGCGTTGGCGGGGCCGTTCGTGACCGGGGCCACCGGCTATGTTAAGTCAAGACAAGGGTCGGTGCCTAACACGGGTGCTGGCCCGAAACCAGGCGTTGACCTTTCGACAGACCGGCCGCGATGACGCATCTACGCTCGACTTTTCTCCGCGAGGCCGAGGCCCGCGGATTCATCCATCAATGCACGGATCTCGCGGCACTCGATTCGCGATGCGCGGACGGGCGAATCGTCGCCTATATCGGCTTCGACTGCACCGCGACCAGCCTCCATGTGGGCTCCCTCGTGCCCATCATGCTGCTTCGCCTGCTGCAGCGGACCGGCCATAAACCCATCGTGCTTCTCGGCGGGGGGACGACCAAAGTCGGCGATCCCTCCGGCAAGGACGAGGCGCGCAAGCTCCTCACCGACGAAGACATCGCGCGGAACATGCGGGGCATCCGGCAGGTCTTTGCCAAGTTTCTGGCCTTCGGCGACGGCCCGACCGAGGCCCTCATCGTCAATAATGGGGAATGGCTCGACACACTGGCCTACATTCCCTTTCTCCGCGATTTCGGCCGGCATTTCTCCGTCAATCGGATGCTGTCCTTCGACAGCGTGCGCCTCAGGCTCGACCGCGAGCAGCCGCTGTCGTTCCTCGAATTCAATTACATGGTTCTCCAGGCCTATGATTTCGTCGAGCTGGCGCGCCGCCATAGCTGCGTTCTCCAGATGGGCGGATCCGATCAATGGGGCAATATCGTGAGCGGGGTCGAGCTTGGCCGCCGCACCGACGACCACGCGCTCTTCGGGCTCACCTCGCCGCTCATCACGACGGCGTCCGGCGCCAAGATGGGCAAGACCGCGCAGGGAGCGGTGTGGCTCAACGACGATCTCATGCCGGCCTATGACTACTGGCAGTACTGGCGGAATACAGAGGATGCCGATGTCGGGCGGTTCTTGCGTCTCTTCACCGATCTGCCGCTCGACGAGATCGCGCGGCTCGAATCCCTCGAAGGCGCCGAGATCAACGAGGCCAAGAAGCGGCTCGCGCATGAGGCGACGCGCCTCGTCCATGGCGAGGCTGCGGCGACCGCCGCGGCCGAGACGGCACGGCAAACCTTCGAGGAGGGCGGCGCGGGCGAATCGCTTCCGACGATCGAGATGCCGCGGCGTGAGATCGAGGCCGGCGTTCCGGCCTTCGATCTTCTGCAGCGCACCGGGCTCGCAACCAGCCGCGGCGAGGCACGGCGGCTCATCCGCGGCGGGGGCGGCCGAATCAATGGCGCGCCGATCACCGATGAGTCGCAGACCGTGACCGCCGCCGATCTGTCGCCGGACGGCATGATCAAGCTGTCGGCCGGCCGCAAGCGCCACGCGCTGGTGCGCATCGTCTGACCTATTGCGGCTCGTCGCCCGGCCGCGTCTGCTCGCTCGGCGTCGGCGGCGTCCCGCCCTCGAAGATGTTGAAGATGTAGCGCAGGAACCCCGGCGTCAGCGCCGCCAGCGGATTGACCGACACCGATGGATCGTCCATGCCGCCGCGCACGCTGTAGGTCGCCGCGAACACGCCGCCGCCGGGCGCGAAAATATTGCCGATGATCGGGATGTTGCTGAGGATGCTGTTGATCGTGTAGGCCGGAACGATCAGCCCCTTGAGATCGAGGGTGTCGGCATCGAGATCGATCTTGCCCTCCACCGTGAAGCCAAGATCCGCGCTGCGCGTCGCGCCTTCCGTCACTTCGATCAGCCCGTCGGCGTAGCTGTACATCGCCTTGAACTTGTCGAAGTTCAACCCGGTTCCGGACATGGTCTGCAGGATGCCGGTGAACGACGCCACGGAGAGAATCCGCGCCAGCAGGGGCGCATTGGTCACGCGGTAGTTCTTCATGAGCGCCTCGCCCTTGAGCGGCGCCTCGCGCGTATCTTCCATGCCCGTGACCTGGAGCGCGCCGCCGATCACGCCGTCCGAGATGCCGAATACCTTGAGCGCCGTGCCGGCATCGTCCGAATTGATCGTGAGTTGGCGATACTTGCCCTGCGCCGGGCCATAACGGACGCGAATCGGCGTCGCGGTCTGACCGAGCTTGGCGTCAACCTCGATCGACTTCCAGCCCGCGCGCTCGCGGACAACAGCGGCGGAGAAACCGTCAAGCGCGCGATCCTTCGATAACCACAGGCGCTTCACGTCGATGTGCGCCTCGAGCGGCGTATAGCCTTGGGCCGCCATAGCCCGCCGCTTGGCGCGCAAGGCCTCCGCCGCGAGCTTCGCATCCTTGGGTGCCGTCTTTTCGGCTTCACCGTTGAGCCAGCGCTCGGCGTCGATGCTGGCACCGGTCACCTGCATCGCGTAGCCGCCGTCCGGCTTCATCACCACGCCCCCCCGCACGTCGCTACGGCCGTACACGAACCGATCAAACGCAATCTCGCGCACGCCCTTGTTCTGATCGCTGAGTTTGATCTGGCCGCGCGTCTGAACGCCGGCCCCGGATGCCTCGAAGGCCAGCGTCATCGGGCTCGACCGCGCAATATCCGAGCTCAGGCGCACTTTGACCTCCGTTCCCGGCGGCTTCTTCCAACTGACTTCGTCGATCAAGAGCGTCGCGCGCGTCAAATCCGCCTCCGCCGTCAGTTTCATGTGCTGCTTGGCCGAGGTGAGCACCGCGCGGATGCCGACCGGACCGCTGAGATAGGGCTCCATGCCGAGTCCGAGATCGTTGCGATCTGCGTCCGCAAGCACGCCATACATTTCGACGCGGGTCGCCTCAGGGGCCGTGCGGGCGAAGTTCTCGGTCCAGCGAACTTCGATCGGAACCTGCGCGAGCTGGACGTTGCCCTTTCCCGTCATGCCCTTGTCATCGATCTTGAGATCGAGCGTCCCGTTCTCCACGTCACGCCCCAGGAGTGCGTTTCGCCAAACGAGTTTCTCGATGGCGGCGTCGGCATTGATGCCGAGTTGATCGAGCCGCAAGGCATCGAGGAGCGGGATATGGAATATCAGACCGACCGAGGCCGACCCGCCCATCTCCGATGGATTGAGATTGAGTTTTTGCGCGAAGAAGAGCGGATCGCGGTTGATCAGCTCGAGCGCATCGCGAAGCGGTCCGGCCACCCGGAGGTCGATGTCCGCGAACTGGTTCGACTTGTCGAGGCCGCTGATTTTAGCCTCGCCGCCCGCCAGGGTGATCGCGTCGAGCGACCCGCCCTTGATCGCGACGTCGATGCGGGTCTGATCGAATGTCGCCTGCCCATGGACCTGACGGACGACGGGCATCTGCGGCAAGTACCGGACCGTCATCCCGTGAAAATCGATCGTGCCCTGAAGAAAGGAAAGGGTCGTCCCCTCGGCTCCGTCGAGGCCGAGATGGCCGCTCGCCGTCAGACGCGTGTCCTGCGCGACGCCGTCGGTCATATTGGCCAGCACCCACCGCCGCCCGCCCGCAGCGAGGCCATGCGGCCAGTATCGCCCCAAATCGTCGAAGGGAACGTTGGTGACGGCCGCCTCGATCTGGAACCGGCCCTTGCCGAACACATCGTCGACGAGCCCGGACATCGTAATGTCCGACTGCCCCAATGCGAGAGTCACATTTTTGAGGAGAACGCGCGAAAAACGATCCGAGACTCGCCCCTGGGCATCGAACCGGTCGACCGAGACGCCGTCCTTGAACATGTTCGGCAAAACGATCTGGCCCGGCCCGCCGCCGACCGTAAAGTCCATGCTGTCGACACCTCCTTCTTCGCTCATCCGGACGTCGATCGTCCCGCCAAGCGCCATCGAAATCGCTTTGATCTCCGCGAGCTCGGGTACGGCCTTGGCCAGCGCCGCCGGATCGAGCCCTGAGAACGATGTGGACAGCGTGATGATCTTCGCGGCCCGGTCATGCGCGCCCTCGAATCTCAAATCGAGCGCACTGCCGGCCGCGACGACCTGGAGCGCGCCGGCGAGCGTCATGCCGCCGGCGCGGCGCGTGAGCGTGAGCGTCCGGATTGTCGCGTCCCACGGAATGTCGCGCCGCGCATCCTCGATCGTCGCCGTGCTGTCCCGGATGGTGATCGCCGAGAGATATCTCATGCCGCCCGTCCCGCCGGGACCGGCGACCAGCCCGGCCAGCATGTTCGTCAAATCCTCGCCGGGCGCACTCGCCCCCTCTCCGACGCCAAGGACGAACTGCCCCTCGCTGTCCCGCCGGATACGCAGGCGGGCACCGTAGATGTCGAGGCTGGTCGGTGCGATCACACCGCGGATGAGGGCTTGGAAACTGAGGTGAACGCCGACCTCCGGCGCCGTCGCGAGCACGGTCCCATCGGATCTGAGGACGCGCACGCCTTCCGCGCGCGTTTCGAGGTTTTTCCTCCATCCCGCCCAGACCAGGACCGTATCCTCGAGCTGGACCTCGGCGTCACCGATCGCCGCGCCCAGGGCCCGCGCCACAAGGGGCGTCAGGAATCCGAGCTGAATCGGCCCGGTCGTGAGACGCCAGGCCGCCACGCCGCCGGCAATGGCCAGGACGACGACGACTGCCGTCAACGCGGCCAAGACGATGCGAACGGCACGGGAGGCCCGCGGCCGGCCCTTCGGGACTTCGCCGCCACCGTCGCCGCTGGCGCCTTGATCACCGAGAGACCTTCGCGCACTGTCAGGAAAATTGACCCGATCGATCATGCTGGAGCGACTTATATCCGACCCCGCACGCCTCCCGAAAGCGGGACATAGGGAGGCCGCCGCGATTGGTTTGGATCGGTGGCGCGAAGCCGCCGCGGCCACGGGCGATCAGGACCTGATCCGATTCGCCTCGGAGATGGTGGCGGATTCCCGCAGCCGCGGCCTTCTGGAAGCGGTTTTCGGCAATAGCCCCTATCTCGGGCAAAGCCTTCTTCTCGAACTGCCCTTCGTTCGCGATCTGGTCTCCCAGGGCCTCGATGGGACATTCGCCGCGCTGCTCGCAGCGCTTCGCGCGGCCCCCGTCGGGCGCGACGACGAGACGATGCGCCTCGTGCGCACGGCCAAACGCCGCACCGCCCTTCTCGTCGGTCTCGCGGACATCGCCGGCGCATGGTCGCTTGACGGGGTGACCGCGGCGCTCTCCGACTTTGCCGAGGCCGCCCTCACCCACATCACCGCTCGGCTCCTCCGTCAGCTTGCGGACGCGGGCGCCATACAAATGCCGGACGGAAGCGACGGGACGGCTCAGTCGGGCTTCATCGTTCTCGGCATGGGCAAGCTCGGTGCCCGAGAGCTCAACTACTCCAGCGATATCGACATCATTGTCCTCTACGATTCCGAGCGGATGGCGCCCTCGAATCGCGCCGAGCTTCAGAAGCATTTGGTCCGGCTGACCCACACCCTCGTCCGGCATCTCTCCGAGCGAACCGCCGATGGCTATGTCTTCCGCACCGATCTTCGACTTCGCCCCGACCCGGGCTCGACCCCGCCGGCGCTGTCCACGACGGCGGCCGAAGTCTATTACGAAAGCCTGGGGCAAAATTGGGAACGCGCGGCGCTGATCAAGGCAAGACCGGTCGCAGGAGACCGAAGCGCGGGCGCCGCTTTTCTCTCGCAGCTGAGACCCTTCATTTGGCGGCGCCACCTCGATTTTGCGGCCATTCAGGACATTCACTCGATCAAGCGGCAGATCAACGCCCATCACGGCAGCACCGAAATCGCGGTGGCCGGCCAGAATCTCAAATTGGGGCGCGGCGGCATCCGCGAGATCGAGATGTTCGCCCAGACGCAGCAGCTCATTTGGGGGGGACGTGACCCTCAACTTCGCGTCGCGGGCACATGCGAGGCGCTGCGCGCGCTGGCCAGCGCGGGACGCATCGAGCCGCGCGTCGCGGATCGCCTGATCGATGCCTACCGTTTTCTCCGGACCGCCGAGCATCGTCTGCAGATGGTCGCGGACGAACAAACGCATAGCGTGCCCGACGACGCGGCGGGAATCGAGGGACTCGCGGTGTTTCTCGGCTATCCCGATGGCGAGGCGTTCGGCCGAGACCTTCTCAACCATCTTCGTATCGTCGAGGGCCACTATGCGGAGCTGTTCGAGGAAGCGCCGGCGCTGAGCGGCCCCGGGAATCTCGTTTTCACCGGCGCCGACCACGATCCGGAAACGCTCGGGACGATCGGAGCCTACGGGTTTGTCGATCCGGTTGCGGTGTCTTCCATGATTCGCGGCTGGCACCACGGCCGTTACCGGGCGATGCGCAGCACGCGCGCGCGCGAATTGCTGACCGAACTGACGCCGGTGCTGCTGGCCGCGATCGCCAAGACGTCGAATCCCGCGACAGCATTTGCCAAGTTCGACGAGTTTCTGCATCGCCTCCCAGCCGGCGTGCAACTGTTCTCACTCTTCTACGCTAACCCGGACCTCCTCGATCTCGTCGCCGAGATTATGGGCGATGCCCCCGGCCTTGCCGATCATTTGAGCCGCCGCCCCAGCTCTCTTGAGGCCGTGCTGCTGCCGGGGTTCTTCGAGTCCTTGCCCGCCGCGCCGGCGCTCGCCGATGATCTCGCGCGGACGCTCCGTCAGGCGAGCGACTTTCAAGACACCCTCGACCTCGTCCGGCGCTGGACCCATGACCGGAAATTCCAGGCCGGCGTGCAGATGTTGCGCGGGGCCATCGACGGAACCCGAGCCGGGGTTGCGCTGTCCGACATCGCCGACTGCGCGGTGGCGGCCCTCCTGCCAGCCGTCGAGGCCGATTTCGCGCGCAGCCACGGCCGCGTGCCGGATGCCCAGATCGCCGTCGTCGCGCTCGGCAAAATGGGCGGACGCGAGATGACGACGACCTCGGATCTCGACCTTCTGTTCATCTACGACGGGCCGAGCGAGGCCGCCCTGTCCGATGGGCCGCGACCGCTCGCGATCAGCCATTACTTTGCGCGGCTGAGCCAGCGCTTCGTCAATGCCGTGACAGCCCTCACGGAAGAGGGATCGCTCTACGAAGTCGACATGCGCCTGCGCCCCTCCGGCCAATCGGGCCCGCTGGCCTCCAGCTTTGAAAGTTTCGTCAAATACCACAGCGAATCCTCGTGGACGTGGGAGCACATGGCCTTGACGCGCGCGCGCGCCGTCGCGGGATCGCCGGCTCTCGGGGCACGCCTCGAACACGCGATTCGCTCCATCCTGTCCGCGCCGCGTGTCCCCGCGCGCCTTGCCGGCGACGTCCAGGACATGCGCCTGCGGATCGAACGCGAGCACGGGAGCGACAATCCCTGGGACATCAAGCACATCCGCGGCGGATTGCTCGACGTCGAGTTCATTGCCCAATTTCTTCAGCTTCTCCACGCCGAGACCGACCCGAGTGTGCTCGCCGTCAACACGACCGAGGCGCTCGCCCGCGCGACGCGGGCGGGGCTGGTGCCGCCCAGGACAGCGCGCGACCTCAGCGCAGCGTGCCGCCTCTGGCGGCAGATCTTGGCGCTGTCGCGGCTCACGCTCGAGGGTCCGTTCGACGAACAAACGGCCCCCGCCGGGGTGAAAGCTCTCCTCGCAAAGGCGGCTGGTGCGCCCGACTTCGGCGCGCTAAAGATCATGATGCGCGCGAACGCACGCCGCGTTCGAGGCCACTTCGAAGACCTGATCGTCAAGAGGGCTGCGGCGCGCGCCATGGATGAGACAGCGAAGGAGATCCCAGGCCATGACGCTCAAGATCGGTGACCGCGCCCCCGCCCTTACGCTGCCGACCGACGGCGGCGGCACGATTCGGCTGTCCGAACTGAAGGGCAAGAAAGTCGTCCTGTACTTCTATCCGAAGGACGACACGCCGGGTTGCACCAAGGAGTCCTGCGAATTCCGGGACGCCAATAAGGCGTTTGCGAAGCTTGGCGTCGAGATCGTCGGCGTGTCCAAGGACAGCGTGGAGCGCCACGACAAGTTCAAGGAAAAATACAAATTGCCGTTCCGCCTCGCCTCAGACGCCGAAGGGAAGGCCTCGGCCGCGTACGGGACATGGATCAAGAAAAAGCTCTATGGCCGGAGCTATATGGGCATGGAGCGGGCGACCTTCCTCATCGACGAAAAAGGCGTCATCCGCGGGATGTGGCGCAATGTGAAAGTCACGGGCCATGTCGAAGAGGTTCTCGAGGAAACAAAGAAATAGCTTCGGCGCTTCCCCGCTGTACGTGTGGCGCGCACGGCGCCGGGCTGCCTTTCCGAACGGGCCAGCGGGATGCCAGGCTCGATCGGCGCCTGTCGAACTGGCCCTCGCTTCTCTTCATCCGCGCGGCTCGAATACATATAAAGACTTGTAATTGCTTTATGATGCGGGGTTTTTCAGCCTGGGATGACGGCATCCCAGGCTGATCGTTCGAGGGCTTCGCCTGCACGGCCAAGGCTGTACGCGTACGTCTTCCCCGTCATCAAGGCCCGGCTTTTTTGTCCGCTCGCTTCATGGCTTCCATATCGTGAGCGGGCAATGCGATCACCCGGCCATAACCTTGCTTGGAAAACCACGTGGTCATCACCAGGACCGCCTCCGCGTCGGGCGCATCGAGAACCTCGACGAAATCGTAAGGCCCCTGCGTGTAATAGAGGAACTCGATCTTGAAGCCGAGCGCCTTGCCCTTGGCGAACGCCTTCGCGCCGCGCTCCTTATATTTGGCCGCGCCCTTGGCGCTGATCGTTCCGAGCAATACGAATTTCATGTCGCCCTCCCCCCCAATGGAGCAATGCAGGACGGCATGCTCTTAAAGAGAGACCGAATTGTCAAAGCACGTCGCCGGCCGTCAGGGACCAGCCTTGCCCTGGCGCGGAGGCGTATTACCCGCCGCCAAGAGTCCCTTGAACGCTTTGACATCGCCCAACTCGCCGAGAATGCCGCGCAGCTCGGCCTTCGTCGGATGCGACGTGACGACCTCGAACGCATGGTCATGGGGCCCTTTGGCCATGGACGCGCCGTACTGTGCGCGGAGCTGGTCGAGCGCGCCGATATCCTGCGTGAAGGCGAACGCGATGGCCCCTTTGAGAATGGCCTCGGCCTCGGCCTCGTCGAGCTTGCCCTCGACCGGCTTGATATACGCGAGCACGGATCGATACGCCTGAGCCGCCGCGGCCCATTGCCCGCTCCGCCAAATGATATCGGCCCTGAGGCGGATGGCGTCGATTCCGAGGTCGTCGTGGAGCGTTGCCACCGCCGCGTCGGTGCGCCCGAGGGCCGCAAGCGCCTTGGCATGCAAAATTGTCCGTCGTAACCGAAGCTCCGGAGGCACGTCCGGCGCGTCACTGGCCTCGAGAGCGTCCAGCGCCGCTTGCGGCTTCTGATCGTTGAGCCGCAGTTCCGCGAGTTGCGTGGCGATGCGCGCCCTGCCCTCTCCGGCCGGCAGATTTCCCAATTGCCGCTCCAGCAGCACGGATGCCTGATCGAGAAGATCGAGGGCCGCCAGTCTTTCAATCAGCTTCGCCATCACCGGCTCGCCTGCAGCGCCGGCGGGCGTCAACTCACCAAAATCATTGTACAGCGCGATCGCCGCGACGATGGGCATTCTCTCGAATGCGCCATCCCGGAACAACTCGGCAAACGCTTCGGACATCTCGCGGGTGACCGCGCCGGCGTCCTTGTGTCCCGGAAAATGAATGGCGGCCGTGCGCAGCATCTCGAGACCCTTGCGGTACTCGCCGGTGTCGAGATAGAGGCGCCCGAGCATCTTCAAGACCTGGAATTCGAGGTCATCACCGCGCCAGGAATACCGGGCCGATTCGAGGTCCTGGATCGCCTTGTCCTTCGTGACTTTTCCTTTGGCGACGCCGAGTTCCACGCTTGCCAGCGTCGCCCGCACGACGTTGCGCGGATCGCGACTCTTGCGAACCTCATTCCACAGCGCCAGCGCACCCGCATCCTGCCCGGCGAGCTGGAGAATGCGCCCGCGCACCACAGACGCATGGTTGCGATCGGTCTCGGTCAGAGGCTGGCGCGAAACGATTTCAAGAAACCGCTCCGCTTGATCGATCGCGTTCTGCGACAATGCCGCCTCGGCCGCGGCGAGTCCGAGCCTCTGCCTATACGGAGAGGGATAGTCCGTCAGAAAGGACATGCCTTGGGCGAAGTCCTGCAGGGCCACGGCCAGATCGCCACTCCGGGCAACCAGAACGGCGCGCCACAGGCGCGCCTCGCCCACACCGCCGAGGGACGAAGCGCCGAGGTCGCGTTGCGCACGCTCGATATCGCCGACAGACAGGCGACAGGCGCCACGCAGCATGATCACATCGGGCCGATCGCCGAATGCGGGATCTTCGCGTCCGATCACTTCGAGGATGGCGAGCGCCTCTCTCGGAAACCCGTGGGCAAACTTGTACTGTGCGAGCGCAAGTCGGGCCTTGTTCCGGTCGGCCGGCGCCGCGAAGGCCGCCGCGGCCATCAAGGCCTGGCTCCCCTCGACAAACGTTCCCGGCGCCAGCGCGCGCCAGGCGTCGAAGGCGAACAGTTTCGTGTCGGCGTTCACCGCGGGACTGCGCTCGACATCGCCGGGTCGCGAAAGAACGAGGCCGCCCTCAGCCACGACTTCGATGCCGTCTTCGACCGGGCGCGCAACGACATGGTCCGCGGCCGGCACGATCGCCGCGCCCTGCCACGACGGCAAGATCGAGAACTGGGCGTAGGCGCGCTCGGCCGCGATACCAAGCCCGCTTTCGGTCGAAGGAATAATGAGAATTTGGTCGCCCGCCTCGGGATCCCTGACGGTGAGAACATGGCGCAGCCCGGGCGAATGCAGGACAACCGTGCCCGACCCGTCCTTCGCAGGCAAAGGCAGAATGGCGATCGCGTGGGCCGGTGGTCGATCCTCGCGCGTGAGTTCAACAGTCCACACGTCCGACGCCCGGTCGATTCGCGCCGCGACTTCCGGTCCGGCCGCAATCCGCAGCACGCTCGCGCTCGCAGCGCTGATCGGTTGCATCGTCCCGACGAGCCCTTTTGCTGCCCGCTCCATCGCTGCCACGTTGAGATTTGATGGCGCGTCCCAAGCCAGCCAAAGAGCGCCGGCACGCTGGAAGACCGCAAGGGCCGACGCGCCCTTGATTCGCAACAGCACCCGCTCTCCTTCACGTTTCACGCCAACCGTCGACGCGATACGGCCGCCAGATGCGCCGGGCGGTGATACCTTGTCCGCCGGAGCGGCCTTGTTCGAGGGCGGGGTCCGCTCAGGCGTCACCGCCGTCGCGGCCGCTTGAGGCGCGTCCGCGCCACCCTGGTTTGCGGCCCAGGCGAGGTCGGCGAGGATGGCGACACAGGCGCCAAGCACGCCGGCGATCATCAGGCGGCGACCCTTCATGGCGTCACCCCCAACACATGAATTTCGATACGATCGGCTCCGTCGGCAGAATCCGCCGCGCCGCCATGTTTACGGGCCTCGGATCCTCCGGTTGCCAGCGCGGCAATGTCGCGCGTATAGCCGGCCCGGCGGAACGTTTGCGCGACCGCATGCGCCCGACCGATCGATGTTTCCCACGCCCGTTCCGCACGGCCGCGCTGGAGATCGGGCGAGAACGCCGTCACCTCGATACGGTTGCGCACATGGATCAAAAGCCCGGCGATGCGGGCCAGTCGCCGTGCCGCTTCGTCGGAGACGCTCACATGATCGGCTGCAAAGAGATCCCGTGCGGCGAGAGCGATGACGATTCGATCGCCGCGTCGCACGACCGTTGTTTCGGCCTCACCGACATCTGCAGCCATCCGTTCTTCGAGCAACACCGCGAGGTAGTCGAGATTGACGCCGATCGCCTCGCCTGCCGGCGCTCGAATCAGGTTCGGCTGCGCGATGGTCTGGCTCTCGCTATGGCCAAGACCCTGCGCAAGCCCCTCGCGCAGAGCGTCCCATGCCTCGGGTTGAACGTCGGTCGTGGAATAGAGCATGACGAAAAACGTCACGAGAATCGAGATGAGGTCGGCGAAGCTGACCAACCAGACGCCGCCGAACATCGAAGAGGGGCGTGGAGGGGCAAAATTGTTCATGATCGAACGATCGCCGTCAGGGCTTCGTCACCGGCTCGGCCGCATCCTCCACGCGTACGACAATTCGGACGGCCGGCATCTTTACGACCTCGACCCCGACGGCAAGCGACGCGGACCCGAGGCCGGTCTGATCGAGATATCGAGCGAGCGATGCGGCGCGAGACAGGGCGAGCGGCGGCGGCGCGTCGCGACTCCAGGCGCCTACGATCGTGCTTCCGGCGATGACGTCGATGGCCACATTCGCTCCGGATGGTGCCTCGCGTGTCAGTGCCGCGAGATCGGTGAGGAACGCTTCGGCCGCCGGCTGCATCGCGGCCGAATCCGGCCGCGAGAAGACAGAGGAAACGGGAAGAGCGAACTGGATCCGCTCCCCTGTGCTCGAGTCATCGATCGGAAACCGATCCGACCACTCGTGAACGAGACGGCCGACGCGATCAGCGACGATCTCGTGGGCTGACCCGACAAGCGGCGCCCCCTGGACGATGCCCCCGATCTGACCCGCATGGCCGAACGTTTCGGTGAGGCTTCCCGCGGCGGCAAGTGCCCTGTCGTGACGCTGTTGCGACATCGTCCACAGGAGAATGAAAAACACCAGGAGCAAGAGGAAAAGACCGAGATACATGACCATGTTCAGGTCTTGTGCCGCGTGTCGTTTCTGAATCGGAAACCCCGCGACAACGTCGTCGTTGGAATCCCGGCCGACGAACAGGGTGCTCATGCCTCAGCTGGCGAAGAGTGCGTCGATGTCGGCCTGGGACTTCGCGTCGCTCGGAAGCGACGGCCCGTGGAGGAGCTTCGCGTCGGGATCGGCGAGTTCGGGTTCCGGCCTTGACGGGGCATCGTCGTTACCCAGGCCGAATCGGCTGACCATCGCCCCGACCACGCTCTCGATGTGCTGCAATGTGCGGACGACTTTTTTGACGCGCTGACCGGTGATGTCCTGGAAGCTGCAGGCCTCATAGATCGCCGTGACGACATCCGTCAGCTCTGTCGACCGGGCCCCGTCAAGGTCGCCGGCGACACGCTCGACGATTTCCGCGGCGGACATGATGCGATTGGTCGCGTCCTCCGTGGCCTGAACGATGGCGTCCAGCTCGTCGCTGGCGACCGGAATGTGTTCCTGCCAGATCTTGCTCGGCTCGAGCTTGACGATCTCGGCTCGCAGGCCCTGGAGAGACTGGGTCAGCTCGCTCACATGCTGGTGAATGGCCAGATGCTCGACGCTCAAATCACCCCGCATCGTGGAGAGGATCGATTCGAGCGCTTGGGAAACCTGCAATGGATCGACGGCGAGGCCATCAACGGGCGCCTCACGCAGACGCCGATTCTGCGCTCGGTTCGCGGTATCTTTCGCCATGTCGGGCGCCCCAAAGATCAGAATTCGCCGAGAACGGACGATAATTTGGTCTTCAGCGTCGCCGCGTTGAAGGGCTTCACGATGTAGTTGCTGACGCCGGCCTCCTTGGCCGCGACCACGTTGTCCGTCTTGCTTTCGGCCGTGACCATGATGAACGGCAGTTCCTTCAATTTCGTGTCGCTGCGCACTTCCTTGAGGAGCTGCAAGCCCGTCATCGGCTCCATGTTCCAGTCGGAGATGATGAGCGAATACTTCTTGTCCCGCAGCTTGTGCAACGCGGTGCTGCCATCGGTCGCTTCGTCGACATTGTCGAAGCCCAACTGCTTCAAGAGGTTCCGGATGATACGGAGCATCGTCTTGTAGTCATCCACGATCAGAATCGGCATGTTTAGGTCGACGGCCATAAGAACTCTCCTTCACATTCCTTCGCTGACAGGCGTGGAGACGACCCATCAATAATCCAGGTCGGTTAAAGCTGACTTAATAGGGCGGAATTAGCTCTTCGGGCGCAGGGGCTGACGTCTTGCCGCAAGTTCGGCGGTGATTTTCTGGGCCTTCGAGGGGTCCATGGCGGCCAGGATCGGCGCGGTTTTCTGCTCCTTCATGTGCTCGAAAAACTGGATGAGAACCTCGGTATCGAGCTGCTCGAAGATGCGCGCGGCCTCCTTGGGTTTCATCGTTTCATAGACTTTGATGAGGCTTTTGAGGCGCGTGGCATCAAAATCCTCCTGGACCTTGAGGCGCGCCTCCAGATCTGTCTTGATCGCATCAAGCTCCTTGAGGCGCTCCTGCAAGCGCTGTTCGGTGGCCTTCAGCACATTTTCCCGAAGTTCGAGCTCCTGGGCTCGCGTATCGAGCGCGGCACGTCGCGCGGCGAGATTCTGCAGCACCTCGATCTCGGCCTCGCTCATGCTGAGCGGATCGCCTTTGGGGGGCAGAGATGATGCCGGAGCGGCATGGGCCGGGCCGGCGGCGGCCTCCGTGGCGGGGTTCGCTTCTCCCTTAGCGGGACCGGGCTTCGAAGATGGCGTGTTCGGGCCGGGCGCCGGCTCGGCCTTTGCGCTCTTGGACGGTTCGGCCTTGGACGGCTGGTCCTGGGCCCCTGCCGCACTGGTGCCGCCCGGACGGGCCGTTTGCGCAGCCGCGCTCCGTCCGGCATCGATGCTCAACGACATTCCACGCACGATATCGCCCAGACGCAGCGGCAGGACGAGCACGCCCGCGATGACGACCGCCGGTAAGAGACGCAGCCGAGGCTTCATGACGGGGATGCCCCTAGCGCGCTCGACGCAGCGCTTTGACAAAGGCGGTTTCGACGGGCGCCTCCTCCGGTTCGACCGCCGACAGATTGGCCGCGCGCGGGCGTTGCGTCCGTGCCGCCGCCGACGTTCTCTCGGCCACCGATGGCGTCATCTCGCTGAGTTGTCCTGCGCGCGCCGGGCGGGTCGCCTCCTGAAGGCGTTCGGCCATGCGTTCCGCTCGCTCGATCAGCATGGCCAGATCGCTTCGAAGCACGTCCGCGGAGCGGACCCTCGCCTGCAGTTCGGCGGCGCCATCCACCGTCACGGTCTTGAATTGCGCGATCCCGGCCTCCGCGCGCGTCGTCATCTCTTGAATTCCGTTAAGCAGCGCCTGCATCTCGCCGCGTCCTTGCCGAAGCGTTTTGAGGCGACGGTCGAGACGGATGGCGTAGAGAATCGTCACACCAAGCAAGACGGCGATAACCGTATCGAGAATCATGGTGATCATTCCGCGTCTCCGCTCCGCTTTTCGATCTTGCGATCGATGCAAACCGCGATGCTGCTTCGACGGCGCCCCATATGTCCGACAAACATGCGCTGCCCGCCGCACCGGAGCTCGACCTCGCTATTCGGCTGCGCGTTGAAAAGAATGCGCGAACCCACTTCGAGATTGATCAAATCATTGAGTTTCATCATCTGCTGATCGAGCACCGCTTCGATATCGATGTTCGTGTACCAAAGCTCCGTCGCCAAGTGTCCTTCCCAAATCGGATCGTGACCGAACTTCTCGCCAAGGAACATCTGCAAGAGCAGATTGCGAATGGGCTCCAGCGTGGAGTACGGGAACACGAGTTCCAGCCTGCCGCCGCGATCCTCCATCTCGACACGCAGCTTGGCGACGATGGCCGCGTTGCCGGGCCGCGCAATCGTCGCGAAGCGCGGGTTGGTTTCCAGGCGATCGAACCGGAACGAGATCGGGTAGAGCGGCTCGAAAGCGGCGGTGAGATCGGCCAGGACCACCCCGATCATGCGCTGGATGAGGTTTCGCTCGATCGTCGTGTAGGGGCGGCCTTCGATGCGCATCGAGGCGGCACCGCGGCGCCCCCCGAGCAGCACGTCGACGGTCGAATAGATCAGCGAGCTCTCGACGAAGATGAGTCCGTAGTTCTGCCATTGCGTCGCTTCGAACACCCCCAGCATGGCCGGCAGTGGGATCGTGTTGAGGTATTCTCCAAACCGGACCGAGAAGATGTTGTCGATCGAGACCTCGACGTTATCGGAGGTAAAATTGCGGAGGCTCGTGCTCATCAACCGCACGAGGCGGTCATAAACGACCTCCAGCATCGGAAGGCGTTCATAGGACACGTGGCCGCTGTCGAGGATGGCGGCGAGGCCCTTGCTGCCCTCCGCATCACCGCCGCCGCCCTGCACGCCGAGCAGGCTGTCGATTTCGGTCTGATCGAGAACGCGCGTGCTGGCGCCAACGGGCGCCGCGTTGGGTTCAGCGTCGACGGCTTGGTCGGCCCCGTCCGGACTTTCGTCTTCGGCGAGCGCCGCCCATTCGGCGGCCATGCGCTCTTCTTCGCTCAGCTCACTGGCGGGCTTTTGGGTCTCGGTTGCTTCGGCCATATCGTTGACTATTGAACCAGCAATTCGCGAAACAGGACGTCGGAGACTTTTACCGGCTCCGCGGCGGCGTTGACGCGGCGCAGCAGCTCCTCCCGCACCCGATAGATGCCTTCGGAGCCCTGCAGATCTTCGACCCGCAAATCACGCAAATAGACCTGAAAACTGTCCACGATACGGGGCGTAAGAGCTTTCAATTTGCCGCCGTCCTCGGCGCTTTCGATCTCCAGGCTCACATTAAGCTTGAGGAACGTGCTCTTGCGTCCGGTCGAGCTCAGGTTCACCACGATGTCCGGCAGCTCGAGGAATGTCGGCGGCGGATGAGCGGCCTTGGCCTCCGCTTCGGCGACCTGCGCTGGACTCGGTACATCCGGATTCGGTGCATTCGGGCCGAGAAGACCGCTGTAATAGGCTCCCGCCGCGCCGCCCGCGATCAACAGGACGGCCGGCAGCACGATGAACAGAACGATCGTCTTCCCAGCCAAGCGGCGCTTTTGGGGCTTCTGTTCGCCCTCGGCGACGTCGGCCCCTTCAGACTCGCCAGGTGCTGCGTCTTTGGTCTTTTCAGCCATCCGCTTTCTCGCCGTCAGCAATTGTCATGCAGTTCCCCGGGGCGACTGCCCAGGATCTGAGGCCTCGACGTTAGCCGTATCCGGTTAACAAGACCTTGCGGAACGTGAGCCCCGGAACGATGTGCCCGGCAATATTTGCCCAAAACCCACGCGCCCATCGCGCAGGCACGCCGCCGCACGCTCTAACCCATTGACCCTGCGCGCATCACCGGGTGGCACGGCATCTGCAACGAGGGTGTCGACTGCTGTCGGAACCACAACCGGGCCAGATTGGTACGCCATGGATAATGCAGCCTATATCTCGCTGTCGAGACAGTCGGCCACGCGCCGTCAAATGGAAGTGATCGCGAACAACATCGCGAACGTCTCCACTCCGGCCTACAAGAGCCAGCGCCTCCTCTTCTCAGAATTTGTCACGAAGGGGGCCAACGACACGCAGCGCATGTCCTTCGTTCAGGACACGGCGGTCGTTCGCGAAACGAGCGAGGGCCCGCTCACCGATACAAAGAATCCGCTCGATGTCGCGATCAAAGGCGATGGCTATTTCGTCATTCAGGGACAAGACGAGTCGTACTACACCCGCAATGGCCGCTTTCATCTCGACGACAAAGGCCGCCTGGTAAACGCCGCGAACTTGCCTGTGCTCGATGAAGGCGACAATCCGATCACGATCCCCACGGGCGCGGGACGGATCGAGATCGGGGAAGACGGATCGGTGTCGACCGAAACCGGCACGGTCGGCCGCATCCAAGTCGTTCAATTCGATGACGAACAAACTCTGGCCCTCATTTCCAACACCATGTACCGGAGCGACGCGACGCCATCTCCAGCGACCGACGTGAAGGTTCTTCAGGGCATGATCGAGGAGTCGAACGTTCAGCCGATCATCGAGACGGCCAACATGATCAATGCGCTCCGCAGTTACGAGAACAGCCAGCAGATGATCCAGGCCGAGCACGAGCGCATTCTGAAGTCCATCGACACGCTGACTCACGCCTCATAACGAAAGGGACCCCATCATGAGATCGCTCAGCATCGCAGCGACAGGCATGCTCGCACAGCAGCTCAACGTCGAAGTGATCTCCAACAACATCGCCAACGTGAACACGACGTCCTACAAGCGGCAGCGCGCTGAATTTCAGGATCTTCTGTACCAGAATCAGCGCCGCGTCGGCTCGAGTTCGTCGTCGAACGGCACGGTCGTCCCGACCGGCATCCAGCTCGGCCTCGGCGTCAAGGCCGCGGGCGTCTATCGCATCAGCGCGCAGGGCAACCTCGCCTCCACCGACAACACGCTCGATGTCGCCGTTCAGGGAAACGGCTATTTTCAGGTGACACTCCCGAATGGCGAAACGGCCTTCACGCGCGCCGGTTCCTTTCAGCTCAGCCCCACCGGCACCATCGTCACGGCCGAGGGCTACAACGTTCTTCCCGGCATAGCAATTCCGCCCGACGCGGTGTCGATCACCATCAACTCGGGCGGCGATGTTCTCGTGCACATCGACGGGCAGATCGCCGAGCAGAATGTGGGCACGTTCGACCTCGCGAACTTCGCGAATCCGGCTGGCCTTCAGATGATCGGCGGCAACCTCCTGCTCCAGACACCGGCCTCCGGCGCACCCAAGACGGGCGCACCGGGCAGCACGGGATTCGGGACTCTTCTCCAGGGGTTCCTCGAAACGTCGAACGTCAACGTCGTGCAGGAAATCACGAACCTGATCACCGCGCAGCGCGCCTATGAGATGAATTCGAAAGTCATCGAGGCATCGGACCAAATGATGTCGCAGCTCAACCAGATCCGCGCGTAGGCTCGTGATGACGCGAATCGTCCTCGTCCTCCTCGCCTTTCTTCTCGGCGCCGGCACCGCCCAAGCGGGAACGGCTTCGGCCAAGCCGTTCTCGTTCGTCAACGGCAATGTCATTCGCCTGGGCGATATTTTCGCCGACGTGGGGGACAAGGCGAGCATCCCCGTCGGTCAGGCGCCGCCGCTCGGCCGGTCGCTCACGCTCGATGCCACGGCTCTTTCCGAGATCGCGCGGACTCACCAGCTCGATTGGCGGCCGTTCAGCCGCTTCGACAAAGTGGTGCTCGAGCGGGCGAGTCATACGATCGAATCCGACCAGATTCTGGCGGCGCTTCGGGAGACGCTCAGCCGCGCCGGAATCGGCCCGAACCACGACATCCAGCTTGATTCGCGCAACCTGCGCCTGGTCATCGCCGCCGGAACGCCGCCGACGGTCGAAATTCGCGATTTCCGCTTCGATGAGCGGTCCGAGCGATTCACCGCGCTGGCCGCGGTCGCGAGCGACGGCTCGACGGCCCCCCTTTCGATCTCCGGCCAGGCCGTGCGCGTCATGGACGCGCCCGTTCTTGCCCGGCGCATCAATCGCGGGGAGATCATACAGGCGCAGGACATCAAGATCAGCCGATTGCGCGCCGCGAACTTCCCGCCGGATGCGCTCACGCGCGCCGAGGGCATCGTCGGCAAGGCCGCCCGGCGCGGACTCTCGCCGGGAGAGGCCCTACGCGCCGCCGATTTTCAGGCCCCCGTTGTCATTCAGAAAGGCAGCCTGGTCACCATGGTGGTTCAGACGCCTTACATGACGCTCACGAGTCAGGGCCGGGCCCTCGATGATGGCGCCGTCGGCGAATCGATCCGGGTCATGAACGCGCGCAGCAAGAAGGTCGTCGAGGCGCAAGTGACGAAGCCCGACACCGTCATCATTCAAGCGGCCTTTCTCAACCTCGAATAAGGATAGCGCCGATGTCGAATGCCATGAATCGCTCTCGCCGCACGGCGCTCCTTGGCGCCGCGGCACTCAGTGCCCTCGCGCTCAACGGATGCAACATCGCGAATCGCCTTGCCAATGTCGGCGAGGCACCGGACCTCACCCCGGTCCAAAATCCGACCGCGATGCCCAATTATCAGCCGGTGAGCATGCCCATGCCGGCGGCCCAGTCCATGTCGCAACAGGCCAACTCCCTCTGGCGGCCAGGCGCCCGCGCCTTCTTCAAGGACCAGCGGGCCGGCAAGGTCGGCGACATCCTGACCGTCATGGTCAACATCTCCGACAGCGGCTCCATCAAGAACGCAACGGAGCGCAGCCGCTCGATGGGCGAGAAGGCCAACGCGAGTTCCTTCCTCGGTTACGAATCGGAGGCCAATTCATTCCTCCCCGAGGCGGTCAATCCGTCTAACCTCGTCGATGTTGGAAGCGGCAGCAATAACAAAGGCTCCGGTACCATCGAGCGCAACGAATCGATCACCACGCGCGTTGCGGCCGTCGTCACGCAGATTCTTCCCAACGGCAACCTCGTCATCAGCGGCCGCCAGGAAGTGCGCGTCAATTTCGAAGTCCGCGAATTGATGATCAACGGCGTGATCCGGCCCGAAGATATCCTCTCGAGCAACACGATCAGCTCGGACAAGGTCGCCGAGGCGCGCATATCTTACGGCGGCCGCGGCCAGATCACCGACGTCCAGCAGCCGCGCTATATGCAGCAGATTTACGACATCCTGTTCCCGTTCTAAGAGGGTGGCGGCCTGGCGCCGCCACCGTCTGCTGCCGACCGCTCCCGGCCGCCTATTGCTCGGCCGGGCGCGGCGTTCCGTCATAGTTGAAGCGCTCGATCTTGGCCTTCTTGCGCAACTCACCGAGAAGGGTGAGCACGACGTCGCGCGACATTTGATTCTCGAGCTGGTCCCGCACGTCCTCGAAGGGCGGCAAGGGCGCACTTCTCTTGTCGTCGACTTTGATCACATGCCAGCCGTATTGCGTTTCGACCGGCGTGTCGGTGATCTCGCCGGGCTTCAGCTTGAATGCGGCATTGGCGAACGGCGCCACCATCTGCGTGCGCCCGAAATAGCCGAGATCACCGCCCGAAGCCGCCGTCGAATCGGTCGACTTCTCTTTGGCCAACTTCTCGAACGGCGTTCCCGCCTTGAGTTTCTTGATGATCGCCTCCGCCTCCGCCTTGGTCTTGACCAGGATGTGGCGTGCGCGAACTTCCTCTTGCGGCGGCAGCGATTTCACGAGCTCGTCGTAGCGCTTGCGGAGCATTTCGTCTGTCAGCGTCTTCTGCACATACCGGCGCAAATAGGCATCTTTGACAAGCTGCTCTTCGAGATAGGCAAGCCGGCGCTTGATGTCGGGGTCGTTTTGCAGCCTATCCTTCCGCGCCTCGGCAATGATCAACTTGGAATCCACGAGCTCGTCGAGAAGCAAGGGGTAGACGGTCTCGACCGGGGCGGACCGGTACTGGGGCGGCAGCATCTGCTGGGCCGTCGTCACATCCGAGCGATGAATCACCGCCCGATCGACCCTGCCCGCGATCGGATCGTCCGGCGTCTTCTTCGAGAAAAACTGGGCGTGCGCTGCCATCGGCGCGGCCAGCATAAGAGCAGTCAGCCCGAGGCGAGCGAAGGTCAGGACCATAGACGTTCCTTTCACGTGAGATCTGCATAAGGAGAGGATGGGACAGCCCGCTGCAACCCCGCCCCGCGCGGCCCCCAAGGCGTACGGCAGCACCCGCCGTGAGACAAGAGAAACCTCACCCCCGCCGCGGCGCCTAAGCCGGGCCCCGAACGGCATGACCCATGGCAGCACAAGCCTATGGAATCCATCAAACTTGTCCAGATATGGCGAAACCGGCCCCAAGGCCGATCGCGGGCCGGGCCGCCCAGACGGCACCAATTGCACGCGCCGATCGGACACCGATGCCAGACACAACCCGGAGCATTGGGCCGGCAGGTAAAGACGATTCGACGAATTTAGTTGCCTAAGCACATTTCAGATTGCTAATTGTTAGCCAGCTTAGAGAAATCGCCCCATGGCGCTCCGCAATCTCGATCGAAGTTTCGGCTTCCTCCTTCACGACGTGTCCCGCTTGCTCCGCATCGAGTACAATCGGCGCGTGCGCCACCTTGGCCTGACGCGTTCGCAATGGCGTGTGATCGCCCATCTCTCGAGAAACCAGGGCGCCACGCAAACAGAACTCGCCGATATCCTGGAGATCGAAAGCGCCACGCTTGCACGCCTACTGGATCGCCTGGAAACGGCCGGCTGGCTCGAACGCCGCCCCGCGCCGAAAGATCGCCGGGCGAATCATCTTTACCTCACCGATAAGCCAGCAGCCATCATCGATGAAATGTTCGCGATCTCGACGGGATTGCAAAAAGACGCGCTGGCCGGACTCGCCTTGGCCGAGCGCGAGCGTCTGATTGATACGCTGCTCGGCATCAAGCGCAATCTGTTGGAAATGACCGCGCCTGCCTCGCCCCCGGCCGAGCCAGACCGCGAGCGCAGAGCCGTTGTTGGAGCCTGACACGCATGTCTTCATCTGATCAGCCGAGCCCTCTTGCCTCCCGCAGCCTATCGGGCTCAAACCGAAAAGTCCGGGTCATCCTGTTGGCGCTTGCGCCCATCATCGCGCTCTTTGTCGGCATCTATTTCTATGCGACCGGCGGCCGTTATGTGACGACGGAAAACGCTTATGTGAAGTCAGACAAGGTCGCGATCAGCACCGACGTCTCCGGGCGCGTGATCGACGTCAAGATTGCCGACAATCAGAACGTCAAGGCGGGCACGCTTCTCTTCCGACTGGATGCAGAGCCCTTCAAAATCGCGCTGGAGGAGACCGAGGCGAAATTGCGCGCCACGCGGACCGAGGTGGAGGCCCTGCGCGCGCAGTACCGTCAGAGGCGTCAGGATCTGACCAAGTCCGAAATCGACATCACCTTC
This sequence comes from Alphaproteobacteria bacterium, assembly GCA_041484095.1. Classification (GTDB taxonomy): domain Bacteria; phylum Pseudomonadota; class Alphaproteobacteria; order CADEGL01; family CADEGL01; genus JBGPGW01. Next base: position 8,465 of record JBGPGW010000003.1, on the reverse strand, counting down.
GCGAAGCGCGAATTCGAACGTCAGCAGCAACTGATTCAGCAAGGCCACATCACGCGCTCCAAGTTCGATGATGCCATGCACAATCTGGAAAGCGCGCAGCAGCAGGCGAACGCGGCGCGGGAAGAAATGAACCAAGTGGCCGCAAACCTCGGCGGCGATCCCAACATCGCCGTCGAGCAGCATCCGAAGTATCTGGAGGCCCTCTCCAAACGCGATGATGCGGCGCTCGATCTCCGGCGTGTCGACGTCTTCGCACCGATCGATGGCGTGGTGACCCGGATGACGTTGCAGCCGGGCGAGCATGTCGAGAGAGGCTCGCCCGTATTCAGCATCGTCAAGACGTCCGCGATGTGGGTCGAGGCCAACCTCAAGGAAACCGAACTAACCTATGTGCGGCCGGGCCAACCAGCCGTGATCACGGTCGACGCCTACCCGGGATTCGCCTGGAAGGCTCAGGTCGAAAGCGTGAGCCCCGCCACCGGTGCCGAGTTCTCGCTCCTGCCGCCACAGAACGCCACCGGCAACTGGGTCAAGGTCGTCCAGCGCATTCCCGTCAAGTTGAACTTCGAGGCGCGCGACGATGCGCCGCCGCTGCGCACGGGAATCAGCGTCGTCGTCGAGATCGACACGGGCCATGAGCGCGAGATGCCGTCCTTCCTCCGGGGCGGAAGGTCCAAGGCCAGTAATTGACGATTAGAGAGACGGCTGCACGCCCGGAGGCGCGCCGCTTCGCCGTCAACTGTGCCGTGATGTTGCCGACCATCATGCATTCGGTCGACATCACGATTGCCACGGTCGCTCTCCCGAGCATTCAGGGCGCCTTGTCCGCAACGCAGGACCAAGTCGCCTGGGTCCTGTCATCCTATGTGATTGCGGTTGCGATGGTCACGCCGGCGACGGGATGGCTGGCCGCGCGGCTCGGCCGGCGACGGCTCTTCCTCATTTCCGTCACCGGGTTCACGCTGACATCGGCGCTTTGCGGCGCCGCGCACGGGCTGGGCGAGCTCGTGATCTACCGCCTTTTCCAAGGCGGGTTCGGTGCGGGGCTCATCCCGCTGTCCCAAGCCGTCGTCCTCGACACCTACCCCCGGCGCGAGCACGGACGCGCGATGGCGATCTGGGGGGTCGGCGTCATGGTGGGACCGATCATCGGCCCGACACTCGGCGGTTATCTCACCGAATTCTACGATTGGCGGTGGGTGTTCTACATCAACCTGCCAATCGGCATACTCGCGCTTTTCGGCATCCTCGCCTTCGTGCCAGATACGGAGCGCGACTCGCGCCGCGCGCTCGATTATTTCGGGTTCGCCGCCCTGGCGCTCGGCATCGGGTGTCTTCAAATGGTGCTCGACCGCGGTGAGCGCCTGGATTGGTTCGCCGACACCGAGATCGTCCTCGGAAGCGCGTTGGCGGCCGTCGGCTTTTATTGGTATGTCGTCCACAGCCTGACCACCCAGCGCCCATTTCTCACGCCTGAATTGTTTCGCGATCGCAATTTCGTGATCGGCCTCGCGCTTGGTTTCACCGCACATGTCAGCCTCTACGCGACGATCGCGCTTCTGCCGTCATTCCTGCAGAACTTACTGAACTATCCCATCGTGACGTCGGGCCTGCTGTTCGTGCCGCGCGCATTCGGCACGCTGATCGGCATGGCCATCGTAAGCCGCACCACCACGCGGGTGGACCCCCGCGCCTTGATGCTCGCGGGTCTCGTGGTCGCGAGTTATGGACTCTGGGAAATGACCCGCTTTACCCTCGATGTGAGTGAACCGCGGATCGTCTGGAGCGGACTCATTTTTGGCGTCGGCCTCGGGCTCATCTTCGTGCCCGTCAGCACCGTCGCCTTTTCGACCTTGCCGCGGGCGCTCCGGACGGAGGCGGCCGGCATCTACGCCGTCGTCAGAAGCCTGGGGGCGAGCTTGGGCATATCCGTCTTCGTCACGATCTTGGTGCGGAACGCACAGGTGAACCGCTCGGCGCTCGTCGAGAACATCTCTCCTTACAACGAGCGCTACCATGGCCCTCTCTTGTCCGCGCCGCTCGGGCACGGACAGGCGGAAGGCCTTTCCAACATCAGCCATATGATCGACCGGCAGGCGGAGATGATCGCCTACGTCAATGACTTCCGCGCGCTCATGGTGGTGACGCTCTGCGTCGTGCCCCTGGTTTTTCTGCTGGACAGGCGCGCAAGTCCGGAGAGCGAGGACACCCGGCGCTAAGGCCGGCGGCGCCCCAAGCGGGACAAGCGCCGGCGATCAATCGTCGCGATGGGTCCGTTCGTGGCGCTCGTGACGCTCCTGGGCCTCGATGCTCAATGTTGCCGTCGGGCGCGCTTCCAGGCGTCGAAGACCGATGGGCTCGTTGGTCTCCTCACAATACCCGTACGTCCCATCCTCAATGCGCCGCAGGGCTTCGTCGATCTTGGCAATGAGCTTCCGTTCCCTGTCGCGCGTGCGCAGCTCGATTGCCGTATCCGCCTCAAGCATGGCACGGTCGGCGGCATCCGGCTCTTGAAGGCCACCCGCCTGCAAATGATGGAGCGTCTCCGTCGACCCCTGCAGGAGATCGGCGCGCCACCGAAGCAGCTTCTGCCGGAAGTATTCGCGCTGACGAGGATTCATGAACTCCTCTTCGTCTCTCGGACGATAGTGGCGCGGCAGCCGTATCGGCATTGGATGATGTGGGGCTTCTATCGCAACGGCGTGACGGTCGAAACTCATATCAGGCTCCGTCATCCCGCGCCACACCGCGATCGGGTGATCGCACGATGAGACCCGGGGAGGGAACGGGCTACGATCTCTTCTCGATCTTCGCCAGCTCGACGCGCGCGCGGACCTCGATTTCACGCAGTATCTCGGTCAGCCGCGGGTCGCTCGTTTCGCCGATCTGGGTCCGAACGACCTGGTCCAGCCGCTCGAGCGCATGACGGGGGATCGAGCCAAGAAGGAGCCCGTGGCGAATTTCATCCAGACGATCGAGAATATCTTCGCCCCGGCGCCGCGCACGCGTGGTTGCCTGGCCGACCTCTTGCAGCGCAAGCACGTTCGAGACGCTATCGACGGCGGCATTCGATGCGATCGGTGTCGTTTCCATCGCCGCATCGAGCTGGGCCGCAAAGGAGCGTCCGGGCCCCTGCCCGGTTCGCTCAACGCGCCGGCCGGAAAGCCGGACCGCCCGCCCTGTTGGATCGATTCTCATTCGATCGAAATGGTCCGTTGTGTTCGATGTCGAGCGAGTTGGATATCGGGCAAGGGTGTACGTTCTCTCTTAATGGTGCCTTAAGAGCCGGCCATCCATCGGCAACCCTTGCCCTGCACGGGCGGTAAGACTTGCCTGTCCCCCCGGACCGCTCCCACGGCCCCTCCTGAAAAATCAACGTGTTGCGGGGTAAATACGTCCTCCATCCGCTTGGCATGTGGATTGCGATCACTTCCTGCCAAGGACCCGTGTGCCTTCGATTCGGGTACCGCGATCTTTTGACGGATGGCCTGGCTACTCATGACAAAGCGAACTCGATCCATCGTTGCTCGATTCAGCGCCCGTATCGGCCTCCTTCTGGCCGCAACGATCGCGTTTGCGCCACCGGCCGCGGCGACCTCGCGCATCAAGGATATCGCCGATTTCGAAGGCAACCGGGACAACATGCTGGTGGGCTACGGCCTCGTCGTCGGGCTCAACGGGACCGGCGACACGCTGAACAACTCCCCCTTCACCCAGCAAAGCCTCATCGGCATGCTCGAACGCCTCGGCGTCAATATTCGCGACGCCACGCTTCGAACGAAAAATGTCGCCGCCGTCATGGTGACCGCGCGGCTGCCCGCCTTCGTCCGCCATGGCAGCCGTGTCGACGTTACCGTGAGCGCGCTTGGCGATGCGACGAGTCTTCTTGGCGGAACGCTGCTCGTCACACCGTTGCTCGGCGCCGATGGCGAGGTCTATTCGGTTGCGCAGGGCCCTGTTGCGGTCGCTGGCTTCGCCGCCGCGGGTGCCGCGACCACGGTTACGAGGGGCGTTCCGACGGGCGGCCGGATTGCGAGCGGCGCGATCGTCGAACGCGAAGTCGGCTTCGAGCTCGCTTCCATGCAGTCGGTCAAGATCACGCTGCGCAACCCCGATTTCACCACCGCCCGGCGTGTGATGTTGGCCATCAACAGCCACGTCGGCTCGCCAATGGCTCGATCGCTCGATCCCACGACGATTCTCCTCGTGGTGCCGGCAAACCACCAGGGCCAGACCGTGGACCTGCTGACGGACATCGAGCAGCTCGAGGTGGAGCCCGACCAAAGCGCCCGCGTGATCATCGACGAGACGACGGGGATCATCGTGATGGGCGAAAAAGTCCGCATCAGCACGGTCGCCATCGCGCAGGGCAATTTGACGATCCGAATCACGGAAACGCCCCAGGTCTCGCAGCCCAACGCCTTCTCCAACACCGGCACGACCACCGTTGTGCCGCGGACAGACATCCAAGTGGATCAGGGCAACGAAACCAAGCTGGCCGTGCTCAAGGGCGGCGTTACCCTGCAGGACCTCGTCAATGGACTCAATGCGCTGGGGATCGGCCCGCGCGACATGATCACCATCCTCCAGGCGATCAAGACGGCGGGCGCGCTCCAGGCCGAATTGGGGTCGATGTAATGGACCTCAGCACCCACACCCTTCCGAATATTTCGATCGACGGGTCGCAGATCCCGACGCCCCATGCGACGAATAACGATGCGGCTGCACGAAAAGCTGCCGAGAATTTCGAGTCCTTTTTCCTTTCCCAGATCATCGGGTCGATGTTCACCGGGCTCAAGACCGACGGCATGTTCGGTGGCGGCCCCGGGGAAGCCATCTACCGCTCGATGATGGGGGAGGAATTCGGCCGGGCCGCCGCCCGGTCCGGCGGAATCGGCATTGCCGACGCCGTGTATCGCGAAATCGTCAAGCTTCAGGAGGTCAAAGCGCCATGAACACAGGTGACATCGCAACGACGCTCATTGCCGTGACGAGCCGCCTCATCGATCTCATGGGACGCGAGATCGAACTCCTCCGCTCCATGCGGCCGAGAGAGATCGAAACCCTTCAGGCCGACAAGGCCGGACTGGCGCGCGTCTACCTCGAGCACGTAACTCAGCTCCAATCGGAGCCGTCGCGCCTCAACGCCGTCGAGTCCATCGTGCGCGACGAGTTGTGTCGCGTCACCGAGCGGTTTGAGGAAGCGGTGGCTGAAAACGCGCGGGCACTTCGCGCCGCGAGCGAAGCCAACAATCGCCTGATCAAGGTGATCATCGAGGCGGCCGAGCAGGCCCAGCCGCGGCATAGCGGCTACACCAATGCCGGAGCGGCGCCTGAGCGGTCGACCGGAAAAGGCCGCGGGCTCTCTCTCTCGATCAATCAGCAGCTCTAACGGACGCGGCCGATGTCCCTCTCTATTGCCCTCCAGAATGCGCTGAGCGGTCTTCAGGTCTCGAAGTCCGCCCTCGACGTCATTTCAAGCAATGTGGCGAACGTCAACACCGAGGGGTACACGCGCAAGGTCGCCAATCTCACGACCGTCGTCGTCGGCGGACAGGGCCGCGGCGTCGCGGTCAGCAGCATCACGCGCAACGTCAGCGACATTCTCCTGCGCGAGATCCGGTCCCAGCAATCGACCAGCGGCAAGGCAGCGGTCGAGAACGACTATTACGCGCGTACACAAGACCTGTTCGGGACTCTCAGCAGCGACACCGCGCTTGGTTCGACGTTGACGAAATTCTCAACCGCCCTCAATGCCGCCGCCTCGACGTCCGAAAACGTCACACTGCGGACCCAGGCCATCGATGCGGCCGTCGCGCTCACGCAGCAGATCAACGACATGGCGGCGAAGATCCAGGGCCTGCGCGCCAACGCGGACCAGGACATTGCCGGCTCGCTCGTGACCGTCAACAGCCAGATTCAGTCGATTGCCGATCTCAACATACAGATCAATCGGGCTGCGACGCTCAATCAACCTTACGGCGATCTTCTGGACAAGCGAGACCTGGCGTTGAACGCCATCGCGAAAGAGATGGATATCACGTCATACGAGCGGGACACGGGCTCGACCGTGCTCATGACCGGCGACGGTCGCATTCTCGTCGATCTCGCGACGCAGTCGCTCGCCCATCTCCCCTCGGCGGCACTCGACGCGTCCATCACGTATCCCGGCGGGATCAACGGAATCACGCTCAACGGCGCCGACATCACGACGTCGATCACATCAGGGCGCATCGGCGGCCTCATCGACCTGCGCGACACCGCGCTCCCGAATCTTGCAACCGAACTCGATAGCATCGCGGCAATGCTCAAGACGGAGATCAACAAACTCAGCAATGCCGGCGCGGCAAGTCCACCCGTCAGCACGTTGACCGGCACGGCCACATTCGCCGGTGGCGCGGCGACGGCGTTTGCCGGATCCGGCATCGCCCGGATCGCGGTCGTCAAGAGCGACGGCACGTTTGCCGCTGCGCCCTTCGATTATGACCTGTCGACCGCGACCACGGTCAACGATGTGATTACCGCCATCAACACGAATCTGGCCGGGTCCGCAACGGCATCGCTCAATGCCAGCAAGCAGTTGGTGATTACGGCCAACAACGCTGGCGAGGGTATCGCCATCAACGAAGGCACCAGCTCGGTCGGCGGATCGGGCCTGTCGTATTACTTCGGCCTGAACGACTTCTTCGTCGGGAACAACGCCATCTCGCTCGCCGGCACGATCGCCGTGCGCCCGGATATCGTCGCGTCGCCCATGCGGAGTTCGGGCGGCACGCTCAACAATACCGCGCCCGGCAACGTCACCGTCGGCGTCACGACCGCCATCGGTACCGGCGACGGTTCGGCCTTGCAGGCTATGACGAACGCCTTTCATACGCCCTATGCATTCGCCGCGGCCGGCGGAATTCCCGCGGTGACGACGACGATCGTCGATTACGCCAATGAGGTTCTCGCCGACAACGCGTCGCGAACCGCCACCGCGGAAGACCGAGCCAAATTCGTCGATGCCGTTCTCAATGACGTCAAGTCGAAGTCGAGCGCCATCAGCGGCGTCAACATCGACGAAGAGCTCGCCAACCTGGTCATCTATCAGGCTTCGTACCAGGCAGCGGCCCGGGTGGTCAGCGCGGCATCGGACATGATGGACCTGCTCGATCAGATCGTTGCACGGAGGTAAACCATGACGCGCATCGCGACACTCTCGCAGAACACCCTGATGCTCGCAAATTTGGCCGAGGCCCAGGCACGCGTCGCGGAGACTCAGATTTCCATCTCCAACGGACGAGTGGCCGAACAATACAGCAAGATCGCACCGGAGTCGCGCCGTCTCGTCAGCCTCAAGTCGAGCGAGTTGCGCACGACGCAATATGTCGCGAACAACAAGCTTGCCGATCAGCGCCTTCAGGCCATGGAAACGAGCGCCACGGGGATCATGAAGATCGCGCAGGACCTGCGAACGGAGCTCGTCACGGCCCTCAACTCCAACGGCAAGGGTCAAGGAGCCGTTTCCTCACGCGCCGCCGGAAAACTCTCGCAGATCGCCAACCTGCTCAACGCCAACGTCGACGGCCGCTATCTCTTCAGCGGCTCGACTGTCGACCGCGTACCTGTCGATCTGACGGATCCGGCCTTCACCGTACCGCCCCAGACATACCCGAGTGTCGCGGATACCACGTACTATCAGGGAGACCAGGCGGTCCTATCGACCCAAGCGGACGATTCCGTCGTGATCAACTATGGAATCACGGCCGATGATCCCGCCTTCGAGAAAGTCATCCGGGCGCTTAACCTCACCGGCACGGCGAGTTCCAACAACGATCTCGATCCGCTTCGCGGCAACGAAGCGCTGAGACTCATCGATCAGGCCGTGACCGATCTCGGTGGCGTGATCGGCCGAGTCGGCGCATCCCGGAACAATCTCGAGATCGCGACCAACAAGCATAGCGACTATCTCGTTTATGTGAACCAATCGATCTCGGACATCGAGGCGACCGATATCCCCTCCGCCATGTCTCACCTCAGCCAGGACACGACGGTTCTCCAGGCGTCATACGCGGTCCTTGCCCAGATCAAAGACCTGTCGCTGGCCAACTACCTCAAATAACGCCGCAACGCGCAAGAAGGAGCTCTACCATGATGGCGCCGCACGCCGCAGCCCCCGACGTCGACCTGCCTGTCCACGCACCCATCGCGTTCGGACCTCCCGAATATATCGAGATCGAAACGCGCTTCGGGCATATCGCATTCAAGACCGAGAGTGCGATTGAAATGCCGCTCGGCCTCCCCGGTTTTCCTGGCCGTCGCCTGTTTGGTCTCAATGCCATCCCCAATTCCAAGCTCGACCAGATCCTGCTGTTCCAGGACCTCGATGACGCCAAGCTTGGCTTCCTGGTTCTGCCGCTGCCGATCAGCAATACGTTGATCGAGGCGGACGATGTCACGGAAGCCCTGGACGCTCTCGGGCT
>JBGPGW010000002.1:0-43527 GCA_041484095.1 Alphaproteobacteria bacterium | reverse complement strand
ATCGACGTCCTCCGCACGCGCCTGCGCTCCGAGCTCAACTAGTCACGTCCGTCCGCTACACCAAGCGCGGCGTCCAACTAACTTAGCGACAGCGCTACTCCGCGGCGGCACCGAAGCGCGGCGCATCCTCGATATTGTCCAGGAGCGCCTCCTCGCCCTCCGTCGGCAACAACTCGAAATAGTTCAAGCCCGCGTCGATGTCGCGCTCCCACATCTCGCGCGGCAATTCGTAGAGCAGCTCGACGCCATAGCCGTTGGGGTCGCTGATATAGACGCTGTGTGTCATCCCGTGATTGACGCGGAGATGAAACTTGACCCCTCGTGCCTGCAAATCGGCCAGCTTCTTCATCCAGGATTCGCGGTCGGGCATGGCAATCGCGATGTGATTGATCGCCTGGGGCGCGCCGAACGGCCCCCATTCCGCGGGCGGCGGCGGCAGGTTCGGATTCTCGACCAGCGCCACGTCGTGATGGGACAGCTTGCCGTCGCGTTCGCCACCGTAAAAGCGCATCTTGGGCATCGGCCCCATTTCGGCGCGGGGGCGAAACACCCCGACTTGCTTCAAGCCGACGATCTCCGTCCAGAATCGGTGCGATTCTTCGATATCGCGCACATTAAGCACGACATGATTGACCCCGAGCGGGGTGGCGATGTCGCCTGCATTGGCCGCCTTGCTGGAACTGCGCTCCACCATCTCATCCTCCCGCTGTGCTCACCGATATTATTCGGACTCAGGTGCCGATCAGTATCATTGTTCGGGTTCGGGCCGTCCATTGCAACACGGTCTCACCGAGCCGATCGAGCGGCCACGAGTGTCTCCCGATGACATTGCACTTGGGCCCCGGGGGCGGTTGCGGCTAGCCTTCTGCGTGTCGAGGAGACGGCAACGAGGCGGCTCATGGCCCATCATCTTAAATCCGCCCTGACCACTCCACCCAATACGGCCGCACGTTATGTCGCGGCCGGCTGGTGGACCGATGCCATGCCCCACCGTTGGGTGGCGGACTGGGCCGCGCGGACGCCCGATGCGCCGGCCGCCATCGGACCCGATCGCACCCTCACCTACGCCCAGCTTCATGAGTCCGCCCAGCGGTTTGCTTCGGGCCTTCGCGCCCTCGGCTTCCGGCGGGGCGACGTGATCGGCGTGCAACTTCCCAACTGCCCCGAGTTCCTGACCGTCTTCCTGGGCATCCAGACCTTGGGTGCGGTGCCCTGCATGCTGCCCATGCCATACCGAAGGAAGGATCTGGAGCCGCTGCTGACCCACGGCCAAGCCAAGGGCATCGTCTGCCTCTCGGGGATCGAAGGCTACGATGTCGGTGCGGTCACGCGCGAGCTGCAGGGCGCCTTGCCGATGCTTGAGACGGTTATCGCCCTGGGCGACAGACCGCCCGCGGGTAGCGTCCCCTTCGCCCAGCTCGCTGCGGCCGCGATCGCGCCGATCCCCGACCCGCCGGACGCCGACGACCCGGCCGTGCTCGCCTTCACGTCGGGCACCTCGGCCGCGCCCAAGGCGATCGTCCACGCCCACCGCACGTGGTCGGCCGGCTGCCTCGCGATGCGCGATAACATCGTCACCGCGTCCTCCGATGTCGTGATGTGCGCCCCTCCCTACACCCATGCCTTCGGCCTGCTGGTCGTGGTCACGACCATTGCCGCCGGAGCGGCGAGCGCGACCATGGCCTTCTATTCGCCCCCGGCCCTGGCCGAGACCATCCGCCGGACCCGCGCGACTGTTTTTTGCGGCGGGCCTGTCCATGTCTTCCTGGGACAAAAAGCCGGGCTCTGGGGCCAGGACGTGACCGCGAGTTTGAAGCGCAGTTTCATTGGCGGCGCGCCCACGCCGGAGGAAGCCGTACGCATCGTCGACGAGGCTTGCCCGAACGGCAGTGCCTATCAGATCTGGGGCATGAGCGAGGTGTTGGTTCCCGTCATGAACGCCGTGGACGTGCCGGCACCCCTGCGCTTCTCCACCGTCGGCACGGCCTGGAAAAGTCACGAAGCGCGCATCGTCGATGACGACGGCACGCCTCTTGCGCCCGGCAAAGAAGGCCATCTCGAGACAAGGGGGCCGTTCCAGATCTCGAGCTACTACGGCAACGAGCAGGCAACCCGCAGCACCTGCTATCCCGACGGCTGGTTCCGCACGGGCGATCTCGCCCGCATGGACCGGGACGGCCATATCGCCATTTGTGGCCGCGCCAAGGATGTGATCATCCGCGGCGGGGTCAAGATCAACCCCGTCGATGTCGAGCTCGCCATGAACGCACACCCGGCCGTCCTTCAATCGGCGATCGTGCCCGCCCCTGACCCGATCCTCGGCGAGCGCGCCTGCCTGGTCCTGCTCATGGCGCCAGGCAAGACCCTCAACCTCGACGATGTGCGCGCATACCTCGCGGAACAGGGCATCGCGAAAATGCGTTGGCCCGAGCGTCTGGAATTCGTCGACGCGATGCCTATGACCGCCTCGCGCAAGATCATCAAGGGCAAGCTCATCGAGGCGCTCGGCCTGGGCCGGCCCTAACCGGCGCTCCGCCCGCGAATGTGGACGGGCCGGCATGGGCGACGATTTTCTTCATGACGGTCGGCAGCGCCTGCTCGCCGAGCCGATCGAGCGGCCACCAGAACATGCCGGGCGGCGCCCGGCGGCCCTTCGGCACGCGCGCCGCGAGGACGATGAGTTCGAGCTCGAAATGCGTGAAGCCGCACCGGACGACTCCGTCGAGATCGCGCCACCGCGCCGGGAGCGGTGCGAACGCGCGCGCCGCCTCGGGCGTCCAGCCATCGAGGTGCCAGGCGGTCGAGGGGATCTCGATCATCCCGCCCAAGAGCCCGGCATCGTGCCGCCGCCGCAAGAGAATCGCGCCGTCGCTCCGTGCCGCCCAGAATGCGACGCCGCGCCGCAGGGGACGCGCTTTCTTCCGCACCCGGCGCGGCAGCGCCTCCGGCGCACCCGATGCTTCGGCCGCGCATGATCCGGACCAGGGGCAAAGCCCGCAGGAAGGCCGGCGCGGCGTGCAGACGGTCGCGCCCAGATCCATGATCGCCTGCGCATAGTCGCCCGGACGCCGCGCGGGCGTCAGGCGGTCGGCGAGAATCCCGATTTCCTTCTTGGCCTTCGGCAAAGGCGTCTTGAGGCCGTAGAGCCGCGCGATCACGCGTTCGACATTACCGTCGACGACGACGGCGCGGCGGCCGAACGCGATGGCCGCGATGGCCGCCGCCGAATAGCGCCCGATTCCGGGCAGGGCTCGGAGCTCGGCTTCGCCTTCGGGCAGACGCCCGCCATGGCGATCGCGGAGCACGCCCGCACAGCGATGGAGATTGCGCGCGCGCGCGTAGTAGCCGAGGCCCTGCCACAGCGTAAGGACCTCGTCGATGTTGGCGCGGGCGAGATCACCGACGCTCGGCCACCGCTCGAGGAAGGCTTCGAAATACGGTTTGACCGCGGCGACCGTCGTCTGCTGCAGCATGATCTCGCTCAGCCAGACGCGGTAGGGCTCGGCCCTCTCGCCGGGCTCGGCCCGCCACGGCAAGCGCCGGCGATGTCCGTCATACCACCGGAGCAGGCGGCGGCTGAGCGCCCGGGCCTCGATCGCCGTTGGCTTGCGGATTGCCGGCACTCCTATCCCCTAAGAATCTTCGTCGGCCTCGCGTCGTCGCGTAACATAGGGCCGATGCTGGAGACGAAGGCAATGACTCCATGACGCCGCGCCGGGGTCGCGGTCCGCGGGCGCTCGCCGCGCTGCTGCCCGATGTGGCCCGCAAGTCCTTGCGCAGCGGCGGCGCCACCCTGGCCCGCCTCATCACGGATTGGCCGACCGTCATCGGGGAGAAGCTGGCGCAGCACTGTGTGCCGCGCCGGCTGATCGACCGCGCGCCGGAAGGGGAAGGCGCGACCTTGGTCCTGGCCGCGCGCGGGCCGGTGGCCATCGAGCTTCAGCATCTCGAGCCGGTGCTGATCGAACGCATCAACGGCCATCTCGGCTACGGCGCGATCAAGCGCATCCGCCTGGTCCAGGACGCGCCGCCCAAGGCGCGCGTGCGTGCGAGCCGCCATGTCGTCCCGACCGGACCGAGTGAGGCTTCTCCCCCGGCGGTCGACATCGTGGAGGATGAGGAGCTTCGTGCGGCCCTTGCGCGGCTCGGCTCGGCCGTGGTCCGAAGCACCAGATCCGGCCGCGAACCCTAAGGCGGGGAGCGCGTGAAACGTGCTAATTTCCGCCACTTTCCCGGGTTCTTGTGGAGACCAAGGGGCCTCGATATACTTTCCCTACATCTTGTAGATCGGAGTCGGTTTTGAAGATTTTCCTACTACGGTTAGTCCTATGCTGGAGTCTTGCATGGGGGCTGGCGGCGCCGGTTTCGGCCGCGCTGCCCTCGCTCGAGGAGGCCATGGCGGACCGGATGATCGGCAAGGCCAATGCCCCGGTCACGATCATCGAATACGCCTCCCTGACCTGCCCGCACTGTGCCGCCTTCCACCGCGACACCTTGCCAAAGCTCAAGACGCACTTTGTCGACACGGGCAAGGTCAAGATCATCTTCCGCGATTTTCCCTTGGACAGCCGGGCGACGCTCGCCGCGATGGTCGCGCGCTGCGCACCGCCCGACCGTTATTTCAGCTTCCTCGACGCGCTGTTCCGCGGGCAGGATCAATGGGCGCGGGCGGAGGATCCGAAGAAGGCGCTCAGCCAGATCGCCCGGCTCGGCGGCATGTCGGAGGCCGACTTCGAGGCCTGCGCCAAGAACGAAGCCTTGTTCCAGGCCGTCCGCAAGGAGCGCTCCGATGCCGAATCGAAGTTCTCCATCAACGCCACTCCGAGCTTCGTGATCAACGGCAAGAAGGCCGACGACGTCTCCTCCTACGAAAGCTTTGAGAAGGCCCTGAAGCCTCTCGTAAAGTAACCCTCATCACCATTTTTTGGGACCGCCGCTTGGTTCAGTTCGCCAAACTTCGACTTGCCGGGTTCAAATCCTTCGTTGAACCGTCGGAACTCATCATCGAATCGGGCCTCACCGGCGTGGTCGGGCCGAACGGGTGCGGCAAGTCGAATCTCGTCGATGCACTGCGATGGGTCATGGCCGAGGCGTCGGCCAAGGAAATGCGCGGCGGCGAGATGGACGACGTCATCTTCGGCGGCACAGCCGACCGACCCGCCCGTAACATCGCCGAAGTTTCGATCGTGCTCGACAATTCGGACCGCAACGCGCCCGCCGCCTACAATGGCGACGAGGCGATCGAGATCACGCGCCGGATCGAGCGCAGCGAGGGTTCCCACTACCGCGTGAACGGCCGGGACGTCCGTGCGCGCGATGTCGCGCTGCTGTTTGCCGATGTCGCGAGCGGCGCCCGCTCGACGGCCATCGTAAGCCAGGGCCGCGTCGGCTCCCTCGTCGCGGCCCGGCCGATCGACCGGCGCGCTCTTCTCGAAGAAGCCGCCGGCATCACAGGCCTCCACAACCGTCGCCATGAAGCCGAGCTGCGCTTGCGGGCTGCCGAAACCAATCTGCAGCGTTTGGACGACGTCCTCGTGACGCTCGATTCACAACTCGATGGGCTCAAGAAGCAAGCCCGCCAGGCGACACGCTACCGGAATCTGAGCTACCATATCCGCCGCGCCGAGGCCATGCTGCTCTACCGGCGCTGGCGTGACGCAGAGGCGGCCGTCGAGGCGGCCCGCCTTCGCTTCAGCGCGATCGACGCGCGCGTCGCGGACCTGACGGGTGCCGCCGCCGCCGCGGCCACCGCCCAGGCCAACGCCGCCGCACGCCTCGCGCCGCTGCGCCAAGCGGAAGCCGTCGCCGCGGCGGAGCTGCATCGCCTGGCTGTGGCACTCGACGGCCTCGATGCGGAAGAAGCGCGTGTCCAGGCGGCCCAGGCCGAACTCATGGCACGGCTCGATCAGATCGAGGCCGACAAGACACGCGAGCGGACGCTCGAGCTCGATACGACGGCGGCGCGCGAGCGGTTGAGGGCCGAGCGCTCCGATCTGGCGGCGGCCCAGATCGACGAGGCCGAGCACGAACGCGGCGCACGCGATGAAGTCCAAGCGGCGACGGCCAATGCGGAAGCGGTCGAAGGCAGGCTCGCGGCCCTGACGGCCGAGATCGCGGCGACCGAGGCGCGGCGCGCCGAACTCGCGCAGCGCCGGAGCGACAGTCAGGAGCGGATCGAACGCCTGAGCTCGCTGCTCGACGGCATCGCCAAGGAAATGGCTTCGATCCGGCAGGCGGCCGTGGCCGAGCGCGATCTTGCCAGTGCCGCGGCGGCGCGCGAGCAGGCGCGAATCGATCTTGAAACCGCTCAATCGCGTGCCGGCGAGGCCGATGCGGCCCGCGCGCGCGCCGAGGAGACCGAGCGCAGCGCGCGCGAAGCCCTCCGCGAGATCGAGGGCTCCGTCGCAGGCCTTCGGGCGGAGGAGCGGGCGCTCGCCGAATTGCTCACGGCCGGCGAAAGCGACATGTGGCCGCCGATCATCGATCGCGTCACGGTGGGCGCGGGCTATGAAGCGGCGCTCGGCGCGGCGCTCGGCGATGACCTCGGGGCGCCGGCGGACGAAGGCGCGCCCATCCATTGGCGCAGCCTTTTGCCTTTCGCGGCACCGGCCGCGCTGCCGGACGGCGTTGTCCCGCTGAGCGATCATGTTCGCGCGCCCGAGACCTTGGCGCGACGGCTTTCCCAGATCGGGTTCGTCGAGACCGCGGCCGAAGGCGCCGCCCGGGCCGCCGCGCTTACGCCGGGCCAGCGCCTCGTCTCCCGCGACGGGGCGCTCTGGCGCTGGGACGGCTTTACCATCCGCGCCGGGGCCCTCACGACCGCGGCGATGCGCCTCGCGCAGCGCAATCGACACGCCGCGTTGCGCCCCGCGCTCGAATCGGCCGCACGCGATCTGACGGACGCCCAAGCCCGGTACAATCTTGCGCGCGATGCCAGTCAAACGGCGACGCTGGCCGCACGCGATGCGCAGGAACGGGCCCGGCACTGTCTTTCCGCGCTTGACCAGGCGCGCGAGGGTCATGGCGCGCTGGCGCAGCGTTCGGCCGCGGATGCGTCGCGCCTTTCGATGCTCGAAGACGCGATCGCACGCAGCGAACGTGAGCGCGCCGAGGCGGAAGCCAAGCTCACGGAGGCGGAACGCGGCCTCGCTTCGCTCTCGGAGAGCATGTCCAGCCAGGCGCAGCTCGATCGGCTCCGGGTCGACCTTGCGGAACGGCGCGCCTCCCTTGCCGAGCGGCAAAGCCGGCTCGACCGGTTCATTCGCGAGGCCGAGGTGCGCCGCCATCGGCTCGACGATATCGCCAAGGAAGACGATTTCTGGCGCGAGCGCTCAGAGGCCGCGGCCCGGCAGCTGAAATCGCTCGATGAGCGCGCCGTCGCGGCGCAATCGGAGCAGGCGCGGCTTGCCGAACGTCCCAGCGAGATCGCCCTGCAGCGCAATGCCCTGTCGGATCGGATCACGATCGCCGAAGCCAAGCGCAAAGAGGCCTCCGATGAGCTGGTCACGGCGGAATCGCTTCTGGCCGACGCGGACAGGCGGCTCAAATCCGCCGATCAATCCCTCGCGGAAGCGCGAGAGGAGCGCGTGCGGTCTGAGGCCGCCGTCGAGCAGGCGGAGCTGGCCAGCACGAACATCGCCGAGCGGATCGCCGAGCGGATCGATTGCACGCCGAAACAGGCGCTCGACGTGGCGGGCATCAAGGACGAGGCCGAACTGCCCGACTTGGCCCATCTCGAAGGCCGGCTCGACCGGCTCCATCGCGAGCGGGACAATATGGGCGCGGTCAACCTCCGCGCCGAGCAGGAAGCCGCCGAACTCGGCGACAAGATCGTCGCGCTGAGAGGCGAGCGGGATGATCTTCTCGCCGCCATCGCACGCTTGCGCGACGGCATCGCGGAACTCAACCGCGAAGGACGGCAGCGCCTTCTCGCATCCTTCGAGGCGGTGAACGAACATTTTCAGGTGTTGTTCACCCGCCTCTTCGGCGGCGGCCGCGCGCGCCTGATGCTGACCGATCTCGACAACCCGCTCGAGGCCGGTCTTGAAATCATGGCGAGTCCGCCGGGCAAGCGACTTCAGGTTCTCTCGCTGCTCTCGGGCGGCGAGCGCGCCTTGACCGCGCTTGCCCTCCTCTTCGCGGTGTTCATGACGAACCCCGCGCCCATCTGCATCCTCGACGAGGTCGATGCGCCGCTCGACGATGCGAACGTCGATCGCATCTGCAGCCTGCTCGAGGAAATCGCGCATCACTCCTCGACCCGGTTCCTCGTCATCACCCATCACCGGATGACGATGGCGCGCATGGACAGGCTGTTCGGCGTTACCATGCCGGAGGCTGGCGTCTCCCAGCTCGTCTCGGTCGATTTGGCCCGCGCGGAACGCCTTCGCGCCACCGCCTAAGGCCATATTTATCGAGTGAATTGAATGGGTTGCCATACCCAGGCCCCTCCTTGACAGGATTTGGGGCAGTCCGTAAGTTCCGGCCGACTTGGCGCGGCCGCAGCCAATCGCAAGAAAGGTCAGCGCGGGCGTCAGGCGATGGAGGAAGGCGGCTCCCCACCCTCATTGAAGGATCTCGAGAATCGGCTCCGACGGGCGCGGGCGCGAAAGCCGCATGAGGGCCCCAAGGCTGAATCCTCGGCTGTTGGGCAGGCGTTCCGGATCGCTGCCGAGTTGGTCTCGGGCCTTCTTGTCGGGCTCGCTGTCGGGTGGTTGCTCGACCGGTGGCTCGGCACGGGGCCCTGGCTGTTGATCACGTTCTTTTTCCTCGGGGCGGCCGCCGGAATTCTCAATGTCTACCGCGCCACCAAGGGGTACGGTCTCGCCGTCGGTTACAAGAAGCGCGAGCAGCCGACGGACGAAGACGAAGGGGAGTTGAAGTAGCGCGATGGCCGAAGCTGGCGGGCACAGCCCTCTCGAACAGTTCCATATCAAGCGCCTGGTCCCGATCGACCTTGGCGGCGTCGACATGTCGTTCACCAATTCCGCGGCTGTC
The DNA here is from genome assembly GCA_041484095.1 of Alphaproteobacteria bacterium. Taxonomy (GTDB): domain Bacteria; phylum Pseudomonadota; class Alphaproteobacteria; order CADEGL01; family CADEGL01; genus JBGPGW01. The sequence continues at coordinate 34,530 of JBGPGW010000002.1, read as the reverse complement.
ATGGTGGCGGCGGTGGTCATCATCACCATGTTCCTGACCATGAGCATGCGGCGCGGCACGCTCGTTCCCGGGCGCTGGCAGTCGATGGCGGAATTGTCCTACGAGTTCATCGCCAACATGATCCGCGACAATGTGGGCAGCGAGGGACGCCGGTTCTTCCCCTTCATCTTCACGTTGTTCATGTTCATCCTGTTCGGAAACCTCCTCGGTCTCGTTCCCTACAGCTTCACCTTCACGAGCCACCTCGCCGTCACGGCGGCCCTGGCGGTCGTCGTCATCATCGGCGTCACGCTGGTCGGCATCGTGATGCACGGTCTTCACTTCTTCAGCTTTTTCGTGCCCAAGGGCGTGCCGGCCGTGATGCTGCCGCTCATGGTGCCGATCGAGATCATTTCCTACCTTTCACGGCCGGTCAGCCTGTCGATCCGGCTGTTCGCGAACATGATGGCCGGGCACACCATGATGAAGGTCTTCGCGGGCTTCGTCGTGACGCTGGGCGCGGCCACGTTCGGCGTCGGGGGCATAGCGCCGCTGGCCATGAACGTCGCGCTCACGGCCTTCGAGCTGCTGGTCGCGTTCCTGCAGGCCTATGTGTTCACCGTGCTCACCTGCCTCTATCTCAACGATTCGATTCACCTGCATTGAGGACCGGCGCGTCTCTGCGCATCCTCATCCATCCAACGCCAGAAGAAGGGGAACAACACCAATGGAAACAGAAGCCGCAAAGATGATCGGTGCCGGACTGGCCGTGATCGGGCTGTCCGGCGTCGGCGCTGGCATCGGCAGCATCTTCGCTTCGCTGATCAGCTCGATCGCCCGCAATCCCGCCGCGCGCCCGCAAGTCTTCCCGCTCGGCATGTTGGGATTCGCCCTTGTCGAGGCGGTGGCGCTCTATGCGCTTTTGATCTCCTTCCTCATCCTGTTCACCTGAGCGCGGCACGCCGCGCCCATGTCCGACGAAGCACGATAGGTCGCCGTCATGCCCCAGCTCGACCCGGCGACGTTTCCCACCCAGATCCTCTGGCTGGCGATAACGTTCATCGTCCTCTACATCCTCATGTGGCGCGTGGCCCTGCCGCGCGTGGCCGAGGTGCTGAAGACCCGCCAGGGCCGGATCGACAACGATCTCGATATGGCCACCAAGCTCAAGGAAGAGGCCGAAGCCGTCCTCGGCGCCTACGAAAAGGCGGTCGCCGAGGCGCGCGCCGAGGCCCAGGCCAGCTTGCGTGACGCCGCGGCGGCGGTCGCCGCCGAGGCTGCCCGGCAGCACGCCGAATGGGGCGAGCGCCTGGCCGATCAGATCAAAGGCGCCGAGGACCGGATCGCGAGCGCGAAGGCGCAGGCGATCGCCAATATCGGTTCCATCGCGAGCGGGGCGGTGCGCCAGGCGACCGAACGTCTCGTCGGGACGGCGCCCGACGAGCGCACCGTCAGCATTGCTGTCGCCGCAGCCATGAAATCCCGGCGGCCATAATCCGATGCTTCACGATCCGACATTCTGGGTTCTGATCTCCTTCCTGGTCTTCATCGCGCTGGCGGTGAAGCCGATCCGCAAGACGGTGTTCTCGGCCCTCGATCAGAGGGCCGTGCGTATCAAGACGCAGATCGAGGAAGCCCACGACTTGCGCGAGGCGGCGCAGCGCCTGCTCGCGGAGTACCAGCAGAAGCAGCGTCAGGCCATGCAGGATATCCAGCAGATCATCGCCCATGCCCGTGAGGAGGCCGCCCGGCAACGAACGCAGGGCGAGAAGGCGCTCGAAGCCTCGCTTCAGCGCCGGGAACGCCAAGCCATCGACCGCATAGCCCAGGCCGAGGCGCAGGCGCTCAATGATGTCCGTCAGGCCGCCGCCGACATGGCGATTGCGGCCACGCGCCATCTGCTCGAATCCGCGCTCGATACCTCCAAGCGCGGCGCGATGATCGACACAGCGATCAAGGAATTGCCGCAGAAGATGCACTGAGGCGCGCCGAGGCGGACGCGCATCGAGGAGCGCCCCGCTTTTTTCTTATTCGGCGGCGTTCTTATAGGCCTCGATCGGCGGGCACGCGCAGACGAGGTTCCTATCGCCATAGACTTGATCGATTCTGTTGACCGGCGGCCAGTATTTGGCGGCCCGGAGCGACTCGACCGGGAACGCGGCTTCCTCCCGTGCATAGGGATGCGTCCAAGCGCTGCTCGTGAGGTCGTCCGCCGTGTGCGGGGCGTTCCGCAGCGGATTGTCGGTCTTGTCATAGGCGCCGGTTTCGACCTTTCGAATTTCGCCGCGGATGGCGATCATCGCCTCGCAGAAGCGATCGAGCTCCACCTTCGATTCGCTTTCCGTGGGCTCGATCATCAGGGTGCCCGCGACGGGAAACGACATCGTCGGCGCGTGGAAGCCGTAGTCCATAAGGCGCTTGGTCACGTCGTCGACCGAGATGCCGGAGCTATCCTTGAGCGGGCGCAGGTCGATGATGCATTCATGCGCGACGAGGCCGTTGAGGCCGGTGTAGAGCACGGGATAGTGCGGCGCCAGCTTGCGCGCGATGTAATTGGCGTTGAGGATCGCGACCTGCGTCGCGCGCCGGAGGCCGTTCCGGCCCATCATCGCGATATAGGCCCAGGAGATCGGCAGAATGCTCGCGCTGCCCCAGGGGGCCGCCGAGACCGGGCCGATGCCCGTCTTGGGCCCGCAGGACGGGTGAACGGGGTGGGTCGGCAGGAACGGCGCCAGGTGCTTCGCGACGCCGATCGGCCCCACGCCCGGCCCGCCGCCGCCATGCGGGATGCAGAAGGTCTTGTGGAGATTGAGGTGCGCCACGTCGGGCCCGAACCGGCCCGGGCGGCACAGGCCGACCTGGGCATTGAGATTGGCGCCGTCCATGTACACTTGGCCGCCGGCGCGATGCACGATGCGGCAAATCTCGCGAATTCGTTCCTCGAAGACGCCATGCGTCGAGGGATAGGTCACCATGAGCGCCGCCAGCCGGTCCTTGTGCTCCTCGGCCTTGCGCTTCAAATCGCCGACGTCGACATTGCCCTTCTCGTCGCACGCCACGACGACGACGCTCATCCCGGCCATCGCCGCGCTCGCGGGATTGGTCCCGTGCGCCGAGCTCGGGATGAGGCAGACGTTCCGATGGCCCTGGTTACGGCTTTGGTGGTAGCGGCGAATGACGAGGAGGCCCGCATACTCGCCCTGCGATCCCGCGTTGGGCTGAAGCGAGATCGCGGCGAATCCGGTGACCTTCTTCAGCATCGATTCGAGATCGGCGATCATCTTGAGATAACCCTTGGCCTGGTCGAGCGGCGCGAAGGGATGAATGCCGCCGAACTCGCGCCACGTCACCGGAATCATCTCCGTCGTGGCGTTGAGCTTCATCGTGCATGACCCGAGCGGGATCATCGAACGATTGAGCGCGATGTCCTTGTCCTCGAGGCGCCGCAAGTAGCGCAGCATCTCGGTCTCGGAGTGGTGACGATTGAAGACGGGATGGGCGAGGAAGGGTGTCGCGCGCCGGAGTGACGCCGGAATGCCGTCGGGCGCGGCGCGGTCGAGCTCCTCGATCGAGGGCACGGGCTTGGCGTCGGCAAAGACCTTGAGGATCGACTCGACGTCCTGGCGCGTCGTCGCTTCATCGATCGCGATCCCGATCGAATCGGCGCGATCGCCGCGGAAATTGAATCCCGCTTTCAGCCCGCGCTCGATCAGCGCGCGCGCTCGTCCCGGCGTCCGGACCGTCACGGTGTCGAAAAACGACGCGTTCGCAAGACCGAAGCCGAGGCGCCGCAGCCCTTCGGCGAGGATGGCGGTCAGGCGGTGCACGCGCGCGGCGATCGTGCGCAGCCCTTCGGGGCCGTGATAGACCGCGTACATGCCGGCGATGACCGCGAGCAGCACTTGCGCCGTGCAGATATTGCTCGTCGCCTTCTCGCGGCGGATGTGCTGCTCGCGCGTCTGAAGGGCGAGCCGCATGGCCTGCCGGCCGCGCGCGTCGACCGAGACGCCCACGATGCGCCCGGGCAGCGCCCGCTTGAAGGCATCCTTGGTCGCCATATAGGCCGCATGCGGCCCGCCGAAGCCGAGCGGAACGCCGAACCGCTGGGACGAGCCGATGGCGACATCGGCGCCGAGCTCACCAGGCGGGGTCAGCACCACGAGACTCAGCAGATCGCCGGATGCAACGACCATCGCACCCTGGGCATGGGCGGCCTCCGCGATGGCGCGAAGATCGCCGATCTCGCCATAGGTGTCGGGATACTGGACGAGAACGCCGAACACCTTGTGCGCGCCGAGTTCGCGCGCGGGATCGCCGACGATCACCTCGATCCCCAGCGGCTCCGCGCGCGTCTCGACGACGGCGATCGTCTGCGGGTGACAGGAGGCGGAAATGAAGAAGGACCTGCTCTCCGTCTTCGCCTGGTGCAGGCACAGCGTCATGGCTTCCGCGGCCGCGGTCGCCTCATCGAGCAACGACGCATTGGCAAGCTCCATCCCGGTCAGCTCCATGACCATGGTCTGGAAGTTGAGAAGCGCCTCGAGCCGGCCCTGCGAGATCTCGGGCTGATAGGGCGTGTAGGCCGTGTACCAGCCGGGATTCTCGAGGATGTTGCGCAGGATGACCGGGGGCGTGATGCAATCGGAATAGCCCATGCCGATCATCGACTTCAAAACCTTGTTGCGCGACGCAAGCGCGCGCGCCGTCCGCAACACGTCCGCCTCCGTGCGGCTCTCCGGCAAACCGAGAGGCGCCGTCTCGAAGATCGACGGCGGCACGGCGCGCTCGACCAGGACATCGAGGGACGGAATCGCAAGCGTCTGCAGCATCGATTCGATCTCCGCCGCGTTCGGCCCGATATGCCGGCCGACGAAATCGTCTCGCTGCTCGAGATCCCGGAGTTCGCGCGTTCTGTTCATCGTGATGCGCCTCTTTTTGACGTCTGGCGAACGGTCTAATGCAGGCTGTCGACATGGGCCTTGTAGGCGGCCTCATCCATGAGCTGGGAGAGCTCGCCCTTGTTCGACAACTTGATCTTGAAGAACCAGGCGGCCCCCGTCGGGTCGGAATTGATGAGAGCCGGATTGCCCGCGAGCGCGGCGTTCGATTCGACCACCTGGCCGGAAAGGGGCGCGTAGACCTCGCTTGCCGCCTTCACGGATTCGACGACGGCGGCCTGGCCAAGCTGCGTGACCGTCTTGCCGATTTCCGGCAGCTCCACATAGACGACGTCGCCCAATTGTTCCTGGGCGTAGTTCGTGATGCCGACCGTCGCGACATCGCCCTCGATCACCACCCATTCGTGCTCTTTGGTATATTTGCGCTCAGCCATGGCTGACCCTCTCCCTGTCGGATGTTTTTTTCAGCCGCGATAATAACGTTGCGGCCAAAACGGCATGGTTGCGATCTTCGCCGGACGCGGCGTGCCGCGGATCACGAGTTGGACGGCCGTGTCCTTGGCCGCATGCGACGCCCTCACATAGCCCATGGCGATCGGCGCACCGACGCTCGGCCCGAATCCGCCGCTCGTCACCATGCCCAGCGCGCCGCCTGAGAGATCCGTGATCGCCGTGTGCTCGCGCGCGGGGGCCCGGCCTTCGGGCAGAATGCCGACGCGCTTGCGCGCGGCCCCACCGGCCAATTGGCGCTTCACGATGTCGGCGCCCGGGAATCCGCCCTCCTCGCGCCGCCGCTTCTGAATGCTCCAAACCAGCCCGGCTTCGACGGGCGTCGTGGTCTCGTCGAGGTCGTGACCGTAGAGGCACAGCCCGGCCTCGAGCCGCAGCGAATCCCGCGCGCCGAGCCCGATGGGTGCGACCTCGCTCTCCGCCAGAAGGCGCCGCGCCACGCGCACCGCGTCGGCGGCCGGCATGGAGAGCTCGTAGCCGTCTTCGCCGGTATAGCCGGAGCGCGTCGCGTAGCATGCCACCCGGTCGATCTCGACCGCGGCACCGCTCATGAACGGCATCGTCCGGCACGCGGCGGAAAACCGCCCCAAGACATCGGCGGCGCGCGGCCCCTGCAGGGCCAGAAGGGCCCGGTCGGCGTGAACCTCGATCGCGACCCGCGACCCGACCATGCGCCGGAGATGCGCGATGTCCTGCGCCTTGCATCCCGCATTGACCACGAGAAACAGATCCGCGCCGCGGTTCGTCACCATGAGGTCGTCGAGAATGCCGCCGCGCTCGTTCGTGAACTGGGTGTAGCGCATGCGGTGAAGGCCGAGATCGCGGATGTCCGCGGGCACGAGAGTCTCGAGCACCGACGCCGCCCCGTTGCCGGTGATGGTCACCTGGCCCATATGCGAGACGTCGAACAGTCCCGCCTGCTCGCGGGTGTGTTTGTGTTCCCCGAGGATGCCTTGCGGATACTGCACGGGCATTTCGTACCCCGCGAAGGGCACGATCTTGGCTCCCAATTCGACATGAAGGTCGTAAAGAGGGGTGCGCTTGAGCGCTTCGGACGCGGGATCAGCCACTCGGCTCCTCCGACAGAGGTCTCGGTACGGCAAGCCGCAGCGGCAAGCCGAACTTCGCCCCCTCTGTCTTGGAACCTGAAAGATTCACCGTCCGGTCAAGCGCCGGCCCGGCTTACCCCTTCGGTGAGGCGTCACTTGCGCGGCGCCTGCTTTCCAGAGTGCTTCCCCCTGCGGTCCTTTTGCCTGAGAGTTTCCGGGGCGGTTGCTCCTTCGGCGCCAACCCGAGGCCGGGTCGATCTCTCCCGCAGGGTTCCGTCACGATCCGCAGACGCGCATCCATGACGTGCGTTTAGCCTAATCCCTCGGCACCGAATGTCAACCGAAGCTCAGTTTTCGAGCATCTTGCGGTTGAACTCGAGTTCCTCGGGCGCCAGCTGAAACCCCGTATAGACCCGAAACGCGGCCCCCGAACGTCCATCGAGCTTGATCAGCATCCAGGCATCCTCCGTGGTGGTGGTGACCGCCTGCCCGGCCGACCCCATTTTGAGCTTCACCGGGAATTCCTGCCTGTCGAGAATGGCGTCGCGGATATCCGTCACCGCCACGAAATAGACCGCATCCGCCGTGTTCCCCTGGCCGCGCGGGCCACGCTGGGTCGCGAAGTTAACCCTGATCTGGACTTCGAGATTGTCCGGCGAGCCGCTCCCGCGCGCCAGATGCGTCGATTTCGCCTCGGTACTGACGCAGGCGATGGCCACGTTCGCGATGCGCGATTGGTAGCGAACGTTGGCGGCCTCGCGCGCGGGTCCGTCGTCGAACTTGGTGAGCTGCGACAAGGCGGCGGGGACCTTCACATACGGGCACGGGACCGGCGGGTCCGTGCAGGCCGACAAGCCGAGAATCGCCGCGCCGGCAACTCCGAATGCGGCGCGTCTTAATCCCGACATCATCTGGCTGAGATGGGCGCGAGTTGTCCGCACGTCAGATGCGACTGTGCGTTCCGTCGCAATACGGCTTTCGAGCCGTTGCCTTGCATCCGCACAGAAACACCTTCTGCGCCTTGTCGGGCGTGAACGAGAGCGGCTGGATCCCGGTGTCCTTGTGGGAACCGTCGCAATAGGGCTGTTTCTTGCTGCGGCCACACGCACACCAATAATAGATGCGGCCGGCCTCGACATCGACGGCGTATGGCGCCTTCTGGGCAGGAACCGGTTCAGCCATGACCCTGTCTCATCCGTTGTGGGGGGACCGCGCCGGCCCGACCGCTGCCAGCCCGCGAACTTTAGTGAAGCGCCAAACGTTGCACAAGACCCGGCAATCGGCCATACCACTCGCGGCCGACGCCATCGGATGCGCGCGCCTAAGAGTGCGCAAAACACCGCATTGCCGTTGACGAGCGGGCGCGTCGGGACCCAGTGGCGGAGCGTAGGGAATGGCGGTCTACACGGAGGTTTCGGACGAGGAGCTCGGAGAATTTCTCTCGGCCTACGATGTCGGTTCCGTCACGTCATTCAAGGGCATCGCCGAAGGCGTCGAGAATTCTAACTACGTCCTGCAGACCAATCGAGGCGCCTATATCCTGACGCTCTACGAAAAGCGCGTCGCACCGAACGATCTTCCATTCTTCCTCGGCCTCATGGACCACTTGGCGGCGGAGGGATTTCCCTGTCCCACGCCCGTGCATGGGCGGGACGGAGCGGCCCTCAGGAAACTTTGCGGACGACCGGCGGCGCTCGTCACGTTTCTCACCGGCCTGTGGCCGCGGCGCATTCAGCCGTTCCATTGCCGCGAACTCGGTGCGGCGTTGGCGCGGCTGCATATGGCCGGATCGGCTTTTGGCATGCGGCGGCCGAACAGCCTTTCCGTCGCGGGCTGGCGCCCCTTGTACGAAGGCTGCAAGGCCCGCGCGGATACCATTCAAGACGGCCTCGCCGGGATGATCGCGGAAGAACTCGCCTACCTCGAGGCGCGATGGCCGAAGACACTGCCGGCGGGCGTCATCCATGCCGACCTGTTCCCGGACAATGTGTTCTTCCTCGGCGGGAAACTTTCCGGTGTCATCGACTTCTATTTCGCATGCAACGACTTCTATGCCTATGAGCTGGCGATCTGTCTCAACGCCTGGTGTTTCGAGCCCGATGAGAGTTTCAACGTGACCAAAGCGCATCTGATGCTCTCGGCCTACCGGCAGCAGCGGCCCTTCTCGACGGAAGAGCTCGAGGCCCTGCCATTGCTTGCGCGGGGTGCTGCGCTGCGCTTCCTGCTGACCCGTCTTTACGATTTGATCCACCACCCCGACGGCGCACTCGTGAAACCCAAGGACCCGTTGGAGTATCTGAAAAAGCTTCGCTTCCACCAGCACGTGAAAGGACCCGACGCCTATGGTCTCCGCTGACGGCAAGGCAAAGGCCGACGCGGTCCATGCCTACACGGACGGGGCGTGCAGCGGCAATCCGGGCCCGGGCGGCTGGGGCGTCATCCTCCGCTACAACGGCAGCGAGCGCGAACTGTGCGGCGGCGAAGCCGCCACGACCAACAACCGGATGGAACTTCTCGCGGCCATTCATGCGATCGAGGCGATGAAGCGTCCGGTCGAGATCCACGTCCATACCGACAGCCTCTACCTGCGCGACGGCATCACCAAGTGGATCCACAACTGGAAAGCGCGCGGCTGGCGCACGGCCGATCGCAAGCCGGTCAAGAATATCGACCTCTGGCAGCGCCTGGACGAGGCGCTCCGGCACCACAAGACGCATTGGCACTGGGTGAAGGCGCATGCGGGACACGCGGAGAACGAGCGCGCCGATGCGCTTGCGCGCCAGGGCATGACGCCCTTTCTCGATTCCGCAAAATGACGTCCGTCATATGCCCCTGTCATATGACTGGGGCACATGACAGGGGGGCCGCAAGGCCCCCCTGTCGACTGCAGCCGGCGTGATGAAGGTCTCTAGAGCTGACCGAGCATCGTCTCCGCGTCGCTGATCTTGAACGCGCCGGCTTCTTCCAGATTGAGTTTCTTGACGACGCCGTTGTCGACGATCATCGAGAAGCGCCGTCCGCGCATGCCGAGCCCCATCGCCGTGAGGTCGAGCTCGAGCCCGAGCGCCTTGGCAAAGGCCGCACTTCCGTCGGCCAGCATCGCCACCTTGTCGCCGACATTCTGCGCCTTACCCCAGGCATCCATGACGAAGGCGTCGTTCACCGCCATGCAGGCAATGGTGTCGATGCCCTTGGCCTTCAGCGCGTCGGCCTTCTGCACGTAACCCGGCAGATGCTTGGCCGAACATGTCGGCGTGAAGGCGCCGGGCACCGAGAACAGCGCGACTTTCTTCCCCGCGAAAATCTCGTCCGTCGAGACGTCCGCGGGCCCGTTGGCGGTCATGCGCTTCAGCTTCATTGACGGAATCTTGTCGCCCTCTTTGATGGCCATCGGTTCTCTCCCTCGTGATGAATGTCGATGAATGGTCGGCTTGCGGCATGCGCCGCCGATGTCACCGTCATAGTAGTTTCTGCCCCCTTCAGGGGCAACCGTTCAGCCGCTTCGGGCGGCGTGCGCGAGCGATTCCAGCACCGTGTCGCGGTCGAGCAGCTCGGGCAGCACAATACCCACAGGCGCAGAAGGGCCATAAACGGCGTTGAACGGAATGCCGTAGCGCCCGAAGCGCGCGAGGAAGGCGGCGATGCGGGCATCCGGATTGGTCCAGTCGGCGCGCATCGCGACGACGCTCTCGCCGTTCAGTGCGCGCGCAACGTCTTCCGTTTCGAGAACGAACCGGGCATTCACCTTGCAGGTGAGACACCAATCGGCGGTGACGTCGACGAACACGACCTTGCCTTGGGCGACGAGAGACGGAATGGCCTCTGCATCGAAGGGCTGCCAGGCGATCACGCCGCGGGCGGGGGAGGCTGGATCGGGCCGACCCGCGACGAACTGGGGCGAGAGAAGCGCCAACGCCGCGATGACCGCCATGCCCGCCCAGCCGATGGCGGCCGACGAACGCCGCGTTGCCCATAAGAACGCAACCAGCGACACGAGACCGCCCGCGACGACGAGCGCACCGGCCAAGCCGCGCGCCGAGGCCAAGACGACGAGAAGCCACGCCGCCGTCGCGATGAGCGCGACCCCGAGCACGCGCCGCAACGTCACCATCCAGTGACCGGGATGAGGCAGACGTGCGGCAAGGCCGGGCATGGCGGCGACCGCCAGATAGGGCAGCGCCAGTCCCAGGCCGAGTGCCACGAAGACCGCCAGGATCTCGAGAGGTCCGCGCGCGAGCGCGAAGCCGACCGCCGTCCCGAGGAACGGAGCCGAACACGGCGTCGCAAGAACCGTCGCCAGCGCGCCCGTGAGGAAGTGACCAAGGAATCCGTCGTCGCGCCCGACCCGTGCCGCGCGGTCCGCCAACCCGTCTGGCAGGCGGAATTCGAAGACGCCCCACAGATTGCAGGCGAACACCGTGAGGATGAGCGTCATCGCGACGAGGAACAGCGGCTGCTGGAACTGAATGCCCCACCCCACGGCATGCCCGGCCGATTTGGCGACGAGAACGCCGCCCGCGAGAATGAGGAACGAGAACAGGATACCCGCGGCCGAAGCGAGAAAGCGGCGGCGCACGACACGCCTCGCCCGCCCGCCCAGGCCGACGATCCCGAGCAGCTTGATCGACAAGACAGGCAACACGCAGGGCATCAGATTGAGGATGAGACCGCCGAGAAGCGCCAGGCCGAGAATGCCGAGCCACCGTGCCCACCCGATCGGCTGAACGTTCGCCGCGTCGACCGTGGTCGTCCATTCCGCCGCATGTGCGCCATCGGCGAGCGTCACCGTCAATTTCTGTCCGGCAAGGGAGGCGGGCGTCGGAGAAATGCCGATCACAGGGACGTCGGCCACGACGCGCGCACCTTCGACCCGTATCGAAACGGCACCGAAGCCATACGCGTCGGGCCCCTCGACGAAGAGATCGGGCCTGGCGACGGGCGACGTGGCGTCGATCGCGATCCGCAACGTCTCCTCGCCGGGACGGCCCGCAACCGTACTCTCGGCCAGCGTCCAGCCGACACGCGCACCATCGCCCGGAACGGCCGCGCGGTAGCGCTCGATCAGCGGCGCGAACGCCGTCGCGCGCTGCTCGCCCGGCAACACGGTGAGGTCGAGCGTGGCGCTGTAGGGAATGCAGATCTCTTCGCAGATGAGGTAGTCGATGCGAAGCGCGAGCGCGAGCGGGTCCGCTGCGCTCTTGGCGCGAACCTCGACCGGGAACACGATCTCATCGGTGTAGCCGAGCGTCTCGAGACCGAGGATCGAGAAGCGCTGCGGGGCGGGCCAGCGCATCACGGCCGATTCGAGGTTGCGCGATCCGCTCCAGTCGAGCCGCGGCGGATAGCCCGCAGCACCCGGCGAGCGCCAATAGACTTTCCAGTGCGGCTGCAGCCGAAACTGAAGCCCGAGCTGCACGCGCCCGTCGGGGCCAAGCGCGTCGGCTGCCGCCAGAAGCCGGACCTCCGACTGCTCGGTGCGAAGCGACGCCGAGGCACCCTGGGCGGCCGGCACGCCGATCACGCCATCGGCGGCGGCCCCGGAGCAGGCCAGGATCGCCGCGACGACGAGGCCGATCGTTGCCTTGAGCAAGGCTGAACCCGTCACACGCGCCTTCCCTTCAAACACACGCCATCCCGGTCTCGATCTGGGGTCGATCGCGCCCGCGTTATACCAGGAAGGGTATCCCGCGACGATCATGCCGTCGTGTCGCCCTTGCCTTGGAAAATCGAGCGGCAGTAGAGTTTAGCCATGACGAGCACAGGCGAACCGGCCAGCTTTCTTCCGGGCCAATTGCTGATCGCCATGCCGGCGATGTCGGATCCGCGGTTCGAGCGATCCGTCATCTATATGTGCGCGCATACCTCGGATGGCGCCATGGGGCTCGTACTCAATCGGCTGCTCGGCTCCATCACGTTTCCCGATCTTCTCGAACAACTCGGCATCAAGGGCATGAAGGTCGAAGACGAAATCCGCGTGCATTTCGGCGGCCCCGTCGAATCCGGTCGCGGATTCGTGCTTCACTCGTCCGAATTCGCTCTCGACGGGACGCTGGTCGTGGATAGCGGCATCGCGCTCACGGCATCGATCGACATTCTGAAGGCAATCGCGGCGGGCGGCGGGCCGCGCCAGCGGCTCCTGGCCCTCGGTTATGCCGGATGGGGGCCGGGACAGCTCGAAGAGGAGATCCAAGCCAATGGCTGGCTCCATGTGCCGGCGGATACGAACATCGTGTTCGATTCCGAACTCGATTCGAAATGGACCCGCGCTCTGGCCAAGCTCGGCGTGAATCCGATGTCGCTGTCGACGCAAGCGGGCCGGGCCTGAGTGGACGCGGCGGCAAAACGGCTTTCGCTGGCCTTCGCGGCCGGTGCGCTGGGCGCGCTCGCGAACGGGCTGGCGATTTGGCTCGCGGGTGATTTTGGGCTCACCGCCGCCATCGGCGTCAGCATCGCCCCTCAGCTCACTCCGGCCTGGCTCTACCCCCGCATAAGCTGGGGCGGGTTGTGGGGCTTCATGTTCGCGCTGCCGATTCTCGAGCGGTCCTGGGCCGTGCGTGGCCTCGTCTTCAGCCTTGCGCCGACGATCGTTCAGTTGTTCGTGGTATTCCCGGAGAAGACGAATGCCGGGGTCATGGGGCTTGGCCTTGGCGCGCTCACGCCGCTCGTGGTGCTCGCGGCGAACGCGATCTGGGGTCTCGTGGCGGCCGGCTGGTATCGGCTGGTCCGTTAGCGCCGGTCGCGCCCACGGCGCCAATCCTCGGCAAGCAAACCGAACAGCAGATGGTCGTGCCAGAGGCCGTTGATCCGGAGATAGCCTCGCGCATACCCCTCCTGCTGGAAACCGATCTTCTGCAGGACGCGCCGGCTCGCCTCGTTGGTGGGCAAACAGGCGGCTTCCAGGCGATGAAGCCCGAGGCGGTCGAACGCGAAGGCCGCGACGCATGCGAGCGCTTCACTCATATGGCCCTTTCGCGCGAAGGGCTCGGCGATCCAGTAGCCGAGCGTGGCGCTCTGTGCCACGCTCCGGCGTACATTGCTCATCGTAACGCCGCCGAGCAGCTGCTCGTCCCGGCGGCGGATGATATGGAAGGGATAGCCCGTCTCGGATTTAAGCTCGCCGATCGCCTGATCGAGGCGCCGGCGATAGGAAAGACGGCTCAGCGCATCGGGCGGCCACAAAGGCTCCCACGGCTCGAGAAAGGCGCGCGAGGCCCGGCGCAGATCCGACCACGCCCGCCAGTCGTGATCCTGGAGCGGGCGGAGATACACGTGCTCGCCCTCGAGCCGCAATGTGGCGGGCTGGGCCGACCAGCTCTTGAGAATCCGAAGAACCATCGCTCAATTCCGTGGGTGCGCCGCGTCCCTTCCGCCTGTCAGCGGAACCGGCCGGCAATCGAATCGTAGGCATCGAGCGTGCGCGTCGGGCCCACGGCCGCGATCGTCGGCCGCGATTCGAGGATGCGCCGCGCGACACGCCGGATCGCCGTCTCGTCGATCGCGTCGATCTGCGCGACGATCTCTTCGATCGGAATGATCCGCCCATAGACGAGAAGATTCGTTGCCAGGCGTTCACAGCGCGCACCCGTGCTTTCGAGCGCCATGAGGATACTGGCCTTGAGCTGCGCGCGTGCCCGGTCGATCTCGCCCTGACTGACCTTGTCCGCGATCGCGACCGTCTCGCCCCCGATGACGCGCACGAGTTCGTCGACCATCGACTCGCTTGTTCCGGCATAGATGCCGAACAGCCCGCTGTCCGAATACGACGAGCCGAAGGAATAGATGTTGTAGGCGAGGCCGCGTTTTTCGCGCACCTCCTGAAACAGGCGCGACGACATGCCCCCGCCGAGCAGGGTCGAGAGAGCGGCGGCCGCGTAGTAATCGGGATCGTCGAAGGGAACGCCGTCGAATCCGACGACGAGATGAAGCTGCTCGAGCGCCCGCTCCTCGCGGATCTCGCCGCCGGCATAGCGCGCGGGGTCCGGCTTGAAGTGGCCGTTCGGCAGCAGCCCGCGGAAATGTCCGCCGGCCAGCTCCACAAGCCGGGTATGGTCGACGCGGCCGGCCGCCGCGAGGATCATTTTCTCCGCGGCATACTGCGAGCGCATGTACTCGAACAGCGCGTCGCGTCCCATATGCCCGACGATGTCGGTCGTGCCGAGGACCGACCGTCCCATGGGCTGATCGGGGAACGCCGCCGCCTGGAAATGATCGAACACGATGTCGTCCGGCGTATCGCGCGCCTGGCCGATTTCCTGGAGCACGACAGACCGTTCCCGCTCGAGCTCGGTGGGATCGAAGCTCGAGTTCTGGAGAATGTCCGCGAGGATATCGATCGCAAGAGCAAGATCGCCCGACAGGACCTTGGCGTAATAGGCCGTGTGCTCCCGGGCGGTATAGGCGTTCAGTTGCCCGCCGACGGCCTCGATCTCCTCGGCAATCGCCTGCGCCGTCCGCCGGCCCGTGCCCTTGAACGCCATGTGTTCCAGGAGATGGGCGATGCCATTCCATTCGGACCGCTCGTTCCGCGTGCCGGACCCGACCCACACGCCGACCGAGACGGTCTCGACCGAATCCATGCAATCGGTGACCACGGTGAGCCCGCTCGGCAATTTAGTCAGCATGATCGTCATGCGGCCCCCGTGAGCGTGACCCGCGCGCGGAGGAAGGCCTTGAGCGCTTCGCGGTCCTTGGGAAGCGCGGTCATCCGTTCCTCCCGCTCGAGGAGATCGGCATGCCTCGCGGGCAGGGCAGGGCGGAGGCCGATCGCGCGCTCGACGGCGTCCGGAAACTTGGCGGGATGGGCCGTCGCCAGCGCCACAACCGGCGTTTCGCGGTCCCGCATGCATGCGCGCGCCGCCGCAAGGCCGACCGCGCTGTGCGGATCGATGATCTGCCCCGTTTCCTCGTAGGTCGTGCGCATGGTCGCGATCGTCCCTTCATCGTCGAGGCGAAAGCCGTCGAACAGCGCCCGCGCGCGTTTCAATGATCCCGCGTCGAAGGAAAGCCGCCCTTCGGCGCGGAACCGCGCCATCGCGGCACCGACCGCGGCACCGTCGCGGTCGAACAGATCGAACATGAGACGCTCGAAATTGCTCGACACCTGGATGTCCATGCTCGGGCTCAAGGACGGCTCGACGCCGCGGATCTCGAGCGCGCCGCTCTCGAAGAAGCGAGCCAGGATGTCGTTTCGGTTGGAGCCGACGATCAGCTGCGTGATCGGCAGCCCCATCGCGCGGGCGGCATGGCCGGCATAGACGTTGCCGAAATTGCCGGTCGGAACCGCGAAGGCCACCTTCCGGTTGGGCGCGCCAAGCGCCACCGCGGCGGCAAAGTAATAGACCGTCTGGGCCGCGACGCGCGCCCAGTTGATGGAATTGACCGCGGACAGGCCCAGCTCGTCGCGCAAGGCCCGGTCGGCGAACATCGCCTTCACCAGGTCCTGGCAGTCGTCGAACGTCCCGTCGATCGCGAGGTTGTGTACGTTGGGCGACAGCACCGTGGTCATCATCCGGCGCTGCACTTCCGAGACGCGGCCGCGCGGGTGGAGGATGAAAATGTCGACCGATTTCAAATTGCGACACGCCTCGATCGCGGAGGCTCCGGTATCGCCGGACGTGGCGCCGATGATCGTGACGCGCTGGCCGCGCTTGGAAAGCACGTGATCGAACAGCCGGGCGACGAGCTGGAGCGCATAGTCCTTGAAGGCCAGTGTCGGGCCATGGAAGAGCTGGAGAAGCCAGGTCCGCCTGTCCATCTGGACGAGCGGCGCCGTCGCCGCATGATCGAAGTCCCGGTAGGCATCCCTCGCGATCGCCGCGAGGTCGTCGCCTGCGGCGCGCAGACCGAGGAATGGCGCCATGACGCGCGCGGCAAGCTCGGGATAGGTGAGACCCGCGAAGGAGGCGATCTCCCGCGCGTCGAAATGCGGCCAATGGTCAGGCACGTACAGCCCGCCGTCTTCGGCGAGACCGACCAGCAGCACTTCGTCAAACGCGAGGGCCGGGGCTGTCCCCCGGGTGCTTACATAGCGCACGCCGCATTCACTCCGGATTAGGGAAGGCCCCTAGACTATCGCCCCCCGCCGGACCCCGCAATGAACCGAAAAACTCAATGATTTAAATAAGATAGCGGCGCTCTAGATGAGCCTTGAAGACCGCGGGGTCAAGACCGCGGCCCGTGGCGGCCCCCAGGAGGTCGGCCGTTTCGAAGAACGACCCCTGGGCGTGGACCGCCTTTCCCAACCATCCGATCAGGGGTCGGAAGTCGCCCTGCGCCAACAATTGGGGGAGAGCCGGCAGGGCGCGCCGCGCCGCGTCGAACAATTGTGCCGCCGTCATCGCGCCGAGCGTATAGGTCGGGAAATAGCCCCACGCTCCGTCATACCAGTGGATGTCCTGCAGGCATCCCTGCCGATCGTCGGGCGGGGCGACGCCGAGGAGCGAGACCATCCCCTCCCGCCAGGCGCCCGGAAGCTCCGCGACGGCAAGATCGCCCTCGATCATCGCGCGTTCCAGCCGGTAGCGGAGGATGACATGCGCGGGGTAGGTCACCTCATCGGCCTCGACGCGAATGAGGCCGCGCTCGACACGCGTGTAGTGCCGATAAAGATTCTCGACCGACCAGGCCGGCCCGTCACGGCCGAAGGCCTCGCGCAACAACGGCGCCGCAAAGGTCAGGAACTCCCGGCTTCGGCATGCCTGCATCTCGACGAGGAGCGACTGGCTTTCGTGGAAGCTCATGCTGCGGGCGAGACCGACGGGCTGACGGCGCCAGCCGGCCGGCAATGCTCGCTCATAGAGCGCATGGCCGGTCTCGTGCAGCACCCCCATGAGGCCCTGCATAAAGTCGGATTCGTCATAGCGCGTCGTGATCCGCACATCGTCCGGGACGCCGCCGCAGAAGGGATGGGCGCTTTCGTCGAGCCGGCCATGGTCGAAGTCGAATCCGAGGGCGCGCATGAATCGCCCGCTGAGAGCGCGCTGCGCGTCTCGCGCGAACGGCCCCTCGAGCGGCAAGGGCTCGCCCTCTGCCGCCTGTCTTGCCAAGACGCGCTCAAGAAAGCCAGGCAGGAACGCGGCAAGATCATCGAACAATGGATCGATCATGGCCGTTCGGCCACCCGGCTCGAACTCGTCGAGAAGGGCGTCATAGGCCGAACATCCAAGACGCGCGGCCTTGGCCTGGCCGATGTCGCGGACATGCCGCAAAACGGTCTCGAGGTGAGGACGGACGGCCTTGAAGTCGTTGTCCGGACGCGCCCGGCGCCAGACCGTCTCCGCCGCGGCACAGGCCTTGGTCAGCGCCTCGACCAATGATCCGTCGAGCGCAGCGGCATGATTCCACATGCGCCGCATTTCGCGAAGATTGGCGCGCTGCCAGCCGTCCAGATCCGGGACCGCGGCCGCGGCATCGAGCCAGTCGCCCGTGGCCTGGTCGACGAGAAGATCGTGGCCCACGCGCCGCAAGGCCGCCAACTGTTCGGCCCGCGCTTCGGCCCCGCCCTGAGGCATCATGGTCGACATGTCCCAGTGCAGGACGTTCGTCGCTTCCGCGATGGCGGCATGGCGTCGGAACCGTTCCTCGAGGGCGCGGTACGCGTTCATCGCCTGCGACGGAGGAAAATCACATAGATCACCGCGAGCGCCACGGCGAGCGCATACCAGGTGAGGGCGTATTGGAGATGGTCGTTAGGCACCTCGATCGGGCGATCCTGTCCCACGGGATAGCCGCCCGGATTCGCCGCCGGTCCCGCCTCGACGACAGAGGGAAGAAGCTCGATCCCCGTGAAGGCCGCCATCGCCGGCACGTCGATGGTGAACCACAGATTCTGGTCGGGACGATTGTCCGGCGTGAACGGACCGCGCTCCGACACGGCGCGGATCATCCCCTCGACCTCGGCCGGCTCTTGGGACACGCCCTCTTGCCTCAGGCGCGGCTCGGCCCGGTCCGGCGGGACCCAGCCGCGGTCGACCAGGACCGTGCGGCCGTCGGCGAGGACCAAGGGGGTCACGACGTGCAATCCGACGACACCTTTGTGGGTCCGCCCGGTCAGGTACATCTCTTTGTCATGGAGAAACCGGCCGGACAGATGGACCCGCCGGAACACGAGGTCGCCCGGCCGCGCATCGGCCGGGATCATCTCCAGCACCGGCGCCGCGCGGTTCGCCTCGATGGCCTCGATGAGGCGCTCCTTCCGTGCGAGACGATGGATCTGCCAGGTACCGAGCCCGACCAGCACGATGATCCCGAGCGCCGCGATGACCGTGGGCCACAGAAGCCGGGGCCGGCGATCACTCCGGCTCATCGAATGTGTCCCGCCGATGCCGGTACTGAAGCGCGATCAGAACCGCCTTGAACGGACGCAACATCAACAGCGCCCCGCCCAGGATCACAGGCGGCCACGCGATCGCGTGGACCCAAAACGGCGGCTCGAATGTGACTTCCGTCCACAGGGCCAAGCCCACCACGATGAATCCCAAGATCAGAATCACGAAGACGGCCGGCCCGTCGCCGGAATCCTGGGCGCGGAGTTCAAGCCCGCAAACCTCGCAGCGCTGGGCGATCTCGAGAAAGCCGTCGAAGAGCCGTCCCTGTCCGCAGCGGGGGCATCGGCACATCAATCCGGCGCGAAGCGCAGAGACGGATGGATACCGGGTATCAGTCATCCCTCAGCATATCACAGCGCTCAATGCGTCACCGGACCCTTGCCCCACCAATAGATGCAGGTGAACAGGAACAGCCAGACCACGTCGACGAAGTGCCAATACCACGCCGCCGCCTCGAAGCCGAAGTGATGGTCCGGCTTGAAATGCCCGGCATAGGCCCGGAAGAAACAGACGATGAGGAAGATCGTCCCGATGATGACGTGAAAACCATGGAAGCCGGTCGCCATGAAGAAGGTCGTGCCGTAGATCCCGCCGCGGAAGCCGAACGGCGCCTGCGAATACTCATAGGCCTGCACGGCCGTGAAACAGAGGCCCAAGGCGATCGTGAGCGCGAGACCCGCGAGCATCCCGCGGCGATTGCCCTCCCGCAGCGCGTGATGCGCCCAGGTGACGGTCGCACCCGAGGTCAGCAGGATGAGCGTGTTGAGGAACGGCAAGTCCCATGGGTTGAATGTGATAACGCCCTCGGGCGGCCATACGCTGCCGATCGCCGCGGTCGGAAACACGCTCGCGTTGAAATAGGCCCAGAACCACGCCACGAAAAACATCACCTCGGAGGCGATGAACAGCGCCATGCCGAAGCGCAAGCCGATCTGGACGGGCGAGGTATGGTGCCCCTGGAACGTGGCCTCGCGGACGACGTCCCGCCACCACATGACCATCGTGACCACGGTGAGCGCCAGGCCCGCGACCATGATCCATGCCGTGACATGGTGCATGAACATGACGCCGCCAAAGGTCAGCAGCAGCGCCGCGGTGGCGCCGACAATCGGCCATGGACTGGAATCGACGAGATGCCACGGGTGTTTCTGATGATCGGCTGCGTGCGTCTGAGCCATGTCCATTCCCCTTAGATGCGGCCGTCGGGCGCTACCGTTCGACGGCGTCGAGTCGTTGTCAAAATCATCAATTCGTCGTGCTTGCCGGGGCCACGGCACTCACGGCCGGGGCGCCGGACCCGCTCTCGGAGCGGAAGAACGTGTAGGACAGTACGATCGTCTCGAGATCAGAGATATCGCGATCCTTCAGAATTGCGGGATCGACAAAGAACGAAACCGGCATGTCGACCGTCTCGCCGGCGGCGAGCGTCTGCGCCTCGAAACAAAAGCACGCGATCTTGTTGAAGTAGGAGCCCGCGGTGGGCGGGTTCACGTTGAAGGTCGCCGAACCCGTGACCGCCACGTTCGAGAGATTATGCGCGCGGTAGAAGGCCAGCGTCGGCTCGCCCAAACGGACCCGCATCTCATGTTCGACCGGCTCGAAGGTCCAGGGCAGGCGCGAATTCACGGTCGCATCGAAGCGCACGATGATGGTCCGCCCCTCTGCCGCGCGATCCGCGTTTGCCGGTGCCGAGGCCGCGCGCTTGGTCGTGCCGCCGAACCCCGTCGCCTCGCAAAACACCCGATAAAGAGGCACGGAGGCGAAGGTAAGCCCGACCATCCCCGCGACGACTCCGGCGAGGGTGAAAGCCGCAATGTGCTTGCGACGTTCGGTTCTCATCGCTCAGGACCCGCCCATGCGTACGATGGTGATGACATAGAAAAGGATGACGAGCGCCGACAGCACGGCCAGCAACGCCAGATTTTTCGCGCGCCGCCGTCGATTGTGATGATCACGGCCCCTGTCACCCATTTCACGTGCCGACGCCCGGCGCCCGATCGACGAGCAGCAGGGCGAAAAGCAAGAAGAGATAGAGAATCGAGAATCCGAACATCCGGCGCGCGCTTCGCTCCGTCGCGTCGAACCACAAGGCGATGGCCATACCGACGAACGCGATGCTGAGCGCCAAAGCCGCCCCGGCGTAAAGAGGGCCGGCGATGTCGAGCGCGTAGGGCGCCAGCACGAAGGGAATGAGAAGGACGGTGTAGATAAGGATCTGACGCTTCGTCTCGCGCACCCCGGCCACGACCGGCAGCATGGGGACGCCCGCGCGGGCGTAATCGCCCGACCGATAGAGGGCGAGCGCCCAGAAATGGGGCGGCGTCCACATGAAGATGATCGCGAACAAGGCGAGCGATGCGAGACTCACATCGCCGTTCGTGGCGGCCCAGCCGACCATCGGCGGAAACGCGCCCGCAGCACCGCCGATGACGATGTTCTGCGGCGTGCGGCGCTTCAACCATATCGTGTAGACGAAGACATAGAAGGCGATGGTGAGGGCGAGCAATGCCGCCGCCGTCCAATTGGCGGCGAGCCCCATCACCGTCACCGCCCCGACCGCCAGCACGACTCCGAAGCCGAGCGCCTCGCCCGGCGCCATGCGCCCGGCCGGAAGCGGCCGATTCTTCGTGCGAACCATGAGCGCATCGATGTCGCGCTCGTACCACATGTTGATGGCGCCCGATGCGCCCGCGCCGACCGCGATGCAGAGAATCGCGGTCACGGCGAGAACGGTATGGATATGACCCGGCGCCAGGAGCATGCCGACGAGCGCCGTGAACACGACGAGCGACATCACGCGCGGCTTCAGGAGCTGCACGAAATCGGCGACCGTCGAGTCGCTTTGGGTCGCGGCGAGCGTGGATCGTGAATCGACGGAGCTATCAGTCACCACCGTTCTCCCTCGCGCGGCCGGCGCCCTGTGACGGCCGGTGCGCCGTCAGCCGCGCGCCACCCGGCTCAGTGAGCTGTCTCTTCGATATGGGGCAGCTCCTCGAAGGTATGGAACGGCGGCGGCGATGACACTTTCCACTCGAGCGTCGTGGCCCCCGGACCCCATGGGTTCTCGGCGATGCGTGCGCCTGCCGTGAAGGTGCGGAAGATGACATAGAGAAACACCAGCACCCCGACCGCCGAGATGTAGGAGCCGATCGAGGCGACCATGTTCCAGCCCGCATAGGCATCGGGATAGTCCGGAATGCGGCGCGGCATGCCCGCGGCGCCGAGGAAGTGCATCGGGAAGAACGTCAAATTGACGCCGACGAACATCAGCCAGAAGTGCAGCTTGCCGAGCGTCTCGGAATACATCCGGCCGGTCATCTTGGGGAACCAATAGTAGAACCCGCCGAAGATCGCGAACACCGCGCCAAGTGAGAGGACGTAGTGAAAGTGGGCTATGACGTAATAAGTGTCGTGGAAGGCGATATCCATGCCCGCATTGGCGAGAACCACGCCCGACACCCCGCCCACCGTGAACAGGAAGATGAACCCGATCGCCCACAGCATGGGCGTCTTGAAGTCGATCGAGCCGCCCCACATGGTGGCGATCCAACTGAAGATCTTGATGCCCGTCGGCACGGCAATGACCATCGTCGCGGCCGTAAAGTATGCCTTCGTGTCGACATGGAGACCTGTCGTGTACATATGGTGGGCCCAGACGATGAAGCCGACGAAGCCGATCGCAACCATCGCGTAGGCCATGCCGAGATAGCCGAACACCGGCTTGCGCGCGAAGGTCGAGACGATCTGGCTGATCATGCCGAAGCCCGGCAGGATCAGGATGTAGACCTCGGGGTGGCCGAAGAACCAGAACAGGTGCTGGAACAGAAGCACGTCGCCGCCCATGTCCGGACGATAGAAGGCCGTTCCGAAGTTGCGATCCGTGAGCAGCATGGTGATGGCGCCGGCCAGCACCGGGAGAGACAAGAGGAGAAGAAATGCCGTGACCAGGATCGACCATACGAACAGCGGCATGCGATGAAGCGTCATGCCCGGCGCGCGCATATTGAGGATCGTGGTGATGAAATTGATGGCGCCCAATATCGAGGATGCGCCCGCGAGATGGATCGAGAAGATCAAGAAGTCGACCGCCATCGAATCGTGGTACGGCGTCGACGACAGCGGCGGATAGAACGTCCAACCCGTGCCCGCACCGCCGCCCACGAAGGCCGCGAGCAGGAGAAGAATTCCCGACGGGACGAGCAGCCAGAAGCTGATGTTGTTCATGCGCGGAAAGGCCATGTCCGGCGCCCCGATCATGATCGGCACGATCCAATTGCCGAAGCCGCCGATCATCGCCGGCATGACCATGAAGAAGATCATCAGCAGGCCGTGGGCAGTGATCAGCACGTTGTAGAACTGGTGGTCGTCGCCGAGCACTTGCATGCCCGGCTCCGCCAGCTCGGCGCGGATAATCAAGGATGCGATGGACCCCAACAGCCCAAAGACGACGGCGAAGATGAGATACATCGTGCCGATGTCTTTGTGGTTCGTCGAATACAGCCACCGCCGCCATCCCGTCGGATGGCCGTGCGAGTCATGCGTGCTGGTGGAATAGCTCATTGATCGTCCCTTTGATCCCTGCCTATTGCTGGGTCGTCTGTGCGAGCTGCGTCTTGTCCGGCGTGTCGAGCCCGCCGAACTTGCCCTTGGCCTCGGCGGTCCACTTGGCGAAGTCTTCCTTCGAAACCGCCTCGATGCGGATCGGCATGAAACCGTGATTGACCCCGCAGAGCTGATCGCATTGGCCGTAATAGGAGCCGGGCCGGTCGATGCGGAACCACGTCTCGTTGGTACGGCCGGGCACCGCATCAATTTTCACGCCAAGCGCCGGAACCGCCCAGGAATGGATGACATCATCGCTCACGACGATGACACGAACAGTCGTCTCGACGGGGAGCACGACCACGTTGTCGGTTTCGAGAAGGCGGAGCTGGCCGGGCTTCAGCTGATCCTCCGCGACCAAGAACGCATCGAATCCGAACTCGCCGTTATCAGGATACTGATACGACCAGTACCACTGATGTCCGATGGCCTTGATGGTCAACTCGGCGTTCGCCGGGACCCGTCCGAGAAAATAGAGCTGCTTGAACGATGGCACCGCGATGCCGACGAGGATCATGACAGGGATGACCGTCCATAGCATTTCGATCAGCGTATTGTGGGCGCGCTTCGATGGAGTCGGGTTGCGCGACGCGGCGAACCGCCACATCGTGTAGAGGAGTAACAGCAGAACGAGGGCTGTGATCACCGTGATGATCACGAAAAGTACTTCGTTCAAATCGAAGATCGACTGCATGTTGGGCGAGGCCGGCGCCATGAGCCCCATTTGCCACGGCTTCGGAGCCTCGGCCCCGGCTCCGGCAGGAACAAGACAAGCGAACGCGGTCACTGCCGCGAAAAGTTTCATTGCTGAGCGCATCACATCCGTTCCGAATGTATGGATGGCGTCGATGCGCCATCATCCCCATCGTTAGTTCGGCTGACCGCGTCTTGAGAGCCCCTGATTGGAGCCCGTCCGCGTACGACCCCCCGCCCCGCCTCGCCCCGCCCGACCCATCGGTCTCGGCACCGGTTCGGCACGACGTCGCGGCGGAACATACACCAGCCCAAACCAGTTTCACAACACGGACAAATTCGAGTTTTGGCCTATATTGTTCAGCGTCGATACCGAATAGAGCACCAAGGCCCAGCGGGGCCGCGGACGGAGCAACGCTATGACCGATAGGACGACGACCGACGACCTTTTCTTCACCCAGGCCGGGCTCGACCGGGGCCGGTTGCAAACGATTGTCGACGACACATTGGTGCGGGCGGATGACGGCGAGTTGTTCCTCGAGTATCGCCAGTCGGAAAGCCTCCTTTTCGACGACGGCCGGCTCAAAAGCGCCAGCTTCGACACGGCCCACGGGTTCGGCCTCCGCGCCATTGCCGGCGAGGCCACAGGCTACGCCCATGCCTCGGAGCTGTCGGAAGCGGCGATTCTGCGCGCGGCGGGGGCCGTCACGGCCGTCACCCGCGGATATTCGGGCGCTCAGGCGGAGCCGCCGGTCGGCACGAACCGCGCGCTTTATCCATCGTCGAACCCGCTCGACCAGATCGACTTCGCCACCAAGGTCAAGCTCCTCGCCGATATCGACGCTTACGCGCGCGGACGCGACGCGCGCGTCCGCCAGGTCACGGCGTCGCTCTACGGCGAGTGGCAAGCGGTCGAGATCATGCGCCCGGGCGGCCAGCGCGCGGCCGACATCCGCCCGCTCGTGCGCATCAACGTCTCCATTACGGTCGGGGACGGCACGCGGCTTGAAAGCGGCAGCCACGGCGCGGGGGGCCGGGCCGCCTACGATACATGGCTCGATCCCGCCCACTGGCGCAGCCAGGTGGACGAGGCGTTGCGCCAGGCCCTCGTCAATTTGCGCTCCGTGCCGGCACCCGCGGGGGAGATGACGGTCGTCCTCGGCCCGGGCTGGCCCGGCATCTTGCTGCATGAAGCCATCGGCCATGGTCTCGAGGGCGACTTCAACCGGAAGAAAAGCTCGGCGTTCTCAGGCCTCATGGGACAGCGCATCGCGTCGCCCGGCGTCACCGTCGTCGATGACGGAACGTTGCCGGGTCGGCGCGGCTCCCTGACCGTGGATGATGAAGGCACGCCCAGCCGGCGCACCGTCCTCATCGAGGACGGCATCCTGGTCGGCTACCTCCAGGATCGGATGAATGCCCGCCTCATGGGCGTGGCGCCGACCGGCAACGGCCGGCGCGAGAGTTATGCCCACCACCCCATGCCGCGCATGACGAACACCTACATGCTCGCGGGCGAGCGGCCGGCGGAAGAGATTCTCCGCTCGGTGAAACGCGGCGTTTATGCCGTCAACTTCGGCGGCGGGCAGGTCGACATCACCTCGGGCAAGTTCGTGTTCACGAGCGCCGAGGCCTATCTCATCGAGGACGGCAAGATCGGCCCGTCGCTCAAGGGGGCGACCCTGATCGGCAACGGTCCGGACGTGCTGACGAAAGTCTCGATGATCGGCGACGACATGCAACTCGACCCCGGAATCGGAACCTGCGGAAAAGACGGGCAAAGCGTCCCGGTCGGCGTGGGCCTGCCGACGATCCTCGTGTCCGGCCTGACGGTGGGTGGAACGGGCGCCTGAGCCGCGAGGGCGCGCGGCGATCTCACGAGGGGAGCGGGGCGGTCGCCGCGGCGAGCCATGCTCGCGTCTCCGGGTCGAGAAGCGGGCCATGCGTCTCGCGAACCCGCGCATGATAGGCATCGAGCCATTCGCGCTCCGACGGGCTCATCAGCGCGGGATCGATCAGGCGCCGATCGATCGGCGCCTGGGTCAGTGTTTCAAAGCCCAGAAGTTCGCGCTCACCCCCCTCGGGCGCCGCGCATGGCACGACCGCGACGAGATTCTCGATGCGAATGCCGAACGCGCCGGCTTTGTAATAGCCGGGCTCGTTGGACACGATCATGCCGGGCTCGAGCGCGACCGTGTTCGGGACTTTCGAGATGCGCTGCGGCCCTTCATGGACGCCGAGATAGCTGCCGACGCCATGACCGGTTCCGTGATCGTAGTCGAGCCCCGCCTCCCACAACGCATGCCGCGCCAGCGCATCGAGCTGCGAGCCCGACGTCCCCTTGGGAAAACGGGCCCTCGCGAGCGCGATATGGCCCTTCAACACGCGCGTGAAACGGTCCTTCTGCTCGGCCGTGGGATCGCCGTTGCCCGCGATGAACACGGTCCGCGTCACGTCGGTCGTGCCGTCGAGATACTGGGCCCCGGAATCGACGAGATACAGCTCGCCCGGCGTGATGCGGCGATCGGATTCGGCTGTCACCCGGTAGTGAACGATGGCGCCGTTGGGGCCGGCGCCTGAGATCGTGTCGAAGCTGAAATCGCGGAACAGCGCGCCCTCGCGCCGAAACGCGGCCAGCGCGTCGACCGCGGCCAATTCGCCGATCGTGCCGGCCGATGATGCGCGGTCGAGCCATGCGAGAAAGCGGACGAGCGCCGCCCCGTCCCGCCGGTGCGCACTCCGCGTTCCGTCGAGCTCGACCGGGTTCTTTCGCGCCTTCGGCAATTGGCAGGGATCGCTGTCCTTGATCAGCTCGGCGCCGGCGGATTCGAGCCGCTGCGCGACGAAGGCCGGCACGCTCGCGGGATCGATGAGGACTCGCGCGCCCTTGAGGCCGTCCAGCGCCGTGGGAAAGGCGCTCATTTCCGCAATGGCGACACCGTTGCCGAGATGGGAGCGGGCCGCCGGCGTGAGTTTTCTTGAATCGAGGAAGAGCCGCACCTGCCCCGTCCGTTCCAGGATCGCGAAGCTCAGGACCAGCGGCGTCCGCGGCACGTCGCCACCGCGAATGTTGAGGAGCCACGCGATCGAATCGGGCGACGTGATCACCGCCGCGCCGATGTTCTTCCTGTCGAGCTCGCCCGCAAGCATACGACGCTTCTCTTCCGCGCTCTGGCCGGCGAATCTCAGCGCGTGCGGGACGACCGGCGCCAGGGGAGCGACCGGCTGATCCTGCCAAACGGCGTCGATCGGATTGCTCTCGCAGCCGGTGAGGATGCCGCCGGCCTTCTTGCATGCCGCATCGAGCCGCTGGATGTCGTTCGGCGTGTGGAGCCAGGGGTCGTAGCCGAGCCGGCCGCCCCGCGCGAGATGCGCCTCGATCCACGCCGCCGGCGGATCGTTCGTGACATGGCGGGTCTCGTAGCACCCGCGATCGACTTGCTCGGCGACCTGAAGCGTGTAGCGGCCGTCGACGAACACGGCCGCACGGTCCGCGAGCACGATCGCTAGTCCCGCCGAGCCGGTGAAGCCGGTGAGCCAGGCCAGGCGCTCCGCGCGGCGCGGCACGAATTCGTTCTGGTGCTCATCCGTGCGCGGAACGATAAAGCCTTGGAGCTTACGGCGCGCGAGCTCCCGGCGGAGCGCGTCGAGACGCGAGGCCTGGATCGGCCCTCCCAAGGGTGCCGTTGCGGCGATGGACGCCTTCAATGCGCCAAGCTGCAGACAAAGCGCGGCACTGGGGTTCTCGGCAACGAGCGCGATCCAGCCGTCGGGATCTTCCGCCTCCGGCGCCGCCAAGACGCCCGCGATGAGGGATTTCAGCCCCTCGATCGTCTGCGTCACGCCCTCTCTCATGAGGAGGTTCTCGAGCAGAGAATCGCCGCCATAACGCGGCGCCGAGGCCTGAGCCGTGGCCTGATCGGGTTTCGCGGTCATGCCGACAGGCTATGCCCCCTGATTCGAGCCTGGCAAGGGCCGTGCGACACAGTCTTAACTATGCGCCCCTTGCAATGGTGCATTGCGTCATAAAGTCGTCAAAATGTTGACTTAATAACCATTTATTAATTTGTGCAGCGCAATATCCCGCGCTGAAACCGATAAATTCGACCGGAGGTTCGTGACATGACGCAGACGACCAAGAAGAAGAATTACGAGGGTGAAGCGAACGTTGCGGAAACGTTGGGCAGCGGATTCTTGGCCGCGGCCGATGCGATGGCTCAGATCGGCGCGATGCTGGGCTCCGGTGCGGCCGGCGTGGCCGCTATTGTTCAGCGATTGCGCGCCCGGCAGGAGACGATTCACGCGCTGTCCGGCCTCGATGACGCCATGCTCAAGGATATCGGCGTTCAGCGCCATGAGATCACGCGGCTGGCCAACAAAGCGATCGATGCCGAAAACGACAACCAGTCCGCGCGTCGGGCCGATCTCGCGGCCTGATGCGACGAAGCGGGCGGAGCGGCATTCACGCCGTTCCGCCTGTCAGGACCTAGCGATCGAAGACCAGGGTCACCCACTCCTCGACGTGGATCACCTCGCCTAGCCGCAGGCCGGCCCGCGCGTAGGCGCCGGCCAAACGCGCCCCGTCCGTGTCGAGAATCCCCGACAGCACCACCGCCGCACCCGGTCGCGCATGGCGCGCGATGTCCGCCGCCATGGCGACGAGCGGCTCGAGTTGGATATTGGCGACGATCAGGTCGAAAGGCGGCGCGCGCCGAAGACCCGCCGAATCGAACCCTCGGCTCGTGAAGGCGCGCACCCGCTTCGCGACCCCGTTCGCCCGGATGTTGTCGCGCGCGACGCCGATCGCGACGGGATCGATATCCGCCGCGAGCACCCGCGACCCCCAGGTCTTGGCAATGGCGATCGCGAGGATGGCCGAGCCGCAGCCGAGATCGAGCGCCCGCACGATGCGCCGGTGCGGCGCCAAACGGTCGAACGCCAAGAGACAGCCCGCCGTGCTCGCATGGCGTCCGGTGCCGAATGCCGCACCGGCGTCGAGACGGAGACCGACCGCGCCCCGCGGCGCATCACCGACGAAGTCGCTGCCGTGGATGAGGTAGCGCCCGATGGAGAGCGGCGGAAAGCTTTTGCGGTTCTCCGCCAGCCAATCGCGCGGCGCCAGCCGCTCGATCATGATTTCAGGCACGGGAATCCCGGCGCTGGCCGCCGCCAGCGCCACGGCAAGGGACACGGCCGCCTGATCGGGCCGGTCCCGCCCGATGAGCTCGACGCGGACGGCCGCCATCCCATGCTCGAAGGCCGAGACGCTGTCGCCGAACGATTCCAAGGCCGCCATCATCCGATCGCCCGCGCCGGCCGGCACGTCGACCACGACGCGCCAAAACGGCGCACCACCACCGGTCACGACGGCCACCCCAGCCGATCGCGCTCCGCCTTGCGGCCGCCGGCGAGCACGGCCAGAGTATCCGCGGCGATGCCGCCCGGCACTGTCCTATCCGGCATGACGGTCCACACGGAGCCCCTCCCTGTGCCACCCATCGGTCCTCCGCGGCATCCTACTCACAATCATCGCGGGCGAACGATCGGGATGACCGGCCCGGCGCCCGCTCTGCTTCGCGGCATCCTCCTCATGGTCACGGCGGTTTCGCTGTTTCCGCTCGCGGACGGAATCGCGAAGCGGCTCACCAGCGACGTGCCGGTGATGCAGATCATCTGGGGGCGGTATGCGTTCCAGATGGCCTTCATCCTGGTCTATATCGGGGTGGCGCATCCCTGGCGCGTGATGCGCACGACGCGGCTGCCACTCCAGATCGGCCGCGCGTTCGCGGGCTGGGCGTCGAACATTCCGTTCATCACGGCGCTCGCCTTCGTGCCCATGGCCGACGCCTTCGCCGCAGCACTCGTCGCACCGCTCATGGTGACGGCCCTGTCCGTCCCGCTGCTGGGCGAGCGCGTCGGGGTGAGGCGCTGGACGGCCGTTACGATCGGTTTCATGGGCGCCCTCGTCGTCGTGCGCCCGGGTCTCGGCCTCGTGCATTGGGCGACGGCGTTGCCGCTCGTCTCGGCCGCCTTGTTCGCATTTTACCAGATCGGTGCGCGCCGCCTCGTCTCGACCGACCGGGCGACGACGACGTTCTTCTACGCGACGGTCGTGGGCTTCCTCGTCAACTCGGCGGTGCTGCCGTTCTCCTGGGTGCCGCTGTCGCTCGAGCTTTGGGGCCTCTTCGCGCTCATGGGGGTGTTGTTCGCGCTCTCCCATCTCGCGCTCACCAAGGCATTCGACTTCGGCGCCGCCTCGGTTCTGGCGCCGTTCGTCTACTTCCAGATCGCGAGTGCCACCCTCGTCGGCTTCGCGTTCTTCGGCGACGTCCCCGATCCCTGGACGATCGTCGGCACGCTCATCGTGATCGCGAGCGGCCTCTATGTCGCCTACCGGGAGAGCCGCGCCTCCCGGCCGTTGCGGGCGCGGGACGGCGCCTGACGGGTGCGGCCATTGGCGCGGGACCCCGGCTTGAACGTCGCGATCACGCGACCCCAGCCATTCGCCTCGGTCGCGTAGAAATCGCCCGTGATCAAGCCGCCGCCGAGGATCTCGAGCGGCTTGAATTCATGCAGCGGATCGGTCGGCAGGCCACGCAGCGTCACCCTGCCCGCGCCGAGGCGCTCCGACTTCAGGACGTAGTCGGGCGAGGTGTCGCGCTCGATGATGCGCATCGCCGTGTAGCCGGGCCCGTCGGGCCGCGGCTGGACGTGCATGTTGAGATGCGGGGTCAGCGTGAGGCGCGGGACCGAGCCGAGCGGCCGCGAAAGATCGCATGACACATCCATGATCGTCTTCCCGCCCGCACCACCGTGCCCGACACGGTCTTGCCGCGCTCCGTCAGCGTGATCGCGGCATACTTCTTGGGATAGCCCCACAGGTCGCGCCCGGCAGCGATCGCCGCGTCGTTGTTCTCGTACTCGAACAGATAATAGCCGCCCAGCTTGTTGCGGAAGCGGATCGGCAGCACGATCGCCGCGTCCATGAACTTCGCCTTGTCGCACTTGCTGAAGTCGGCGATCGAGACGACATAGCGATCATCCACGCTCTCGAAGGGCGTGTGCTTCAGATACGCGTCGATCACGCGCCGGTTGCCGCGGCACACGACATAGAGGACGCGATTGCCCTTGCACTGATAGGGCACGAACGGCTCGGGAATGAGCGGCGATTGCACGGGCATGTTGTTGCCCCGCTGCACGGTGAAGGATTTCACGGCGGTACCCTCCTCGGTTGCGGCGGCCGGCGACATCGCCCCGTCGCGTCCGCCAAGTCTAACGATGGCGGCGCCCGGATTCAAATCGCCCGGGCGCGAAGGTCCCGTCTCACCTGCCCGCGCCGCATGGCGGCCTCGCAATCCGCGCGTGAGCCCTGTATGTCCAGGTCATGGCTCCCCGCCCCGCCTCGACCGATGGCCCGCGCACGCTGAGCGGCATTCTCTTCCTGCTCGCGGCGCTCTTCATCTTCACGGTGATGGACGCCATCGCGAAATACCTGACGGCCGACTACCCCGTCATTTTCATCATGTGGGTGCGCTACGCGTTCCAGTTCGCTTGCGTCGTGGCGCTGTCGCTCCGGGCGCGGGCGCGCCTTGCCCCGCGGACGGCGCGTCCAGGGCTCCAGATCGGACGCGCCGTGCTCAATGTCGGCTCGACGTTTCTCTTCATCTTCGCGCTCCGATTCGTCGCACTCGCGGACGCGGTGGCCCTGAGCATGGTCGGGCCGCTGTTCCTCACGGCGCTCTCGGTCCCGCTTCTCGGCGAGAAGGTCGGGATCCGCCGCTGGACCGCGGTCGTCATCGGTTTTGTCGGCGCGCTCATCATCCTGCGCCCCGGCCTCGGCGTCGTTCACTGGGCGGGGATGATTCTGATTCTCTCCTCGCTCGTCTACGCGCTCTATCAGATCGCGACGCGCGTCGTCTCACGGAGCGATCCGCCGCTGACCACGTTGTTCTACACGACGGCCGTGGGGCTCGTGATTTCGTCCGCGATCGTCCCCTTTGAGTGGAAGGCGGCGCCGCTCGAGGTCTGGCTGCTCCTCGTCGTGCAGGGCGGGCTCGGCGCGTTGGCACATCTCGCGGTCATCACGGCGTTCACGCGCGTTGCCGTCTCGACGATCGCGCCCTTCAACTACGCCTCGGTCGTGATGGCGACGATCGTCGGCTATACCGTGTTCGGCACCTTCCCCGACCGGTGGACGATTCTCGGCACGCTCGTCGTCATCGCCTCGGGGCTCTACGTCATCTACCGCGAGACCGTGCGCCGGCGCGAATTGAGGGCCGCATCGGGCGCGTGATCCGCGGCCGCGCGCTCAAGCCGCCGCGACGAAGCTCGCGATCACTTTCTTCCGGCCGGCCTTCTCGAATTCGATGTCGAGCTTGTTGTCCTCGACCCCCCGGATGCGGCCATAGCCGAACTTCTCGTGAAAGACGCGGTCGCCGACCGAGAATCCGCCCGAGCGATCGGCGCTGCGCCGCTCGCCGCCTTCGTGGCGCCGCTCCGTGCTCCGGCGCTGCATGAGAGGGGTGCGGCGCGGGGCGAAGCTGATCCTGTCGTTGTCGACGCCCGTCGCGCCGTAGAGCCCGGGCGCGGAGGCGACCTCGACATGGGCCTCGGGCAGCTCGTCGATGAAACGCGACGGGATCGCGCTCTGCCACTGATTGTGGACGCGCCGGTTGGCCGCGAAGCTGACGCTTACGCGGCGGCGGGCGCGCGTCAGGCCGACATAGGCGAGGCGCCGTTCCTCCTCGAGTGCCGCCGTGCCGCCCGATTCGAGCGCGCGCTGATGCGGGAACAATCCTTCCTCCCAGCCCGGCAGGAACACCGTGCCGAATTCGAGGCCCTTGGCGGCGTGGAGCGTCATGATGTTGACCATGTCGCCGCCCGCGGCCGCGTTGCCCTCGGTCACGAGCGCCACATGCTCGAGAAAGCCGCCGAGGGAATCGAACTCCTCCAGCGCCGCCACGAATTCCTTGAGGTTCTCGAGCCGGCCCGGCGCCTCGGGCGTCTTCGAGGCCTTCCACATATCGGTATAGCCGGATTCGTCGAGAACGATGCGCGCGAGATCGGCATGGGGCTCGGCACCCGCGACCCGTTGCCAGCGCTCGAGGTCGATGAGGAAGCCCGAAAGCGCCTTGCGCGTCTGGGGCTTCAGCTCATCCGTCTCGATGAGCCGCCGCGCGGCTTCGACGAGCGAGATGCCGTCCGCGCGCGCGAGGCGATTGAGCGACTGGAGCGTCGAGTCCCCGATCCCGCGGCGCGGCGTGTTGATGATGCGCTCGAAGGCCAGGCTGTCCGCTTGTTGATGGATGAGGCGGAGATAGGCCAGCGCGTCGCGGATCTCCTGCCGCTCGTAGAAGCGCGGGCCGCCGATGACCCGATAGGGAATGCCGAGGGTGATGAAGCGCTCCTCGAATTCGCGGGTCTGGAAGCCCGCGCGCACGAGGATCGCGATGTCGTCGAGGCGCGCGCCCTGGCGCTGCAGGGCCTCGATGTCGTCGGCCACGAGGCGCGCCTCCTCCTCGCCGTCCCACACGCCCCGGACGGTGATCTTGTCGCCGGCATCGCCCGCGCTCCACAGCGTCTTGCCGAGCCGCCCTTCGTTGCGCGCGATGAGGCCGGAGGCGGCCGAAAGGATGTGCTGGGTCGAGCGGTAGTTCTGTTCGAGCCGAACGATCTTGGCACCCGGGAAGTCGCGCTCGAAGCGCAGGATGTTCGCGATCTCCGCCCCGCGCCAGCTGTAGATCGACTGATCGTCGTCGCCGACGCAGCAGATGTTGCGGGCCCCCTGGGCGAGCAGGCGGAGCCACAGATACTGCGCCACGTTCGTGTCCTGGTACTCGTCGACCAAGATGTAGTGGAATTGCTCCTGATACTGGCGAACGACGTCCGGATGGGTGGTGAAGAGCTGAAGGCAATGCAGCAACAAATCGCCGAAATCGCAGGCGTTGAAGGCCTTAAGGCGTTCCTGGTACTGGCGGTAGAGCTCGATCACCTTTCCGCCCGCGACCTCGCCCGCATCGGCCGCCGACAGCTTGTCGGGCGTGAGCCCCCGGTCCTTCCACCGCTCGATCACCGCATGAACGGCGCGGGGCGGCCAGCGCTTGTCGTCGATGCCGGCCACCTTGATGATCTCTTTGAGAAGGCGAAGCTGATCGTCGGTATCGAGAATCGTGAAGTTGGAGGAGAGCCCCAGGAGCTCGGCGTGCCGCCTCAGGATGCGCACGCAGAGCGAATGGAACGTGCCGAGCCACAGCCCCTCGACCGCGCCGCCGATCTCAGCGGCGACGCGCTCCTTCATCTCGCGCGCGGCCTTGTTCGTGAAGGTGACGGCCAGGATCTGGCTCGGCCAGGCGCGCCTTGTCGCGAGGATGTGGGCCAAGCGCGAGATGAGGACTCGCGTCTTGCCGGTGCCGGCGCCCGCCAGCACGAGAAGCGGGCCGTCGAGCGTCTCGACCGCCAGGCGCTGCGATTCGT
>JBGPGW010000001.1:0-45204 GCA_041484095.1 Alphaproteobacteria bacterium | reverse complement strand
CCTGGAAATCGATTGCCATGCGGCCCTTGATCGGAAGTCCCAGGGCCGCGATCATCCCCCGCTCTCTCCTGCCCAGCGATCAGGCAATGACCGACATCGAAACCGTCCGTTCCCGCCACCGCGCCCTGATGAAGCAGAACCGGGCCTTCATGGCGGAGCCGTTGCCTGAGAATATCGGGGCGCTCGTCGACGAGGCCGCTGCCCGTCACGGTGATGCGCCGGCGCTGGTGTTCTTCGAGATCGGAGAGACGCTCTCCTACCGCGCGCTCAAGGACCAGGTGGACCGTTGCGCCGCCGCCCTCGCGCGTCTCGGCATCGGCAAGGGCGCGCATGTCGTCGTGATGTTGCCGAACATGCCGGCCTATCCCGTCACCTGGCTGGCGCTCGCGCGCCTCGGCGCGATCATGGTGCCGGTGAACGTCCGCTATACCGCGCGCGAGCTCGAATACGCGATCAACGACGCCGAGGCCGACGCGCTCGTCATTCACTCGGACTATGTGCCGTTGCTCCAGAATGTCGGGCGCAGGCCCGCCGGCCTTACCGACGGCCGCATCGTCACGGCGGGCAAGCCCTGCCCGGGCTTTGGGAATCACTGGCCCGATCTCGTCGCTGCCGCCTCTCCCGGTTTTCGGCCGTCCTGGCCGGTCGGCTTGGATGATCTCGTCAACATCCAATACACCTCCGGCACGACCGGGTTCCCGAAGGGCTGCATGATCCCGCAGCGGTTTTGGCTGCACATGGCCCGCGTCGCCGCCTTCGTCACGCGTCAGCGCTTCAAGCGGATTCTCGTCGCGCAGTTCTTCTTCTACATGGACCCGATGTTCCTCCTGCCGCTCGCCTTCTTTCAAGGCGGGGCCGTGTATTTCTGTTCCGGGCCGAGCAACGCCAAGTTCATGGAATGGGTGCGCAAATACGAGATCGAGCTCTGTCTCATCTTCGAGCCCGTCTACAAGCAGCCGCCCCATCCGGACGACGGCAAGACGAAGCTCAAGAACGCCTTCATCTTCGGCTTCACCAAGGAGAATCACGCCGATCTCGAACGGCGGTTCAACGTCACGGCGCGCGAGTTCTACGGCATGACGGAGAATGGCGGTTGCATCTATCTGCCGCCGGAAGACACGCACATGGTCGGCTCCGGCTCATGCGGCATCCCGGCACCCGGGCGCGAGGTCGCGATCATGGGCGAGGATGGCCTGCCCGTGCCGCCGGGCGAGGTGGGCGAATTGTGGACGCGCGGGCCCGGTCAGATGCTGGGTTACTACAACAAGCCCGAAGCGAACGCCGAATCGTTCCGCGGCGATTGGTTTCGGACGGGCGATCTCTTTCGCGTCGATATGGAGGGCTATCACACCATCGTCGGGCGCATCAAAGACATGGTCCGGCGAAGCGGCGAGAACATCGCGAGCCGGGAGGTCGAGGCCGTTCTGCGCACCATGTCCGAGATCAAGGAAGCGGCGGTCGTCCCCGTCCCCGATCCCGTGCGCGGCGAGGAAGTGAAGGCCTATATCCAGCTCCAGGACGGCATCGGCCGGTCCGACGTGCCGCCGGAGCGGATCCTCGCCCATTGCGAGGCCGGACTCGCGCGGTTCAAGATCCCGCGCTACATCGCCTATCGCGATTCGTTCAGCTACACCGCCTCCGACCGCGTCGAGAAGAAGAAGCTGACCGACGGCGTCGCGGATTTGCGCGCCGACAGCTACGACCGCGTCGACAAGGTGTGGCGCTAGTCACAGCACCGCTTAGCGCCGGCTGCGCTGCGCCGAGACGGCCTGCCAGACGAGCGCGCCGATCACGATTGAGCCGCCGAGCAGCGTCATCAGGCTCGGCACCTCGTTGACCCCCAGCCACGCCCATATCGGGCCGAGGACGATCTCGGAGAGCGAGAGAAACGCGAGCAGGCCGGCCGGCACATGGCGTGAGGCGATGATGAAGAGGATCTGTCCGAGCCCGATCTGCACGCTCCCCATGAACAGGCACAGGGCGACATCGTGGGCGGGCATCGCGATGGCGCCGCCCGCGATGGCGAAGCCCGCCACGATGCCGAAACTCGAGCCCCAGAACGTCGTCGGCAGCATGTCGACATGGCGCTTGGTTCGAAGGACGACGGTAAGAGCCGCGAAGCAAATCGTGCCGATGAAGACGAGCGCGTTTCCAAGAAGATGCCCGCCGCCGAGATCGTCCAGCATCATTACGGCAACGCCCACCGCGCCCGCGGCCATGGCGGCGATGGTCCGGATATCGAGGCGCTCGCGCAAGAACACCCATGCAAGGAAGCCCGCGATGAAGGGCGAGGTGCTCAGGATGAAATTCACGCTCGCGACCGTCGTGAGGGTGAAGGCGAACACGACCGTCACGCTCGATATCGTCTGAAACGTGCCGCCGAGGAGGGCGGTCTTGCCCGCGGTCCTGATCGCGGGCAGCACGCGCCCGTGGTTTCGAATGGCGACGGCGGCGATGAGGGTCAGGCACTGCGCGAGATTGCGCCAGAAGATGATCTGATCGCCCGTCGCCTCATCGAGCAGGCGGATGGTCAGTCCCTGGAGGCTCCACAGGAACCCGGCCAGGAGGACAGAGGTCGCGGCCCAGAGCGGAACGGCGTGAGGCGGGTCCTTCACGACTGGCCGTGCGCCGACCGGCCCTTCCGTCACGGCTGGGTACCGCCGGCGGATCGGATCGCTTGCCACACCCGCTCGGGGGTCGCCGGCATGTCGATATGGCGCACGCCCAAGGGCGCCAGGGCATCGATGAGCGCGTTCATGATCGCGGGCGGCGCGCCCGAGGCGCCGGATTCGCCGCACCCCTTGACGCCCAGCGGGTTCGTCGCGGTCGGGATGCCATCGAGCGTGATGTCGAAAGCGGGCAAGTCGTCCGCGCGCGGCACGGCATAGTCCAGCAGAGTGCCGGTCAGCGGCTGTCCCGTCTCACGATCGAACCGCGCTTCCTCGAGAAGCGCCTGTCCCACGCCCTGGGCGAGGCCGCCGTGCAACTGGCCCTCGACGATCATCGGATTGAGCACGACGCCGGAATCATGGACGACCGTGTAGCGCGTAAGCTCGACCGCGCCCGTATCGGGATCGATCTCCACTTCCGCGACATGGCACCCATTGGGGTAGCTGTGATCGGCCTTGAAGCGCGCGTCGGCGTCGAGAGCCGAGCGATCCTCAGCACCGCCCCACCGCGAATCGAAGGACGCGCGCACGACGTCTTTCAGCGAAACGTCGCGATCGGTGCCGGCGATCCGGTAGCCGCCGGCATGGAAATGAACATCGGCGGAGGCCGCTTCGAGCAGATGGGCGGCAATCGGCTGGCCGGCCGCGACGGCGTGCTCGATCGCGCCGAAGAGGGATGAGCCGCCGAGAATGAGCGACCGCGATCCCGCCGTGCCGATGCCCGTGCGGATGAGATCGGTGTCGCCTTGCACGATCGTCACCTCGTCGGGCGCAAGGCCGAGCATCTCCGAGACGATTTGCGCAAACGTCGTCTCATGTCCCTGGCCGTTCGCCATCATGCCGGAGAGGACCGTCACACGGCCGTCGGGCGCGAATCGGATTTCCGAGCGTTCCTCGAATCCGCCGCCGCCGGACCGCTCGATGATCGATGCGAGCCCGAGGCCGAGCGCGCGGCCGCGGCGGCGGGCGGCCGCGCGCCGTTCCGGAAACCCGGCCGCGTCGGCCCGGCGAAGTGCCTCGTCCATGAGACGGGCGAACGCGCCGACGTCATAGGTCGTGCCGAACGGCGTCGTGTGCGGCAGTTCGGCCGGCGAAAGCATGTTGCGCCGCCGCAGCGCGACGGGATCGAGCCCGATGTCGCGCGCGGCGTGATCGATGAGGCGTTCCAGCAGATAATTCGCCTCCGGCCGGCCGGCGCCCCGATAGGCGTCGGTGCGCGGCATGTTCGCGAACACGGCATCGACGACGACGTGGATTGCCGGCGTTCTGTACACCCCGGCAAGGGCCGTGACGCCGGCCGTCGGAATCAAGGCACCCATATTCGCGAGGTACGCGCCGAGGCTTGCGACCGTGCGGACCCTGAGGCCGAGGAACCGGCCGTCGGCATCGAGGGCCAGCTCGGCCGTGCTGACATTGTCGCGCCCTTGGATGTCGGTGAGGCATCCCTCGCTGTTCGTGCCGATCCATTTGACGGGCCGGCCTGTTCGGCGCGCCGCCCATAACACGAGCGCCTGTTCGGGATAGAACTGGTTCTTGGCGCCGAAGCCGCCGCCGACATCGCCGACGACGACGCGGAAGCGATCGGCCGGACGATGAAACAGGTGTTCCGCGAGGAGCGCCTTGAAGCGGTGCGGAACTTGGGAATTG
This sequence comes from Alphaproteobacteria bacterium, assembly GCA_041484095.1. GTDB lineage: Bacteria > Pseudomonadota > Alphaproteobacteria > CADEGL01 > CADEGL01 > JBGPGW01. The sequence goes on along the minus strand of JBGPGW010000001.1, from coordinate 40,888 downwards.
GTATGGAGCGTGAATCGGCTGCTGCCGCGGTCGTAGGACCCGAGTGCCGCGCGCGGCTCCATCGCGTTGATGATGATGCGGTTGTTGATGGCCGAGAGCGAGACGACCTTCGATGCCGCGGCGAACGCGGCATCGGTCGCGGCGGCGTTGCCGGCTTCGAACCGGTAGCAAAGATTGCCGGCCGCGGTCGGGTGGAGACGCGGCGACGCTGGCGCCGACGCCGCGGCGGTTTCGGTGACGGCCGCGATCGGTTCGTACTCGATCGCGATCCTGTCGGCCGCCTCCTCGGCCTGGGCCAGCGTCTCGGCGACGATGAAGGCGACCGGCTCGCCGACGAACCGAACCACGTCGCCGGCGAGAATGGGTTGCGGCGCCAGGTTGAATGGCGCGCCCGGCGGCAGCGGCGGGGTGTAAAGCGACGGGATGGGCGACAGGCCGTCATGGGTCAGATCCGCGGCGGTGGCGATCGCCAACACACCCGGGCATTGCAAGGCTGTCGATGTATCGAGCGCGCGAATGCGCGCATGCGCGTGCGGGGACCGCAACACATGGGCATGCGCCGTGCCGGGCGGGGCCCTGTCGTCGACGAACCGGCCCTGTCCGGTGAGAAGGCGAACATCCTCGCGCCGGCGGATCGGCTGGCCGATGCCGAATTGGCCCATGATCTCTTCTCTCGCTGTTCGGGGCTCGGGCTAGCGCGGCGAATAAGGCTTGAGGGCGATATCCCGGCACTCGACTTCGATCGATAACGACTGGTCGCCAAGGCGCATGGGCACATAGCCCATGACGACCGATCGGCCGAGATCGGGAAGATAGGCGGCCGACGTCGTGACGCCGACGACCTTGCCGCGATGAAGGATGGGCTCGCTGCCATGCGCCTGGACCTTGGCATCGCCGAGCGCGAAGCACCGGCGGATCGATGCCGCGCCCGGCTTGTCGCTGAGCGCGCCGCAGCCGAGGAACGAAGCCTGCTTTCGCGCATCGACCGCGCCGTCGAGCGCTGCGGCATGCGCGTGGACCGCGCCGCTCACATCGATTCCCCACGCGGCCCTTCCGTCCGCGATGCGCAGCGTCTCGCTTGCGGCGGAGCCAGCGTGGACGAGGCCGGCAGCCGCGCCCGCCTCGATGATCGCGTCATAGAGGGCGAGCGCGAACTCGCTCGGCACGAGCAACAGCCAATCATCGCCAAATGCGCCGCGCACGGCACGCGCCGTGGCATAGCCGATCTCGACCGTCCCGGCACCGCCCTTGGGCGCGTGTGTCCCGAGCGCACCAAACAGCTTGGCCATGGCAGGGCCGCGAAGACCCAAACCGGCCCACGCGCCGTCGACCGGCGTCACCGCGACATGTTGCGTCGAGGGGACATGTTGCGTGATCCAATCGAGGTCGCGAACCGACTGCTCCGCGCCCGTCAGGACCAGCCACTCGTCCTCCGTGAGCCGAAGAATGACAGGGGTCGATTCGACGCCGGCCCGGGAATTGAGAAACGCCGTCGCCTGTGCGTCGCCGGGCGCGAGAGACACATCGTTCGCGGCGAGGGTTTGAAGATAGGCGCCCGCATCCCGTCCCTGGACCAGAATCTTGCCAAGAGAGGTGCGCTCGAGCAGCGCCACGGCCGACTTTGCGGCGCGATACTCGGCGGCGATGGCACTCCGATGGTCGGCGCCGTTGTCGCGGAACCATACGGGCTGCTCCCAGCCGAAGGCAGGGGCGAAGGAGGCGCCACGCGCCTTCATCCGATCGTGAAAAGGCGAGAGGCGCAGGTTGCGGCCGGTCTTGAAGTCGAGGCCGAGATCGTGAACGAAGAAGTGGGAGCTCGGCATCTCCGTCACGCGCGCCCTGAGGAATGATTCTTCGCCGTGGAACCGGCCGAAGCGTCGGATGTCGATGTCCGTCACGTCCGTCGTCGGCGCGCCCGTGACGATCCACTCGGCGAGCACGCGCGCCGTGCTCGGCGACAGCGTGACGCCGGCGGAATTAAGGCCCGCCAACACGAAAAAGCCCTTGAGCTCGGGCGCTTCGCCCACGAGGGCGTTGCCGTCGGGCGTGAAGCTTTCGGGGCCGTTGAGGAGCATGCGCACCTCGGCCGTCTCCAGCGCCGGAATCCGGTGAATCGCCGTCTTCATATAGGGCTCGAACTGATCCCAATCCTCGTTCAGGAGGCTGAAGGAGAAATCGCTGGGGATGCGCTCGACCGGCAGGGCCTTGGCGCCGACATCGAAGCAGCCGACAAGCAATCCGCCCACATCCTCCCGTCCATAGATGAGGCCATCCGGATCGCGGAAGGTCGGCATGTCGGGTGCGACACCCTTGATCGGCTTGGTCAGCATGTAGAAATGTTCGGCCGCGTAGAGCGGAACATTGACCCCGGCGAGGGCGCCGAGCTGCCGGCCCCAGAGGCCGCAGCAATTGACCACGACCTCACAGGCGATTTCGCCCTTGTCCGTCGCGACCGCGGCGACGCGTCCTTGCGTCGTGCGGAAGCCCGTCACCCCGACGTTCTCGACAAAGCGCACGCCCAGCGTGCGCGCGCCTTTCACGAGGGCCATCAGCACGTCCGTCGGATTGACGCGTCCGTCGGTCGGGCTCCAAATGGCGCCGAGCAAATCATCGGTGTGGAAAAGCGGCAGCTTCTCCTTCACCTCGCGCGGCGAGATTTCGTGGATGTCGATGCCGAGCGTTCGCCCTTGCGTTTTCAGACGGCGGAGCTCCGCCATGCGCTCCGGCGTGCGCGCCATCATCACGCGCCCGCATTGCCGCCAGCCCGTCGCCTGGCCGGTCTCCTTCTCGAGCCCGCTGTAGAGCTCCGCCGCATAGTGAAAGTGCCGCATGGTCGAAAGCCCGCTCACCAGCCGCGTCACGTTGCCGGCGGAATGCCACGTCGTGCCGGAAGAGAGCTTCTGCCGCTCGAGGACCACCACGTCACGCCAGCCGAGCTGTGCCAGGTGATAGGCGAGATTGCAGCCCGCAATGCCGCCGCCGACGATGACGACCTGGGCATGCGTGGGAAAGGCCTTCGACATTGCACTGTCCTCCGGAGCGATCTGACGAGCGATCACGGCGCTAGGTTATGGGGAGTCGCACCGCCGCGAAAGCCTTGAGCGCCGGGAGGCACTCCGTAAGCCAGACGATGGGTGGCATTCGCCGCAAGGGCCCCGGCTCGCGACCCCGTCGGATTGGGGGCGTGGGGCGCAGGATGGACAGGACGCCGACACTCAGCCGAACGATTGAGGGTGCGGGCCGCGGGCGAATATTTCGGGAACCGCGATGCCGGGTCGTTCCCCCTCCGGTGGCCGGACGCGGCTTTCCGCTAGGCGCCGACCCGCCAGGTGTGGCCGCGCCGCAGCAGGGCGTTCAGGTCGGCCTTGGCGCCCTTGGCGCGGACGGCCGCAATCTGCTCGTACATCGCCCGATCGTAGGGTGTCGCAGGATTGCAGTAGAGCACGCCGAGGGCCACGGGGAAGTTCGGCGGCTCCATGGCCGCAAGCCATGTGGCGAGCGTCCGGTTGGTCTCGTCATGGACGAGGATATCGGCCTCCCCGACGCCGTTCTCGCCGATCGTCACGACTTCGAGTTCGAGCGCACCCGGCTTCAATCGCAGACCTTTGGCGCCGTCCTTGCCGAAACGAAGGGGCTTGCCGTGCACGACCTGGATCTGCGCGTTCGTCGCGACCTCCTTGGCCGTGAAATCGTCGAACACGCCGTCATTGTAGACAATGCAATTCTGAAAAATCTCGATGAACGACGCGCCTTTGTGGGCATGCGCGCGCTTGAGGACGTCGGGCATGTACTTCTGCTGCGTGTCGATCGCGCGCGCAACGAAGTGGGCACCACAGCCAAGCGCATACAGCGTGGCCGAGACGGGTGTATCGATCGATCCGCCGGGCGTCGAGGGCGAGCGCGTCCCGATGCGCGAGGTCGGCGAATATTGGCCTTTCGTGAGTCCGTAGATCTCGTTGTTGAACAGGAGGATGTTGAGGTCCACGTTGCGCCGCAACGCATGCAGCAGATGATTGCCGCCGATCGAGAGCATGTCGCCGTCGCCGCCGACCACCCAGACATCGAGCTCGGGATTGGCGAGCTTCACGCCGCTCGCGACCGCCGGCGCGCGGCCGTGGATCGTGTGAAATCCGTAGGTCGAAATGTAGTAGGGGAAGCGCGCCGCGCAGCCGATGCCGGAGACGAAGACGGTTTTTTCCTTCGGCGTCCCGATCTCGGCCAATGCCTTCCGGACGGACTTGATGATCGCGTAGTCGCCGCAGCCGGGGCACCAGCGCAGCTCCTGGTCGGACTCGAAGTCCTCGGGCTTCAGGTTCGAGACGGGCGTCGCGATGTTCATCTTACGTCTCCAAACGGGCGCGGATCGCGGACTCGATCTCCGAGATCTTGAACGGCTTGCCCGTGACTTTGTTGAGGCCTTCGGCGTCGATCAGGAACTGCGCGCGGAGCAGCGTGACCAGCTGTCCCGTGTTCATTTCAGGCACCAGGACCCTGTCGAAACTCTTGAGCAGTTCGCCGAGATTGCGCGGCAACGGCCAGATATGGCGGATGTGAATGTGCGAGACCGACTTACCCTCGCTTCTGAGATGGGCGACAGCCCGGCTGATCGGCCCGTAGGTCGAGCCCCATCCGACCACCGCCAGCCGGCCCGAGGAAGGACCGTCGGACACGGTCTGCGGGGGGATGTCGTTCGCGACGCCGAGGATCTTATTCGCGCGCACGTCGGTCATGCGCTGGTGATTGCTCGGGTCGTAGGAGATGTGTCCACTGTCGTAATCCCGCTCGATGCCGCCGATGCGATGTTCGAGGCCGACCGTTCCGGGAATGGCCCATGGCCTGGCCAAGCTTGTCGCGTCGCGCAGGAAGGGATGGAACCCGTTCGGATCGGTGCGGAAGGACACGGGGAACGGCTTGTACGTCGAGACATCGGGAATCCGCCACGGCTCGGCTGCGTTCGCGATGTAGCCGTCGGTCAGCACGATCACCGGCGTCATGTAACGGGTCGCGAGGCGAACGGCCTCGATGCCGACATCGAAACAATCGCCGGGTGAACGCGTCGCCAGGACCACGAGCGGGCTATCGGCGTTGCGGCCATACACGGCCTGATAAAGGTCGGATTGCTCGGTCTTCGTCGGCATGCCGGTCGACGGGCCGGCGCGCTGCGAATTGACGATCACGAGCGGCAGCTCCGTCGCGATCGCGAGGCCCATGGCCTCCGTCTTGAGCGCGATGCCCGGGCCGGAGCTCGAGGTGACGCCGAGCGAGCCGGCATAGGATGCGCCGATCGCGGCGCAAATGGCGGCGATCTCATCCTCGGCCTGGAAGGTGAAGACGTCGAACTGTTTCAAACCCGCGAGCACGTGGAGAAGTGCTGAGGCCGGCGTGATGGGATAGGAACAAAACGCCATCCTGACGCTGGCAAGGCTCGTCCCGGTCAGCAGTCCCCACGCCAGACCCTCGGTGCCGGTCACGTTGCGATAGTGGCCGGGGGCGATTTCCGCCGGCGGAACCAAATAGGACGGCACGGGATCGTGCATCTCGGCCGTCTCGGCGAACGCATGGCCCGCATTGAGGGCGGCGATATTGGCCTCGGCGATTTCCGCGCGCTTCGAGAATTTGCCCTTGAGCCAGTCGACGGTCGGCTGCCGATCGCGGCCGTACATCCAATAGATGAGGCCGAGCGACCACATGTTCTTGCAACGGAGGCCATCGCGCTGGGAAATGCCGGTCGGCTTCACGGATTCCAACGTTTGCCGCGACATGTCGATGGTGATGACCAGGTACTTCTCGAGCGACCCGTCCTCGATCGGATTGGCCGCGTAACCGGCCTTCTGGAGGTTCTTGGCGCTGAAGGCGCCGGTATCCACGATGACGGTGCCGCCGGGGCGAAGGTCCGCGAGGTTGACCTTGAGGGCCGCCGGGTTCATCGCGACCAGGACGTCGAGTTCGTCGCCGGCGGTCTCGATGACCTGGGAGCCGAAGTTGATCTGGAATGCCGAGACGCCGTAGGTCGTGCCGGCGGGCGCGCGAATCTCGGCCGGAAAGTCCGGAAAGGTGGCGAGATCATTGCCGGCAAGCGCCGTCGTGTCCGTGAACTGGCTCCCCGTCAGCTGCATGCCGTCGCCCGAATCGCCGGCAAAGCGGACGACCACCGATTCGATCGTCTGCCGTCGCGGCGCGGTGAGTTTTTCTGCGGTCGCTATCGCCATGTTTGGAAGGTCCGTAGCCGTGAATACTCAGGTCTCTCGCGGTTCCCCGCTCGACATCGCGCCCTGTGCAGGGGCGAGTTGAACTGTCCGCCCAGCTCCAAGAGAAGCCGGGTAGATCGCTCTTAGAGGGTAAAGTTAGGATGATCTCCCCTGGGGGTCCACTGGACTCTTTGGTAAATGCTTGACGAGGCCGGGTTAACCCGCTCGTCCAAGCACGGCGAGCATATCAGCTATGCGCGCGAATTTACGCCGCGGGGCCCCTTGGGGCGCGGCGGCGATCTCCGCGGCCTCGATCATCTTCCAGTCCTGATAGCTCACCGCCCGGATACCCCTGCTCGCCAGAAGGGCTTCGAGCGCGGCCCGGCCGGGCTTTCCGCCCGCGCCGAGGTCCTTGAGGATGCATTCGGCCGCGGCGTCGCCGTCGGGCTTGTTGGTGCCGATGACGCCCGTCGGCCCCCGCTTTACCCATCCCGCGACATAAAGCCCTGTCTCGACGCGGCCATCGGTGTTGACGACGACGCCCTGCTTGCGATCGAAGGGTGCGCCCTCGATCGGCTCAGCGGTGTAGCCGATCGCCGGAATGACGATGCCGCATTTGATTTCGAACAATTCGCCGGTGTCGACGGCCCGCCCGTCGACGACCCTGGTCCGCTCGAGGCGCAACCCTTCGACGCGGCTGCCGCCCAGGATCTCGACCGGTTTGGCGAAAAAGGCGAAGTGCACGCGCTTCTGCTTCGTCCCCGGCTGCAACTTCAGGAAATCGCGCAAGGTGGCCAGGTTCTTCTCCCGCAGGCGCCGGTCGCGGTCCGACATCTCGCCCGTGATCTCCTCGGGCAGTTGCGCGGGATCGACGACGGGATGGCAATTCTCGAGCTCGCCCATTTCGCGAAGCTCGACGTTCGTGAATTTTGCTTCGTTGGGCCCGCGACGCCCGAACATGTAGACGTCGCGGATCGGGGCCGCGTCGACCGCGCTCGCGACGAAGTCAGGTAGATCGGACGCGGTCATTTCGGCCCGCGTCTTGACGAGGACGCGCGCGATATCGATGGCCACGTTGCCGTTGCCGATGACGGCCACTCCGCTCGTGTTGAGATCGGGATTGAGGTCGCAGAAATCCGGATGCGCATTATACCACCCGACGAACGCCGCCGATCCGAAGACGCCGTGCTTGTCCTCGCCGGGGATGCCGAGTTTGCGGTCGAAGGGCGCGCCAACGGACAACACCACGGCATCGTAGATCGCGCGCAATTCGGCAAGACTGACGCCGCGGCCGATCTCGACATTGCCGAAATAGCGCACGCGGTCGTGAAGAGCCGTCCGCTCGTACGCTTTCTGAACGCGTTTTGTCGACTGATGATCGGGCGCCACGCCGCCACGGATGAGGCCAAAGGGCGTCGGCAGACGCTCGATGATATCGATCGTGCAGTCGGCGCTAGACTCCAGCAGCGCCGCGGCGGTGTAGAAACCGGCCGGGCCTGATCCGACGATAGCCACGCTGATGGTCACACACTCCCCCGTCCTCGGCGTGCCATTAAAAGGGCTTTCGGCGTGGGCCGCAATCCTTGTCGGTCGATCGCACGGCAATTGAAAAACAGCGGCGCCTGTGCTTGGGTCGCGCACCGACACAAATGAGCCCAGCCAGTCGCGGACCGTCATGCCAGCTTTTCGATCGATCGATGACCTTGACGTCCGGGGACGCCGCGTTCTCGTGCGCGCGGACCTCAATGTGCCGGTCTCGGACGGCGTCGTGACGGACATGACGCGGCTGACGCGCCTCGCCCCGACGATTCGCGAACTTTCGGACCGCGGTGCGCGCGTGATCGTGCTCTCGCATTTCGGACGCCCCAAGGGACGGGATTCCAGCCTGTCGCTGCGCGTCGTCGTCGAGGCGCTCGGAGAGGTGTTCGCAGGCCGTTCCGTGCGCTTCGCCGAAGATTGCATCGGGCCGGCCGCCGAGCACGTGGTGTCGTCACTCAGGGACGGCGAGATCGCCGTGCTCGAGAACTTGCGATTCCATAAGGGCGAAGAAGCGAACGACCCGGATTTTGCCAGGGAACTCGCGCGGCTGGGCGAGATGTATGTGAACGATGCCTTCTCGGCGGCGCATCGGGCGCATGCCTCGACGGAGGCCTTGGCGCGGTTGCTTCCGGCGGCGGCGGGACGGCTCATGCAGGAGGAGCTCGAACATCTGGGCCGTGCGCTGGAATCGCCGAAACATCCCCTCGCCGCGATCGTCGGCGGTGCCAAGGTCTCGACGAAGCTCGACGTGTTGAGCAATCTGATCGCGAAGGTGGACGTGCTCGCAATCGGCGGCGGAATGGCCAACACCTTTCTTCACGCTCAGGGAATCGATGTCGGCCGCTCGCTCTGCGAGAGGGACATGGCGGACACCGCGCGCGCGATCGAGGCGGCGGCCAAGCGTGCCGGGTGTCTGCTGATGCTTCCGGACGATGTCGTCGTGGCGGGTGCGCTCAAGCCTGGTGTATCCACACGCATCGCGCCGGTCGGTGACGTGCCGCGGGATGCGATGATTCTCGATCTGGGCCCCTCGACGGCGGCGCGTCTTTGCACGGAGATCGACCGGTGCCGAACGCTCGTCTGGAACGGCCCACTCGGCGCGTTCGAGACGGCCCCCTTCGATGCCGCGACGAATCAGGTGGCGCGGCATGTGGCGGAGCGGACGGCTATGGGCTCTCTCGTCTCTGTCGCGGGCGGTGGCGATACGGTCGCGGCACTCGCCCATGCGGGTGTCATCGACCGATTCAGCTACGTCTCGACGGCGGGTGGAGCGTTTCTCGAATGGCTCGAAGGCAAGAGCCTGCCGGGTGTCGAGGCCCTCGCGATCGGTTCTTAGAGCGCCTGCGGGACGTGCCGCGCCCGCGACCTAGTGTGACGTCGTCGAGGCGAGCGGTTCGTTGTCGAGCATCCGGATGGCCTTGAGGAAATCCGGATCCTGTTGCCAGCGCCGGAGAATGCTGTTGGCGGTCTTCGGCTGGATACGGTCGAACAGCGTGAGAGCGCGTTGCAGCTCATGCGGATCGACGCTCTTGTCGCCGCGCCGGACCTGACGGCTCCAGAGAAAAATGGACGCGAAATCAGGCTTCTCGATTCCGATGGCACGCAGCGTGATCGCGAGCGCCTGGCCGCCCGGCTGGTAAAGAAGGCGCCGAAGGAAAGTCAGACGGAGACCGGATTGGCGGGCAAGGAGCATTTCGAACAAGGCCGTCTGTTTCGTTCGAAGCAGCTCGGCCAGAAGGCTGGGCGTCACCCCCTTGGTACGGACAAGGCGCTCGGCCGCTTGCTTCAAATGCACGGGCGCTCCCGGATCGGCACGGCTGGAATTGGGTATGAGAGATCCGACCGCATCCTCGACGGCCTCGTCGAGTGAGTCCGGATCGATGTCGAAATGATCGAGAATATGCTGGCGAAGCGCCGCCGACACCCACCAGTACATTTTTCGGACGAGCGCGGCGGGTAGGTCCTGCCGATCGAGCAGGGGCTCCTGCAGCGCTTCGATCGTCCGCGACATGCGAGCGATCGACTCGAAGGTCTGAGGCGATATCCGAGCGCTCTTGTTGTCGAGAAGAGCCGTGATGACCGACTCCTCGCCGAATTCCGTCAAGGCGGCCGACAGGGATTCGGACACCGACTCGCGCGTGGCGATCGCCGACCGATGCCGGATCGTTCGCTGGCGGACGATCGAAATGAGATCGCCGTCTTCAAGGATGCCGGATCGTGCGAGAAGGGGGTAAGCCACATCGGCGTCGTCGTTCGCCAGCATGAGCACGAGCTCGCGCGGTGCATCGCTTCGCTCGGCCATGCGCTCGGCCAATGCGCACCGGACGGTGGCTTCGACCTCGCTCACGAGGCGGCGCAGAATGTCGTCGATCAGGGAGCGTTCGTGCCCGGCCGCAAATGCTCCATCGTCGACGAACATGTCGCCGAGTACGGACACGAGGGCCGATCGGCCGGCTGCCGATTTGTCGCGTGCGAGCTCGAGCAACCGCTCAAGGCTCCTGGGCCCGGTCGGTCGTTGTTCAGCAACGCTTGTGCTTTGAGAGAACGTCACGTAGCCCCCGGACAACTCGCGCATGGATTACAAGCGGAGCCCATTGTTGGGCGTTCAAGTTAGCAATTGTTTAAGCGTTCAAGTTAGCAATTGATTAATCGCGGGGGGAAGCTCGGACACGGCCGCCCGGAAACAGCACCAGGACGAGAACTACGACGGCCGATATGAACATTTCACGAACGGGGGTTCTGGGCCGCGGTCCTCCACCAAGGCTTGCGGGATCGAACCTCAGGCGAGAGCAGGCGCCCGGTCGCGAAGCTCCGGTGTCGCGCGCTCGAAGGCGCGGCCGATGCGAAGGATGAGCGCTTCGCTCCAGGCCGGGCCGATCACCTGCATCGAAATCGGCAAGGTGCCGAGATAGCCCATCGGCAGAGCCAGTGACGGTATGCCGAAGACATTGACGGGCATGCGCATGGGCAACCCGATCGCGCCAAAATCGGCATCCTTGCCGTTCACCTGGCATCGGCCGTCGATGAGCGGGGCCGGGCAGGGCGCCGTCGGCAGAAGCAGGGCGTCGGCGTCGGCCATCATGGACTCGAATCGGCGGCGCAGCAGGAGACGATTCTCGACCGCCCTGACGTATTCGTCGCACGGCAAATTGCATCGCTCGCGGAGCAATTGCGCGACGTCGGGTCCGAAGTCGCCGGGTGCCGCCTGGAAGCGCGCGCGGTGGAGCGCCCCGGTCTCGCCCCGGAAGAGCGCGAGGCATGTCTCGGTCATCGTCGAGGCGTCCGGGAAGCGCACGGTCGAGAGCCGCGCCCCGAGCGTCTCCAGAACCCGCCCCGCCGATTCGAGCGCGGCAAGCACGGCGGAATCGATCTCCGAAAAATAGAGATCAGGACAGAAGGCCAAACGCAAACCTCCGACACCGTCCTCGACCGAGGCGAGATAGTCGGGAACGGACGCGTTCACGGATGTCGGATCCCCGGGGTCGAATCCGGCCATGGCCTGAAGAAGAATCGCGGCGTCGCGCACGGTCCGGGCGAGCGGCCCGGCCGTGTCGAGACTCGCACATAGCGGGTAGCACCCGGCGAGGCTGACGCGGCCGTTCGTCGGCTTTAGCCCGACGACCCCGTTGCACGCGGCCGGGTTGCGGATCGAACCGCCGGTGTCTGTCCCCGTCGTCCCGGCACAGAGACGTGCTGCTACAGCCGATCCCGATCCGCCGCTCGATCCGCCGGCCGAACGCGCCGTGTCCCAGGGGTTGCGCGCGGGTCCGTACCAGGGGTTGTTCGACGTCGAGCCGGCCGCGAACTCGTGAAGATTGAGCTTGCCGAGCGAGACGGCACCGTTCGTCTTGAGCCGACGGACGACCTCGGCATCGCGTGTCGGCGTGTGGTCGCGGAAGAATTTCGAACCATAGGTCGTTCGCACGCCGCCGGTGTCGAACAAATCCTTGTGGGCGATGGGAATGCCATGGAGGCGTCCGCGGCATCGGCCGGCGGCCAGTTACTTGTCCGCGCTCCGTGCCGCGGCGCGTGCGCCCGCGGCATCGAGCGTGATGAAGGCATTGAGTTTCGGATTCAGCCGTTCGCACCGCTCGAGATGGTGCTCGACGAGCTCCGTAGAGGAGAGTGCACGCTTCGCGAGAAGCGTGGATTGCTCCTCAAGGGATAGACGGTGCGGGTCATGGGTCACGGCGGCTCCTCCTCATGGCTCACGCATCGATCGATGCGAGTGACTCCGGGGCTCGTAACCATATCGCCCGACCACATCGCCGTGCCACGTCTTTCCATGCGCGGCCGGCTGCGCTTAACCGTTTCTTTAGGGGCCGCCCGTTATGGTGAGGCTTCCCCTCCACCACGCACTGGACGCAATGTCGATCACGCCGAGCAAGGCTCTGCTGGACATCCTATCGCCAGCCAAGGTCCGTAGCCCCGCGGTCACTCAGGCCCTTTCGGTCATGCGCGCGAAAACGGTGGAACAAAGTGACGCCGTTCCGGGTGCGGTCAAGCCGGGCTCCGTCATGCAACAGGGCGCCAATCGTCCGATGCGGCGGGGCGCCATCCTCGACATCAGCGTCTGATCGCCGCACTTGCCGGTCGCGCCTCGTCGGTTCAGAGTCGCGGCGTGAGCGAGCAGGCAAAAAAAGGACCGTCGATTCGCACGGTGCCGGACGGCGACAATCGGGAACGCCTCGTCTGTCCCGATTGCGGCTTCATCCAATACGACAATCCCAAGATCGTCGTCGGCGCCGTTTGCAGTTTTGATGATCGCATTCTGCTCTGTCGGCGCGCGATCAATCCGCGCAAGGGGTTCTGGGTCTTTCCGGCCGGCTATCTCGAGCTTCATGAAACGATCATCGACGGCGCTCGGCGCGAGGTTCGCGAGGAGGCCGGCGCGGAGGTCGACATCGACGCGCTGCTGGCGGTCTTCACGATCGCGCGGATCAGTCAGGTCCAAATCATCTATCGCGCGCGCATGCGCTCGCCCGATCTCGATCCAGGGCCGGAGACGACGGAAGCCGCTCTCTTCCGCTGGGCGGATATCCCCTGGCACGACCTCGCATTCCCGACGGTGCGATGGGCGCTTGCCCATTTCGACGACGTTCGCAACGAGGCGACGTTTCCCACCCGGAGCAATCCGCCGGGTGAATCGCCCAACTATCCGGACAAGCGCTGAGAATCGTCCTTCGGCGCATCCGGCGATTCGTCCGGCAGCGTCGTGCGCCGGATCAAGGGGATTTGCAGGGCGCCGAAAAGAAACGTGAGTCCGAGAAATCCGAAGACCTTCACCTTGACCCACACGTCGGTTGAAAAACTGCGCCAGACGATTTCGTTGAAGACCGCCATGGCGATGAAGAAGAACCCCCAACGCACCGTAAGCCGCCGCCATCCCTCCTCGTTCAGATTGAACGCCATCTCGAGAAGCGACTTGAGGAGCGAGCGTCCCATCATCTGGCCGACGAGAAGCACGGCCGCAAACGCCAGATAGACCACGGTCGGCTTGCGCTTGATGAATGTCTCGTCATTGAGCCAGAGAGTGAGGCCGCCGAGAATCAGGACGACGACCGCCGTGATGAGCGGCATCCGCGCAATGCGACGCTCCGCCGCGTAGCCGAGTGCCAGAACCGCGACGGCCGCCACCATCAAGACGGCAGTCGCCGTCATCAGGCCGCCCAACGCATACGCCGCAAAGAAGGCGACGAGCGGCCCCAAATCGATCACGAGTTTCAGCGCAGGCGACGGTTTTTTCATCCTTCACTCTCACAAAGCGGGGCCATTAAGCACGAACAGGCCGATCGCCACCAGCGCCGCCGCCCCGATCCGCATCGTCCCGAACGGTTCGCCGAGAAAAATGCTGCCGATGATCGCGGCGATGATGACGCTCGTCTCACGCAGGGCAGACACATACGCCATCATTCCGAGATTCAAGGCATAAATGATTGCGCCGTAGGAGGCGAGCATGCCGATGCCGATGGCGACCGCGCGTCCCGTCGCCCGGCCTTTGGCCGGCCCCATCCGCCAGCGGCCGAGAAACGGGTAGCACAGGAGTGCGCCCACCGCATAGCTGATCCACAGCCAGGCCGCATAGGCGATGGGGCTTTCGGATCGGCGCACGCCGAGGCCATCGATCACGGTGTAGGTCGCGACCATCAGGGCGCCGAGAAAACAGTAAAGAAGCGGCCGCCAGTCGGCCCGGCCCCCCGGCCGGTACGCGCCAAAGGCGAGGCTTGCGATGCCGAGGGACACGATGCCGACGCCGGCGTATTGCTGGGCGCTCAGATGCTCGTCGGCGAAGACCGCGGCGCCGAGCGCGACCAGGAGCGGGGAGAGGCCGCGCAGGATCGGATAGATCTGGCCGAGGTCCCCGACGCGATAGGCCGCAAAGAGCAGCACGGTGTAGACGGCCTGTATCGGCCCGGAGACGAGAATGAACGGCCAGCTTTCGCGGGCGGGCAGGGGCAGGAACGGGACAAGGGCCGCGGCGATCGCCCCCGTCGTGAGATTCGAGACGAGATAGAGGTGCTGCTTGTCCGTTGCGAGTTTTGCGAACGCGTTCCAGCTCGCATGGATGAACGCCGCGAGGAGCAGCAGGACGATGACGAAGGATTCCGAGGCCATGGTCGATGTCGCGGTGCAATCTCGGGGGCGAGCGCAGGACGCGCGATCCGCCGAGCTGGACCGGTCCACCATGCGGATGGTGGCAGCAGCGCGCTCGCCTGTCGACGGCCGGTCGCCTAGGCCTCCAGATCGAGCAGCCCGCGCGCGAAGTCGTTCGCGGTGAACGGCCTCAGATCTTCGATTCCCTCGCCGATTCCGATCGCATTGACGGGAATGCCGAAGCGGGCCGCGAGCGCCACGAGGACGCCGCCGCGCGCCGTGCCGTCGAGCTTGGTGACGATGAGGCCGGTGACCGGGGCGGTGGCGCGGAACATCTCGACCTGCGCGTGCGCGTTCTGCCCGGTCGTCGCGTCGAGCACGAGCAGGGTCGAATGCGGGGCGCCCGCATCGAGCTTGCGGATCACGCGGATGATCTTGTCGAGCTCATCCATGAGGTGCGCCTTGTTGTGGAGGCGGCCGGCCGTGTCGATCAACAGCACATCGATCGCCTTGGCCTGCGCGGCGGCGAGCGCGTCGTAAACGAGCCCCGCGGAATTCGCACCCGGCTCGCGCGCCACGACTTCGGCGCCGGCCCGTTCGCCCCAGATCTTCAGCTGATCGATGGCTGCGGCACGGAAGGTGTCGCCCGCGCAAAGCATCACCGTGCGGCCTTCGTCGCGAAGCTGCCGCGCGAGCTTGCCGATGGTCGTCGTCTTGCCGGTGCCGTTGACGCCGACGACCAGCACGACATGGGGCTTTCGGGATGCGTCGATCGCGAGAGGCACGGCCACGGGGCCGAGGATTTGCGCGATGAGACCGGCCAAGGCCTCGCGCGCCTCGCGCTCGGTGATCTCCGTGTCGAACCGGGACCGGCGGAGATCGGCCGTGATCTTCGCGGCCGTCTCTGGGCCGAGATCGCCGGCGATGAGAAGTTCCTCGAGCGCCTGAAGGGTGGCCTGATCGAGTTTCCGGCCGGTGAAGATGCCCGCGATCCCCTGAGACATGCGGGAGGAGGAGCGTGCCAGGCCCTCCTTGAGGCGGCCGAGCCAGCTGCGCGCAGGCTTCGACGTCATGCGAGTCCCGAATTCACGCCGCAGGCCGGGCGTGCAGCTCTCCGTCCAGCACGCGATGGAGACGCGCCTCGACGATCTGGCCCGGGATCAGCGAACGATCGAGACGGACGGGCGCATAGTCCCTGTCGCGTCCGAACCGGTCGGTCTCGACGAGAACGGAGGCCTCCGTGCCGAGCCGGGTCGAGAGATGCCGCGCGAGCGCCGCCTCGCCGGCCGCGCGAAGACGTTCGGCGCGCTCACGGCGGACGGGGCGCGGGACTTGCGGCATGCGCGCGGCGGGCGTCTCCGGTCGCGCGGAAAACGGAAACACATGCAGATAGGTCAGGGGGATTTCCTCGACGAGCGCCAGCGTTTGCTCAAACATCGCATCGGTCTCGGTGGGGAAGCCCGCGATGAGATCGGCGCCGAAGGCGACCTCGGGCCGCTCTCGCCGAACGCGCGCGGAGAATGCGACGGCATCGGCCCGTGTGTGCCGGCGCTTCATGCGCTTCAGGACCATGTCGTCGCCCGATTGGAGGGAAAGATGGAGATGGGGCATCAGGCGCGGCTCCTCGACGATCAGACGGAAGAGCTCGTCGTCCACCTCCGCGACGTCGATCGAGGACAGGCGCATCCGCGGCAGGTTCGGCACCGCGGCGAGGAGGCGCCGCACCATCTGGCCGAGGCGCGGCCGGCCCGGCAGATCCGCGCCATACGCCGTGAGGTCGACCCCGGTCAGCACGACCTCCTGGATGCCGGCGCCGACGAGCGTGCGCACCTGCGTCGCGATCTGGCCCATCGGGATGCTGCGGCTGGGGCCGCGTCCGTAGGGAATGATGCAGAAGGTGCAGCGGTGGTCGCAGCCGTTTTGCACCTGAACGAAGGCGCGCGCACGCGCACCGAACCCCTTGAGGAGATGCCCCGCCGTCTCGCGCGCGGTCGCGATGTCGCCGACCAGGACGCGGTCGGTGGTGTCGTCGGCGTAGGACGCGGCCTCGAGCTTCTCGCGGTTGCCGAGCACGCGGTCGACTTCCGGCATCGCGGCAAACCGCTCGGGCGTGATCTGGGCGGCACAGCCGGTGACGATGATCCGCGCCTCCGGGCGTTCGCGCCGGATCCGGCGGATGGTCTGGCGCGCCTGGCGTTCCGCTTCGCTCGTGACGGCGCAGGTATTGATGATGACCGTATCGCCGGCATTGCCCGCGATGTCGCGCATGACCTCGGACTCGAATGCATTGAGGCGGCAGCCGAACGTGACGACCTCTGGCCCGCTCATGGACGCCCGCCCCGGGACAAGAGAGTCTCGTCGATCTCGCCCGTGAAGCTCACGGCGATCGGGCCCGTCATGTAGATGTGATTGTCCAGCCGCCACTCGATCGCGAGCACGCCGCCATCGAGCCGGACGTCGACGCTGCGCCCGACGAGCGCGCGCCGGTGCGCCGCGACCACGGTCGCGCACGCGCCCGACCCGCAGGCGCGGGTGATTCCGACGCCGCGCTCCCAGACCCGAAGGCGAATCTGGCGCGTGTCAAGCACCTGCGCGACATTCACATTCGCGCGCTGGGGAAAGATCGGGTGATGCTCGATCATGGGACCCAGGCGTTCCAAGGGCACGGACGCCGCATCCGGCACGAAGAACACGATGTGAGGATTGCCCATGTTGACGGCGCATGGGTCGCTCAGGGACTCGACGGTCAGATTGATGTGACTCGTGTCCATGGCCTGGGCGAGCGGAATTTCGTGCCAGTCGAGACGCGGCTCACCCATGTCGACTTTGATGCGGTCGGCGCTCTCGCGCTCGGCGACGAGCAGCCCGGCCACGGTTTCGATCACGGCCGCCTGCCGTCCCGTCTCGCGCAGAAGCAAATCGGCGACGCAGCGTGTGCCGTTGCCGCAGGCTTCGACCTCATCGCCGTCGGCGTTCTGGATGCGCATGAAGACGTCGGCGCCGCGCTGACGCGGGATATCGACCGTGATGATCTGATCGCAACCGACGCCGGTGTGGCGGTCGGCGATGGCGCGCGCCTGGCTCTGGTCAAGCGTCAGTGGATGGCGGCGCGCATCGAGCACGACGAAGTCGTTGCCGAGACCATGCATCTTGATGAAGGGACGCGCCGCCATGTCGGCCCTTATATGGCGACGGCGTCGGGCGAGTCCAAGGGAATTGCCCCTCGGGGGTCGATCCGGCCCTGCCCGCCTGGAATCCCGTCCGGAGGCTTACTCGGCCGCGGTGCGGCTTCCGATCGAGAGCACCCGACCCTTGTCGCCGAGGCGATAGCCGTACTGCTCGGCAATGCCGAGCTCGCGCACGATCTCCACGCCTTTCGCGAGCGCGTCCTCGGGCAGGCCGAGAAGCGGACGACGGAACGGCCCCGCCGGAAGGCCGAGCGCACGCGCGAGCGACTTCACGGCCACCGGGTTGATGGCGGAATAGTGGAAATGAAGAAGCGGCAGCACCTTCAAATAGGCGGTCCGGAAGGCTTCGACGTCGGCGAAATCCCGCCACGGGGTCGAGATCGTCGCCATCTCCCGCGGGATGATGTTGCCGCCCATATTGGCGGTCCCCTGCCCGCCGAGCGCCATGACCTGCATCACGAGACCGAGATTGGGCGAGTCGCAGCACATGATCGAGAGGTGCTGGCGTGCCCGCGCGATGCGCGCGATCTGATCGCCGCGCGACGTCGCCTCCTTGAGCAGCACGATGTTCGGGTGCTCGGCGATGCGAATCATGGCCGCGGCCGACAGATCGGTCCTCACGCGCGTCGGGTTGTTGTAGATGCCGACCGGAACGGTCGATGCGTCGGCGACGTCGAGAAAGAACCGGACGGATTCCTCTTCCGAAGGCACGACGTAGGACGGCACGGTGACGACGACGCCGTCGGCCCCTTCGGCCGAGGCGTGCTTCACCTGTTTGATCGACGAGGCCGTGTTGTTGCCCGTGCAGCCGTACCAGAGTTGCATGTCCGGCGTTTTCCACTTGAGCGTCGCCGAGACGATGTCGCGCTTTTCCTCGGGCGTCAGCATCGAGGCTTCGCCGGTCGAGCCCATGATCAGGACGGCGGACGAGCGGTGCGTGCGATGGAAGTCGAGCAGCGTGCGGAAGCCTTCGTAGTCCACTGACTCATCATTGTTGAACGGCGTCAGCAATGCCACGAATGAGCCTGTCAGGAGCGTGTGCGCCATCGATTGGGTCTCCGATTTCGAGCCTGCGATTGTCGATTCACAGCCTGGGGCGAGCATAATTCGTCTCGAACCCGCAAGGAAGCCTCGGAATTTTCTGCCGTCTGTGGATCGTCTTTCGATGAGGCGTTAACCATCGTGCAGCATCGTCTCTTTTCCGTGGTGGGGGCCTGTGGAGAAGCCTGTGCAAGAGCTGTGGACGGCCCGGTGCGCGCGAGCGGACCTGGTGCGCCGGCTTGTCGCTGGGCCGGATTTTGCTATGGTCGGGGCACGTCCGCCCCATCGATCGGTCCCCCATGTCCCAGGCCCCCATGTCCCAGGCGCTCGAGACTCTTTTCCCCCCCGATCGTGAGCAGGCGGGACCGCATCACACGACCGGCATCCTTCCCTTCCAGAGCATCCGGCAGATGGTGCGGACGGGCGACATCAAGGCGGTGCCGGAGATCACCGACGGGCAAATCCAGCCCGCGAGTCTCGACCTCCGGCTCGGCGATGTCGCCTACCGCGTGCGGGCGAGCTTCCTTCCCGGTCCCAAGGCGACCGTGCAGGAAAAGCTCGACGAACTCGGCGCCACGCGCATCGATCTTTCGTCGGGCGCCGTCCTCGAGAAGGGCAGCGTCTACATCGTGCCTCTCATGGAGCATCTGTCCCTCAAATCCGACATCGCCGGATTCTGCAATCCGAAGAGCTCGACCGGACGGCTCAACATTTTCACGCGCGTCATCACCGATCACGCGGTTGAATTCGAGCGCGTGCGGCGCGGCTATCGCGGCCCGCTCTATGCGGAGATTTCGCCGTGCGTTTTCGGAGTGGTCGTGCGCGCGGGCTCGCGCCTCAATCAGCTGCGCCTTCGGCGCGGAACACCCGTACAGAGCCGCGCCGAGCTTGCGCGTCTCGTGGAGGATGCGCAGCTTCTCGACATCGCGCCGGATCCCACCTCCATCATGAAGGGCTCCGTCCCGATGACGGTCGACCTCGCGGGCGACGAGAAGACCGGGCTCATCGGATACCGCGCGAAGAAGCACGCCGACGTCATCGACTACGACGAGATCGGCCGCTACGCGATCGACGATTATTGGGATCGCGTCTATGCGAACAAGCGGCGCACGCTCATCCTCGATCCCGACGATTTCTACATCCTGGCCTCGCGCGAGACGGTAAGCATCCCGCCCGATCACGCGGCGGAGATGGTGGCCTACGACACCCTCGTGGGCGAGTTTCGCGTGCACTACGCCGGGTTCTTCGATCCCGGATTCGGCTACGGCGAGGATGGAACCTCGCGCGCCAAGGCGGTGCTCGAGGTCCGCTCCCACGAGGTGCCGTTCTTGCTCGATGACGGCCAGATCGTCGGCCGGATCGTGCTGGAGCGTCTCCTGGCCGTCCCGGAAAAGATCTATGGGCCGGCCATCGGGTCGTCCTATCAACGCCAGGGCCTCGCGCTGTCCAAACACTTCAAGCGCTGACCCGTCTCTAACCCCCTGCTTTTGTTGATTGCCGTCTTCGAGCACAGCGCTCGGCGTATCGCCGAAATCGCGCGGCCGCGGGCTCGCGTCGGCCGCTAGATAACCAGTAAAATGCTCTTTACAGGTTATTTTGGTCGGAATATTGTATAACCACTAAAATATGGATTGGCGGTTATTCCGCGCGGGGAACCGCGGAATGACCATGGGGCAGGAGATTCGGATGGCGGAATGGCGCCTCAAGCAAATGGTCGGGATCGATAGCGATCAGATCGCCTACGACATCCTTGGCGCTGGCCCGCCCGTCGTCCTCGTCCATGGATTTCCCGGGAACTCGTTTTCCTGGCGGCGCGTGGCACCGCTTCTTGCGGCACATTGGCGTGTCCATGTGTTCGACATGCGGGGGTTCGGCGCCTCGGACAAACGCGACGGCCAGTCGGTCAGTGGCGAGGCGCAGGCGCGCCTCCTATCGCGTCTTCTCGATCATTGGGGGCTCGACGAGCCGCTCATGGTGGCGCACGACTTCGGCGTCGCTGCGGCCCTCGGTGCCTGTCTCTTCGAGGGGTGTCGATATCGCCGCCTTGTCCTGATCGATGCCGGTACGCTGAATCCGTGCATGTCCTCGAATTCGCTCCATGTGCGCGCGCATCTCGAGGCGTATCAGACGATGCCGGCGCGCATCTACGAACAGGTTCTGCGCGCCCACATTCCGACCACGATGTATCGGACGATGGACGAAGAGACCTTCGAGGGGTATTTCGCCCCGTGGCGCGGAACCGAGGGACAAGCCGCGTATTTCCGGTTCATCGGCCAGTTCGATGAGAACTATCTCGACCGCATCGAGCGGGCGCTTCCGCGCATGGCGACGCCGACGCGCATCCTTTGGGGTGGAGAGGACACTTGGATCCCGCTTGACCACGGCGAGCGGCTTGTCCGCCTCATCCCAGGCGCAACCCTCGGCGTGCTGCCAGAGGTGGGTCATTTCGCAATGGATGACGCACCCGTCGCGACGGCTGACGAAATCGCTGCATTTCTCAGAGAAGACAACGCACCAGCGCTCCGCGGTGCGGCTGCTCGACGTTGAAGCGAGAGATCCATGATCCCAGATACGCCGCACGCTCGATCCGCAAAATTCCTCGCGGGGCGCCTCTGTCTCGATTTCGTGAACACGAAAAGCGGCCGCGGCACGCCCACCGAGCGCGATCGGCTTGGAAACTACGACGACCTTCTGGCCTGGTGCATGCGCGCGCGGGTCTTGAACGATGGAGAAGCGGCGGACCTCGAACGGCAGGCGAGCCGTGATGCGAGCGCCGCCGAGGACGCGCTTCAACGGGCACGCCGATTGCGCGATGCGCTCCACGGCGTTTTCGTCAATATCGCGCACGGGCGCTCCGTTCCCGACAGCGATCTCGCGATCATGAACGGAGTCTTGGCCGACGCGGCGCGACACGGCGGAATCGCCGAGCGTGACGGCGTCTTTGGTTGGCAATGGCACCGCGATTCCATCGACTGCATGCTTTGGCCCATCGCGCATTCGGCGGCCGGGCTCCTCACGGGCGACCGGCTCGTGCGTATAGGCGAGTGCGGGGGTGTCGCCTGCGGCTGGCTGTTCCTCGACGAGACGCGCAATCGCAGCCGCCGCTGGTGCGAGATGGAGGTGTGCGGCAATCGGGCGAAGGCGCGCCGGCATTATCATCGCCACCATGCCGCTCCGACCGGGGGATGATCGGATGCGACCGGTCGTGATGGCCGTTGTCAGCCTGACCGTGATGCTGCCAAGCGCCGCACGGCTGGCGGCGGCCGCATGCAGCGACCCGCCAGCGCCGCTTGTCGACTGGACACAGTGCCTCAAGACGCAAATTCAATTGCCGGGCGCGGACCTCACCGGCGCGGAACTCACGCGCGCGAAGATGACGGGCGCGAACTTGGTCGAGGCCGATCTTTCCGGCGCGGTCATGCGCCAGATCAATCTTCAGGGTGCGCGGCTGATGAAGGCGAATCTCGATCGGGCGGATTTGAGATCGGCCCATCTCGGCGGCGTCGATCTGTCCTCGGCGCTGCTGAACGGGGCCAATCTCAACACCGCGAGCCTGGCCGGCGCCAACCTTCGCTATGCCGATTTGACCGGCGTCGACCTTCGAGACGCCTTTCTCGTGGGCGCGGATTTGACGGGCGCGAAACTCGATGGCGCAAAGCTCGACGGCGCCAATCTCGTCCGCGCGCGGTGGACGGATGGCCGGATTTGCGAGAACGGCTCCATCGGTGTTTGCAACGGTGAATAGGAGACACACCATGCGGAGTCGTGCGCTCGCATTGCTGAGCATCACGATCGTTGCATTGACGGCCGGCGTGGCAACGGCCAAGTGCAACGACCCGCCGGATAAGGCGGTCGACTGGCGGCGATGCGACAAGACCGGCGTCGATCTCCACGGCATGCGGATGCAGGGCGCGCGCCTTGGCGAGGCTGTCATGACGCGCGCGAATCTCACGCACGCCGATCTGTCGAGCGGCGATTTCTATGCGACGATTCTCTACGATGCCGATCTGACGGGCGCCCATTTCGATGGGGCGCAGATGCGGGGCGTTGCCATGACCGGCGCCAACCTGTCCGGGGCCAATTTCGCCAATGCGGATTTGGAGCGCGCCATTCTCCTCAAGGCGAATGCGTCCGCTGCGAATTTCGCGGGCGCGCGGCTCAGGGGATCGATTCTGAACGATGCCAATCTGTCCAAGGCGGTGCTTTCGAGGGTCGATCTCGCCGGCGCCAGGATGACGCAGGCCGCCATGGTGGGGGTGGATTTGAGCGGCTCGGACCTGACCGGAGCCGATCTCGCGGGGGCGGATCTCCGCGGGGCCGACTTGGCGGGGGCCATCTTCGCGTCCGCCAATCTGGTGGGGGTCGATCTGAGGAAAGCGAAGATCGGAAAGGCTGACCTCACCGGCGCCTCGCTGATCGGCGCGATCTGGGTCGATGGCAGGCGCTGCGGCCCCGCCTCCATCGGCCGGTGCGTCGCCGATTGACCGGCGCCCGGCTTGACTTGAGCGCCCCCCACCTCTAAGTTCCGGACGCCTAAGGGAATTGCGGCGTTTAGCCCCATCTGGGGCCCGCCAGTCCGCGAGTTTCGCGCACTGGCGTCGTATGCGTTTGGGCGTCGCGGATTCAGGTCGGAAGGACGATGTTCGAAACCCTTACCACACGCCTCGGCACGATTTTCGAGCGCCTGACCAGGCGCGGCGCGCTCTCGGAGTCCGACGTCGACGAGGCGCTCCGCGAGGTGCGCGTGGCGCTGCTCGAGGCCGATGTCGCCCTGTCCGTGGTCAAGGATTTCCTCGCCGCCGTCAGGGAACGCGCGATCGGCCAGGACGTGGTCAAGAGCGTCACGCCCGGCCAGATGGTGATCAAGATCGTCCACGATCATCTCGTGGAGACGCTGGGCGGCAAGGCCGAAGACATCAACCTCGCGGCCAGCCCGCCCGTTCCCATCCTGATGGTCGGGCTCCAGGGCTCCGGCAAGACGACGACCACGGCCAAGCTGGGCCAGTGGCTGACGGCGCGCCACAAGAAGAAGACGCTGATGGCGTCGCTCGACGTGCGGCGTCCGGCCGCCCAGGAACAGCTTGCGGTGCTGGGCCGCCAGGCCGGGGTCGCGACGTTGCCGGTCGTGTCCGGCGAGCCGCCCGTCGCGATCGCGCGCCGCGCGATGCAGACGGCGCTTCTCGAAGCCTATGACGTCGTTCTGCTCGATACGGCGGGGCGCCTGCATGTCGATGACGAGTTGATGGAAGAGGCCGCATCGATCGGCGCCGCGGTCAATCCGGTCGAAACGCTGCTGGTCGCGGACGCCATGACGGGTCAGGACGCCGTCAACGTGGCCAAGAGCTTTCACGAGAAATTGGGTCTGACGGGCATCGTCCTCACGCGCGTCGACGGCGATGCGCGCGGTGGTGCTGCGCTGTCCATGCGGGCCGTGACGGGACGTCCTATCAAACTGATCGGCACGGGCGAGAAACTCGACGCGCTCGAGCAATTCCATCCCGATCGCATCGCCGGCCGCATCCTGGGCATGGGCGACGTCGTCGGTCTCGTCGAGAAGGCGGCCGAGACGATCGAGCAGGAAGAGGCCGAGAAACTGGCCCGCAAGATCGAGAAAGGGCAGTTCGATCTCGGCGACATGGCGCAGCAGCTCCGCCAGGTGCGGCGCATGGGCGGGGTCGAAGGCCTGCTCGGGCTGTTGCCCGGCGTCCAGAAAGTGAAGAAGCAGCTCGCGGATGCCAAACTCGACGAGTCGGTCCTGAAGCGTCAGGAGGCGATCATCATGTCGATGACCAAGGGCGAACGCCGGCGTCCCGAAGTCATCAAGGCCTCGCGCCGGCAGCGCATCGCCGCGGGCTCCGGCACGTCGGTTCAGGAGGTCAATCGCCTCCTCAAGCAATTCTTCGAGATGCAGAAGATGATGAAACGCATGGGCAAACTCGGCAAGAAGGGCTTGATGAGGGCGGGGATGCCGGCTGGCATGGCTCGCCCGCCGGGATTCCCGATGCGCTGAATCGGGACGGCGGATACGGGTAACGAATCGTGCTCACGTGACTGTTTGAGATCGAGAGAAACGAAAGACATCGAAAAGGGAGAACCGCAAAGACATGCTCAAAATTCGCATGACTCGGGCCGGCGCGAAGAAGCGCCCATTCTATCGGATCGTCGTTGCTGATTCGCGCAGCCCGCGCGATGGCCGGTTCATTGAACGGCTCGGCACATACAATCCCATGCTGCCGCGGGAGGACCCGCAGCGCGTCGTGCTCAAAGTCGATCGCATCAAGCATTGGCTTGGCGTCGGCGCGCAGCCAAGCGACCGCGTGGCGCATTTCCTCCACACCGCGGGTCTCGGACCGAAACCGGTGATTCGCGAGACGACGAAGGCGCATCTGCCGAAGGCAAAGGCGCAAGAGCGGATGAAGGCGGCGGGCGAAGCGGCCAAGGCCGCGGCGGCGGCCGCTGCGCCGGCGGAACAGCCGGCAGAGCAGCCGGCGAGCTGACGGTAGAGAAGGCGGTCGGGTTTGATCGTGGCGGACGGAACGAAACGATTGTGTCTTGGGGCCATCGCCGGCGCGCATGGCGTGCGCGGCGCCGTGCGCATCAAGACCTTTACGGCCGAGCCTCAGGCGGTGGCGGCGTACGGGCCCGTTTCGGACGAAACGGGGTCGCGATCGTTCACGCTTAGGGTCGACCGGGCCGGGCCGGATCATGTCATCGCGCACATCGCCGGCATCACCGATCGGCGGACAGCCGAGGGGCTCAAGGGTACGCGCCTTTACGTCGAGCGGCGCGTCATGCCCGAGCCCGCGGCGGCCGACGAGTACTACGCCGCCGATCTCATCGGCGCCGCCGCCGAATACGCGGATGGCCGTCCGTTCGGGAACGTTTCTGCCGTCTACGATTTTGGTGCCGGCGACGTCCTGGAGGTTCAACAGGAAGACGGCGCGAGCGTCTTGTTGCCATTCACGAGAGCGGTCGTGCCGGCCGTCGATCTCGCGCGGGGACGCATCGTGGTCGATCCGCCGGATGGACTGATCGGCGCGGCGGAGCGGCGCCCCCCTCAACGGCGACGGGCCGCGGGCGGCAAAGCGCGGGAGCATGCCTAGGATGATGCGACCGAACTGGACCGCCAGCGTCATGACGCTCTTTCCCGAAATGTTTCCCGGGTTGCTCGGGGAGTCGCTCGTGGGGCGTGCGCGCACGGCCGGGATATGGTCGCTCGACGCGATCGACATCCGGCGCTTTGCGATCAACCGTCACGGGACGGTCGATGATGCGCCCTTCGGCGGCGGCCCCGGTCTCATCATGCGCCCGGACGTCATCGATGCGGCACTCGATGCCGTGCTCGAATCCCGGGCCGCGGCGGGGCTTGCGCCGTGCCCCGTGATCTATCTGTCGCCCCGCGGGACGCCGCTCGTCCAGGCGCGGGTGCGCGCGCTCGCCGAAGGGTCGGGCGTCGTTCTGTTGTGCGGGCGTTACGAGGGCGTCGACCAGCGCGTTCTCGAGGCGCGCGCCGTCGAGGAGGTGAGCCTCGGCGATTTCGTTCTGTCCGGCGGCGAGCCGGCCGCGATTTGCCTGATCGACGCGTGCGTCCGTCTTTTGCCCGGCGTGCTGGGGGCGGCGGAATCGCTCGAGGAGGAAAGTTTTACGTCGGGCTTGCTCGAATACCCGCATTTCACGCGACCACAGGATTGGCGGGGACGCGGCGTGCCCGAGGTGTTGCTCAGCGGACATCATGAACGTGTCCGCGAGTGGCGCCGTTTGCAAGCAGAGGAAATTACCAGATTGCGGAGACCGGATTTGTGGGCTCGCTACGAAGCGATTCGAGCGAAAGCGCGATCATCGGCCGTCGTGACCAGTGAAAGGAAGGGTTGAAGCCATGGATATCATTCGCGAGCTGGAAGGCGAGCAGGTTGCCAAGCTGAAGGCAGCGCGCGCAGTGCCTGATTTCAGGCCGGGCGACACGCTGCGGATCAAAGTGAAGGTCATCGAGGGCACGCGCGAACGCGTACAGGCCTTCGAGGGAGTCTGCATCGCGCGCAAAAATGCGGGCCTCAATTCTTCCTTCACGGTGCGCAAGATCAGCTATGGCGAAGGGGTGGAGCGCGTGTTCCCGCTTTACAGCCCGCGCATCGCCGAGATCGAAGTCATACGGCGCGGCGCCGTGCGGCGGGCGAAGCTGTATTACCTGAGGGGTCTCACGGGCAAGGCCGCCCGCATCGCGGAGAAGATCGGCACGGCTGCGCTCGGCGGCGGCGCCGAAGCGGCGACAGCCGCGGAAGCGTTCGCGCGCGACGAAAGCGTGGCCGCAGCGCCGTCATCCGCTGATGCCGCGCCAAGTGCCAAGTCCGAGAAGAAGGCGAAAAAGGAAAAGCCGAAGAAGGAGCGTCGGCGCGAACGAACCGATCATCGCTAGGCAACACGAGAGTCCGCCGTCATGAGTGCGCCCCGTACATTGTTCGACAAGATCTGGCAGAGCCACGTGGTCGATGTCCGCGATGATGGCACATGCCTCCTCTATATCGACCGTCATCTCGTCCACGAGGTCACGAGTCCGCAGGCGTTCGAGGGATTGCGGGCGGCGGGTCGAAAGGTGCGGCGTCCGGATGCGACGCTCGCGGTCGCGGACCACAACGTGCCCACCTCCGATCGCTCGAAAGGGATCGACGATCCGGAATCGGCGCTTCAGATCGATACGCTGACGGCGAATTGCGCGGAGTTCGGCGTCGAGCTCTATTCGATGACCGACCCGCGCCAGGGCATCGTCCACATCATCGGGCCCGAACAAGGCTTCACCCAGCCCGGCACGACTATCGTCTGC
Organism: Alphaproteobacteria bacterium; assembly: GCA_041484095.1. Lineage (GTDB taxonomy): Bacteria > Pseudomonadota > Alphaproteobacteria > CADEGL01 > CADEGL01 > JBGPGW01. The sequence continues at coordinate 13,520 of JBGPGW010000001.1, read as the reverse complement.
GGCGACAGCCACACCTCGACGCACGGCGCCTTTGGTTCTCTGGCCTTCGGGATCGGAACGTCCGAGGTCGAGCACGTGCTCGCGACGCAGACGCTGATCCAGCGGCCCGCGAAGAACATGCGCGTCACGGTCGACGGCGCGCTGGGGCCGGGTGTCACGGCGAAGGACATGATTCTCGCGATCATCGGGACCATCGGCACGGCCGGCGGCACGGGGCACGTCATCGAATATGCGGGCGAGGCGATCCGCAGCCTCTCCATGGAGGGCCGCATGACCGTGTGCAACATGTCGATCGAGGCCGGCGCGCGCGCTGGCCTCATCGCGCCGGATGAGAAGACCTTCGCCTATCTCAAGGGGCGGGCGCTGTCGCCGAAGGCCGGCGCGTGGGAGCAGGCGGTCGCCTACTGGCAGACGCTGCCCGCGGACCCCGGCGCGGTCTACGACAAGGAGGTCCTGTTGCGGGGGGCGGAGATTCCGCCTGTCGTGACCTGGGGCACCAGCCCCGAAGACGTCGTGCCCATCACGGGCCGCGTGCCCGGCCCCAACGAAGCGCACGACGACGGCAAGGCCAAGGCCATGACGCGGTCGCTCGAATATATGGGGCTCGAGGCCGGCATGGCCGTCACGGATATCAAGATCGACAAGGTGTTCATCGGCTCCTGCACCAACGGCCGGATCGAAGACTTGCGGGTCGCGGCCGCGGTGGCCAAGGGCCGCACGGTGGCGCCCGGCGTCTATGCGATGGTCGTGCCGGGTTCCGGCCTCGTGAAGCATCAGGCGGAAGAGGAAGGTCTCGATCGGATCTTCATCGCGGCCGGGTTCGATTGGCGCGAGCCCGGCTGTTCCATGTGCCTAGCCATGAACGCCGACAAGTTGAAGCCGGGCGAGCGATGTGCCTCGACCTCGAACCGGAACTTCGAAGGACGCCAGGGGCCGGGCGGGCGCACACATCTCGTGAGCCCGGGCATGGCCGCCGCCGCCGCCATCAAGGGCCGGTTCGCCGACGTGCGCGAGTTCGTCTAGGAGCGATCACATGCAGAAATTCACGACGTTGAGCGGAGTTGCGGCGCCGTTGCCGCATGTGAACATCGACACCGACCGGATCATCCCCGCGCGGTTCCTCAAGACCATCAAGCGCACGGGCCTCGGCGCAAATCTTTTCAACGACATCCGCTTCAACGCCGACGGGATCGAGAAGCCGGAATTCATCCTCAACCAAGCGGCCTACCGGAAGGCGCAGGTCTTGGTGACGGGCGAGAATTTCGGATGCGGCTCGTCGCGCGAGCATGCGCCGTGGGCGTTGCTTGATTTCGGCATCCGTTGCGTCATCGCGCCATCCTTCGCCGACATCTTCTACAACAATTGCTTCAAGAACGGCGTCCTGCCGATCAGGCTGCCGCAGGCCCAGATCGATCAGCTGATGGAGGATGCGCGGCGCGGGGCCAATGCGGTGCTGACGATCGATCTCGTTGCGCAGGAGATCACGCGTCCGGACGGCGGCAAGATTCATTTCGACGTCGAGCCCTTCCGCAAGCACTGCCTGCTCAACGGGCTCGACGACATCGGGCTCACGCTCGAGAAACGACCGGCGATCGATCGATTCGAGGCGTCGCAGGCGTCTCGCCAGCCATGGCTCTTCGGCCAGGCCAAGGCGTGATCGCGGCGCCGTCTCACGTTTGATTCCACGTACCTTCCACGGAAAGACAGGATCATGGTCGCCAATCGCAAACTGCTGATGTTGCCGGGCGACGGTATTGGCCCGGAAGTCATGCGCCAAGTGCGCCGGGTCATCGAATGGCTGGCCAAGGGGCGTCACGCGTCGTTCGACGTGACGGAAGGGCTGGTCGGCGGCTGCTCGATCGACGCGCATGGCACACCCCTCACCGACAACGCGATGGCCGATGCGATGGCGTCGGATGCGGTCCTGCTCGGCGCCGTCGGCGGGCCGAAATGGGACTCGCTGCCTTTCGAGAAGAAGCCGGAGCGGGGCCTCCTTCGTCTCCGGAAGGAGATGCAGCTGTTCGCCAATCTGCGCCCGGCTATCGTCTTCGACGCGCTCGTGGACGCCTCGACGCTCAAATCCGAGATCGTGAAGGGCCTCGACATGATGATCGTGCGCGAGCTCACGGGCGGGGTGTATTTCGGAACGCCGCGCGGCATCGAGACGCTGCCGGACGGCTCGCGGCGCGGCATCAACACGCAGGTCTATACGACGGGCGAGATCCTACGCGTCGCGCGCGTCGCGTTCGATCTCGCGCGCAAGCGCAAGCGCGTTGTCTGTTCCGTCGACAAGGCGAATGTGATGGAAAGCGGCGTGCTCTGGCGGGACGAGGTTCAGAAGCTTCGCGATGCGGAGTATACCGATATCACGCTCACGCACATGTACGCGGACAACTGCGCCATGCAGCTCGTGCGCAATCCCCGCCAGTTCGACGTGATCGTCACGGACAATCTGTTCGGCGACATCCTGTCCGACGAGGCGGCGATGCTCACGGGCTCGCTCGGCATGCTTCCCTCGGCCTCGCTGGGGGCGCCGGATTCGACGGGGCGGCGTCGCGCTCTTTATGAACCCGTGCACGGCTCGGCGCCCGACATCACCGGCAAGGACATGGCCAACCCGCTGGCCACGATGCTCTCCTTCGCGATGATGCTGCGCTACTCCTTCGATCAGGGGGCGGAGGCGGCTCTCGTCGAGCGCGCGATCGAGGCCGTTCTCGCCTCGGGCGTGCGTACGGCCGACATCATGCAGCCGGGTGCCAACAAGGTCTCGACGACGGCGATGGGCGATGCCGTGCTCCGTGAGCTCGACCGGCTGCGCTGACGGCCGGCTGAGGCGCCCCAGGCCGTGAACTCATAAATCGAGACTGATAGCAGCTCGTGAGCTTCCGCTTCCGGAGCGAAAGCGGCCATGCTTGATTGATCGCACCATGTCCGAGAGGTGCCAGGAGCAGACTCCCCTACGGTGCCATGTGAGATGGCGGCTACTGCATCTGCCGCCTTTGCTGGAGTGATTTCAGTGGATGGCGTGATGCGGCCGCGTTCTCATGGCCAGCCAGCGCCGGAAGAGGCCGGAATTGCGCCATGGGAAGCGCCCCGAAGCAAGCTCCGCATAGCGTAAAGGTATGATCTGAATTAATTAAACGAGGGTTTGTTCTAATTTAAAGTTGCATGTCCCGCATGTTGAAATAAGGTACAAAAAGTAAGGCAGATCGGATGTCAACCACTAGGCAGCCTGAGGATGTGGGCGATCCGAGACTAAGGGGTGGGCAAGTGGGCTCGGCGGCCGCACTTCAACACGGGGGATACCATGGAAATCTCGACTCACGATTTCTGGACGGTGTTGCATGGGATGGGTTTCGGGGCACTGTTCATGCTGGCATTTTCGGGCGCTCTTGCGGAATTGTACCGAATGTCCGCGCCGAGTGGGTCGGTTCAACCGAGCAGCTATGGGCAGACATTGCTGTCTCTCTACCTTGCGGTAATGGTCATCCTCGCCTGGCTAACGGTATTTTCGGGCGCCTACATCGTTTACCCCTGGTATCGGGCTGTTCCGCCAGAGGGCATTACCGATTTATCGGAATACCCACGGCGCTTGCTCCTCTCCAGCGGGAAAACCTCCGAGTGGCATAACGTCGGCATGGAATGGAAAGAGCATGTGTCATGGATAGCGCCTATCTCGATGACGATGGTGGCCTATGTCATCGGGAAGTATGGGCGCGCTCTCAGCAGCCTCCAGCACATGCGCAAGGCCGTGCTGGCCTTCGCGGTCGTCGCTTTCGTCGCGACGGGAATCGCTGGGGCATTCGGCGCCTTCTTGAATAAGTACGCGCCCGTGCGCGGTGGCTCGATCATTGTTCTGATGGAGGGAGAAGAATGAGCATGTCGCAGAAACTGGCCGACTCGAGTGAAGCTACGCGCGTTCCGAATGGGCCCGGTGCGGCTGCCATTCTCGCAGCAGGCATTGGTTGCGCCATGCTCGGCATCTTGGCCTTGGCAGGCGATGCTTCGCCAACGATCTCGAAACTGCTGAATTTCTATAATCCGACCGGGACGCTCTCAGGCGTTACGGCAGGGGCGATCATCGTGTGGCTGGTATCCTGGATTGTTCTTAACCGCCAATGGAGAACAAGAACAATCAACCTGGCCAAGATCAACGTGGTGGCTTTTGCGGCGCTGGCGATTGGCTTGCTGCTGACCTTTCCTCCCTTTATGGACATGATCCAGGGCAAGTAGGATATGGCATGATGCCCACGGAGGGCTGGATCGATGCGGCGATAGATTGTCGGGCATTGGCGCCAATGTCCGCTTGGGGTCAAATTGCGAAGTAACTGAACTCGGCGCTCATGTCCATTTAGTGATGAACACCGGCAATGCCGGTTCCGTGCTGCGCGCATCAGCATGGGCATGATTCAAGCTTCCAAACTGGAGCCTCGAATCATGCGGCATGAACTCACCGACCATGAACGGAGTGTCATCAGGCCGATGCTCCCGAACAAGCCGCGCGGCGTGCCACGTGTAGACGACCGGCGTGTCCTTAATGGGATCTTTTGGGTCTTACGATCAGGTGCGCCGTGGCGCGATCTACCGGAGAGCTTTGGCCCCTCCACGACTTGCTACAATCGCTTCGTTCGCTGGCGGCAAGCTGGCATCTGGGACCAGATCATGGATGCGCTGGCCGCCGCTCACGATCTGGCTGGGCAGATGATCGATACCTCTATCGTGCGCGTGCACCGGCACGGAGGCCTGCATCGCGGGCAACAGACGGCAACATATGGACCGCTCGCGAGGCGGACTTACGAGCAAGATTCACGCCGTCGTGGACGCCAACGGCCTGCCGGTGCAGCTCGACCTTACGCCCGGCGAGGCTCATGACAATCAGCTTTGCTCAGCACGCCTGACCGGGTTGCATCCGAGAACAATTCTACTTGCAGACCGTGGCTATGATGCGGACTGGATCAGGGCGCCCGCCAACCGGCAAGGAGCGTGGGCTAACATTCCGCCGAAACGCAATCGCAAGGAGCCAATCTGCTTCAGCCCTTACCTGTATCGAACGCGAAACTTGGTTGAGCGATTCTTCAACAAGATCAAGCAGTGTCGGCGGATTGCCACTCGCTACGACAAACTCGCAGCCAACGACCTTGCCTTCATCAAGCTCGCATCAATCCGACCTGGCTACGGGCTTAGGAGTCCACGCCCTAATCCGGCAGGCGCACGCGGCTCGCGAAGATCCGGCTGATTGGCGGGCTCGCGAAGTATTCGGCGTAAAGCATGCCGAGCGTGCTTCGCCCGTCATAGGCGCATGCCCCCCGAAAGCTTCCGGATTTCGCGTCGATCCGCGCCTTGACGACCGGACGGCCGGCCTGTCGCGCGAGCAGCGCGCGCCCGAGATCGGTGATCTCGAAGGCGGCGCAACCCTGGTAGATGAAGTCTTTCTCGGGCGAAAGCAGAAGGTAGCGCTTGCCGCCCTGCTCGGCCAGTTCGGTCGCGGTGAAGCTGCGATAGCCGAGCGCCTTGGCATCCGCGCCGTCGAACAGCGTGCCGACATAGTCCCAGCGCGGCTGAGCGCGCGGCCGGCGCAGGAGAATCACCCGCGCCTTCGCCGGGTCTTTGGCCGCGCAGTATAGGCTCACATAGAGCGCGTCCTTGGCGGCAAGCGCGCCGACCTCGCCGGGAAGCGCGCAGTCCGCGAGATCGGGGTGCAGCTCGTGGACGCCCACCTCCGGCGGGCCGCCGACGCTGTCCTCCTCCTTGTTGTAACGCGATCCGACGAACAGCTTGCGCTCGGCCGACCACTTGTCCGGCGCCGGATCCGCCGCGGTGCGAAGCGACACCCAGCCGCGATCGAACTCCGGTTTCTCGCCGACCCGCTTGTAGCGGTACCAAAACAACAACCATTGCTCGCCAGGTGCTCCATAGGGATCGTAAAGCAGTCTCGGCGTTTCATGCGCCCAGGACGATTCGGGCGATCCGGCGGACGTCGTCTTGTTGATCAATCCCATGTCGTGCCACACGCGCCCGTTGGGTGCGAGATAGGCGATCCGCGTCTGAAGGTTCACGACCGGCGAGGCCTGCTCCATCATGGTGTAGGCGAGCCAAGTGCGTCCATCGGGCCCGACCGTGACAGAGGGATCCGACACCCCGACCGGCCCGGCGTTGGGAAGGATGAGCGGTGTCGCACCCATCGGCTGCGCCGGCGCGGGCGGCTGAGCGTGGGCGCTGACGTGGAAAACGAAAGCGCCGGCAAATCCGAGGAGGCAGAGGCCGAGTGTGTGCCGTTTCGATCGCGTCATGGCTTATGGCCGTATGAGGAGCATCTTGATTCCCGGTTTCCACGCGAAGCGTGTCTCTATGGCGCTGAGGCCGTGGCGCTCGGCCAAGGCCCTGAGACTCGCCGGGCGGAAATAGAGGCAATGGGCCGGCGGCGCGAAGCCGTCCCAGTCGACGAGGTTGCGCGGCCGCCGCCAGTGGCCGATGTCGGGCGTCGTGATATAGACGTGACCGCCTGGCTTCAGACGCTCGACGATCGCGCCCATGAAACGGTCGGCGTCCGGCACGTGTTCGATGACTTCCGAGCATTGGATCAAATCGAATCGCAGTGTTTCGGGCGCGAAGGTTTCAATCGTGCCGGCGGCGAATCGCCCGAGGGGAAAATGCTCGCTGGCATAGCGGATCGAGACGGGGTCGGGATCGGCCCCGTAGGCCTCGAAGCCCCTCTCCCTTGCCGCTTCGACCATGAAGCCGCCATTGCAGCCGATGTCGAGGAACCGTCCGCCGGGAACCGCCCGCACGAGCAGCGCCATGACCCGTCGCGCGTGGCGAAGCTTTTTGCCGGCCTTCGCGAAATAGCTCGTCGTCGCGTCCTCGTAGGCGTCGGAATACATGTAGTCGATCAAAGCCGGGCCAGGCATGGGGTCGAGATAGATCAGGCCGCACCGGCTGCATTCGGGGAGGGTCCAGTCCTTGTGGGCACCATAAGGCGCGCCGGCCGGCCCGCCGCAGGCCGGGCACGGGGGCGATATGCGATTGGTGTATGTCTCTCTGGTCGCCATCGATTAAGGATTTCTTCGGGCTGAGTGTCCCTAAGCAAGGCCGTTCTCGCAAGCGGCGCTTGCAAAACGGTACCGCGCTGCATATCTCACACTGGAAACGCAGGCGGTCAAACGCGGGACGGTTGGTCATGGGTTACAAGGTCGCGGTCGTGGGAGCGACGGGCGCTGTCGGGCAGGAGATGTTGAAGACCCTCTCCGAGCGCAATTTCCCGGCGGATGAGGTCGTGGCGTTGGCCTCGGCCAATTCGGCCGGGCGCAGCGTGTCCTTTGGCGAAGACAAGGAACTCAAGGTCGAGGCGCTCGATCGCTACGACTTCGCCGGCACCGATATCGCGTTGTTCTCGCCGGGCGCCAAGGTGTCCGCCGTCCATGCGCCGCGGGCGGGCGCTGCCGGTTGCATCGTGATCGACAACACCTCGCAGTTCCGCATGGACCCCGACGTGCCGCTGGTGGTGCCCGAAGTGAATCCGGGCGCCATCGCGGGCTACCGCAAGCGCAACATCATCGCGAACCCCAATTGTTCGACGATCCAGATGGTCGTGGCGCTGAAGCCGCTCCACGACATCGCACGAATCAAGCGCGTCGTCGTCGCGACCTACCAATCCGTCTCGGGCGCCGGGCGCGAGGCGATGGACGAGCTGTTCAATCAGACGCGTTCGGTCTACGTGAACGATCCGATCAAGAGGGAGCTGTTCACGAAGCAGATCGCGTTCAACGTCATTCCGCACATCGACGTCTTCATGGACGACGGCTCGACCAAGGAAGAATGGAAGATGGTGGCGGAGACAAAGAAAATTCTCGACCCCTCGATCAAGATCAGCGCCACCTGCGTGCGCGTCCCTGTGTTCATCAGCCATGCCGAGGCCGTGAACATCGAGTTCGAAAAGCCGATTTCTGTCGAGGAAGCGCGCGCGGCGCTCAAGCGCGCGCCGGGAATCACGGTCATCGATCTGCGCGTCGACGAAGGCTACGTGACGCCGGCCGAAGCGGCGGGCGAAGACGCTGTCTATGTCAGCCGCATCCGGACCGATCCGACGGTCGAGAACGGTCTCTCGTTGTGGGTGGTGTCGGACAATCTCCGCAAGGGCGCGGCGCTGAACGCGGTCCAAATCGCCGAAGTTCTCGACAAGTCGTACATGCGCAAGGCCGCCTGAGCGCGGCCCGCGCGCGGGTCACATCCCGCTCAACAAGCCACCGATCGCCGGAATGACGCTGCCGAGCGCATAGATGCCGAAGGCCAGCATGATGCCGGCCGAGGTCATGCTGACGTAGCGCATGCCCTCGTGGCTGATCCAGCGGCGAAACAGCCCGGCCACCAGCGCGATCAGCAGCCACCACAGCGACGATCCCACCAAGACGCCCGCGACGAGAATCCATCCCTGCGCGAGGGTGGCGATGCGTTCGACGACGCCGAAGGCCGCGAAGATGCCTGCAAGCGACAGGATGGTGATGGGATTCGTGATCGTGAGCACGAAGGTGGACACGAAGTGCTTGACCGCGTCGTCGTTGACGGGCGCGCTTGCGGCCGGATGGGGCGGTCGTTTTCTCAGGATGCGCACGCCCAGCACGAGCAGGAAGATTCCGCCGACAAGGCGAACCCAAATTTGGTGTTCAAAAATCCATTCGGCGACGATCGAGAGGCCAAAGGCGGCGATCATGCCGAAGATCGAATCCGCGATGGCGGCCCCTAAACCCGATACGAGGCCCGCGACGGGGCCGCGTGTGATGGTGCGCTGCGCGCAGAGAACGCCGACCGGTCCGACGGGAGCGGCGATGGCGAATCCGATGATGATTCCGGTCCCGAAGAGAGAACTGATCATGTCCGTCCGTTCGCCACTGTTCCGAACGGTCGAGGCAAGTTTGTCACCCGCCCGTCGCGCTTGGCACTTTCTCTAGCGCAGTCGTTTTGCTTTGAACAGGGTCTTGGGGCGGGCGAACGCGTCTTGGGCGGCGATGATCTGGAGCTCGGCGCCGCCCCGCCTTGCGCTCGCGCGCATGATCGCGTGCTGCGCGGACATGGCGCGGGCAAGCGCGACCCCGGGCGATCGGCGCCTGAGATAATGTCCGAGGAACAGCGCGGCGAAGGTATCGCCGGCGCCGTGCGCGGAAAGCTCGAGACGCGGCGCATCCACGACCCAGGCGCCCGCCCTGTCCACGGCCACGGCGGCGATTCGGCGTTCGCCCATCGGAAGTCCCGTGACGACGACAAGCCTCGGCCCCCTCGCGAGAAGCGATTCGGCGGCGTCCGCGCTCGATGCGAGATCGGGGCAGGGGCGATCGGCCAGGACTTCGATCTCGAAGCGGTTCGGCAAAAGGATGTCGGCCAGCGGCAGGGCCTGTTCCGCGAAGAACGCGGGGATTCCGGCAGCGACGTAATAGCCGCGCCCGCTTTCACCCATGACGGGATCGCAGCAATAGATCGCCTGCGGATTGGCGGCTTTGACGGCGCGGACGGCGTCGAGGACGGCGCCGCCATTCGCGGCCGAGCCGAGATAGCCGGAGAGCACCGCCGCACAGTCCCGGAGCACGCCTCGTTCGCCGAGGCCGCGAACCAGCTCGTTGATGTCGTGTGACTCGTTCGTGCAGCCCCGAAACGTACCGTGCGCGGGATGATTCGACAGGGTCACCGTATTGATCGGCCAGACCTCGAATCCAAGCCGCTGAAGCGGAAAGACGGCGGCGGAATTGCCGACATGACCGAAGACGACGGAGGACTGGATCGAGAGGATATTCATCGATTCGAGTGCGTGGCCGGAGCGGGCGCCGAGCTTGCCACAGCACTGCCCTCCTTTATAGTCGCGCGGCACGTGCGTCCGCCGGGCGCCACCGCCGATGGCCAGAGTCGCTTCATGACCGTGCGTCCGCGCCGCAGCGCGCTTTACATGCCGGGCTCGAATGCGCGCGCGATCGAGAAGGCGCGCACCCTCGCGGCCGACGTTCTGATCTTCGACCTCGAGGATGCCGTCGCGCCGGAGGCGAAAGGGACAGCCCGCGATCAAGTCGCCCGCGCCGTTCGGGCCGGCGGCTACGGGTCCCGCGAAATCGTGGTGCGGGTCAACGCGCTCGGAACGCAATGGGCGGCGGACGATCTGGCTGCGATGGCCGCCTCAGGCGCGGACGCGATCCTGCTGCCGAAGGTGGAGAGCGCCGAGGCCGTCCGTCTTGCCGCCGCCGAATTGCGGGCTGCCGGGGCGCCCGACGATCTCGCCTTGTGGTGCATGATCGAGACGCCGTACGGGGTCCTCAACGTTCGCGACGTCGCCGCCGCGCATGCCTCGCTTCGATGTCTCGTCATGGGCACGTCCGACTTGGCGAAGGATCTGCGGGCGAGCCATACGCCTCTGCGCCTGCCGGTCATCACCAGCCTTGGTCTTTGTCTTCTCGCGGCACGCGCCTACGGCCTCGCCATTCTCGATGGCGTGTTCCTCGATCTCGCCGACGATGAGGGTTTCCTCGGCTCATGCCGCCAAGGTGCTGAACTCGGATTCGATGGCAAGACGCTGATCCATCCGAAGACGATTGCGGCCGCGAACGAAGCCTTCGCGCCCAAGCCATCGGAACTGGATTTCGCCCGTCGCATCATCGCGGCGCATGCTTCGGCGCGCGCCGCCGGAAAGGGCGTGGTTGTCGTCGACGGCCGCCTGATCGAGCGGCTGCATGTCGAAGAGGCCGAGCGTCTCGTCGCCTTGTCGCGGGCGATCGCGGCGATGGGCGATGCCGACGCCTAGGCTCGAAATGCCGGCCATTCAGGCGAGGGCCGGGCGGGCGATGCGGCGCTGGGCCTGCGCGTCGCCCAACTTGGCAACATTTCCAACTTGGCAACATTTAGTGTGAAGTTGTCGTCATCCCCGCAGGATGTTGTTGTCCACGCGGCGCTGATTTGATAAATGAAAAGGCGCCGGGTGCATGGGCGGCGAAGCCGGCACCCGGCGCCTCAGGAGCCGCGAGGGCTCCGTGTCGCAACAGCGGCGGGGCGTCTGCCATCTGATCGGCACCAGGTCCCTTGCTAGAACAGGGTGCCGCAGTCGGCCGAGCCTCTTTCGAGGCGGCCCCTCCGAGCGAATCGGAACCCGACACGATCCCGTATCCCAGTGGCAAGACCGAGCGATCTCCGGCCGCGTCGGCGCTCGGCTCCGGTGCGGCACATCCCCCGAGCAGGAGTGCCGCTCATGCCGGCCCGCACCCGAAGGCGCAGACCAAGCACACGGACCCGACCCACCAGGTCGGACGCCCGATCGTCCCGACGCCGCCGACCAGGGCGCAGCGTTCCCGCGGAGGAGGGCCGCTGCCGCCGTGATCGCGTTCTCCTTCCGAAAAAGGAGACACGACCCCGACCCCTGTGCTCCGGTCTTCATCCATCGTTCTCGCGGAACGATGGATGGCCACCCCCGAACCCGCCGGACGAGCCGGCAGTCCGTTGCGCGTGACATGCGCTTCCGAAGAAAACGGCACATCGTCGCGCAGGGTCGCACGGACCGGAACCGAACGGCTGCGCGCTACGAGAACGACCAGCCGCCGGGTCCCGTCGGCCAACGCCCCAAAGGGCGCGGACCAATTCGCGACACCGATACGAAATCACGAGGACTCCGATGCCGATGCCGCAAAAGAACCCACATCGCGTCAGATACCGAGCCGCCCGGCCCACGACCCATCCGCGTTGCCACGGACGGACCGCGTCATCGAATGACGATCGGCCCTTGATGGGCCGAAACCCATTCCCGGGTTGGCGGCCACGGGCGCCGTCTCGGACGAAGTCCTCGAATGGCGCGTCATGTCCGCTTGCACCGGCGCTGTCGCGTACTGTCACGATTACTTCGTTTTATTTGACGGCACAACAGAATCGTCAATATTCACGCGATTTTCTTGTGCATAAGACTCGCGATTACCAACATTCGATCCACAATTTTTCCACAGAATTATTCACAGCGGAATGGCAGGACCCGCTCACGCCGTGCCCAGGACGGCATGAGCGGCGCGTCCACCATGCGCAGATGAGAGCGATACGCATGTTCGGATAAGGCTAGACTGCTGTCTCGCGTTGACTCGCCTTGGTCGCGGGCCATAATCCTCGACCGCCCGATATCGCCGACCGCTCGGGCGGACCTGTCCTTCCCTGCGGCGGTCGAAACGGAAGAGCGGACATCAGGCGGATGAACTCCCACGAACGGCCTCTCTCACCCCACATTCAGATTTATCGCCCCCAGCTGACTTCGGTTCTCTCCATCCTTCATCGTCTGGCAGGGGTGGCGCTCTCTGCCGGAACGATTCTGCTCGTCTATTGGCTCTTTGCGGCGGTGAGCGGCGAGGCGGAGTACGAACGCGCCCTGCGGATCACCGGCTCGTGGCTCGGCCGGCTCGTCCTGTTCGGCTGGTCATTGGCGTTCTTTTTCCATCTCCTCAACGGCATCCGGCACCTGTGTTGGGATGCGGGGTGGGGGTTCGAGCTGAAAACCGCCTATGCCACGGGACGGGCGGTCGCTCTTGGCGCCGTCGTCTTGACGGTCGTGGCTTGGGTGTGCGGCTACGCGATCATGGGGGCGCTGTGATGACTCTCGAGACGGGATCGCGGCGTTCCATGCTCGCGCGTGTCCGTCATCTCGGCTCCGCCAAGGACGGCACCGCCCACTGGTGGGCGCAACGCCTGACGGCCGTCGCGCTCGTGCCGCTTTCGGTCTGGTTCGTCGCATCGATGGTGGCGCTCACGGGTGCGCCGCAGGAGGATGTCGCGGCGTGGCTCGGCCGGCCGCTGCCGGCCATCCTCATGATCCTCCTGATCGTCGCGGCGTTTCACCACGCGCAGCTCGGCCTCCAGGTCGTGATCGAGGACTATGTGCACCGGCCGGCGCTCCGCGTCGCGTCGCTCATGGCCGTCAAGTTCGCGGCGCTGGGCTTGGGCCTTGCGGCCGTTTATGCCGTTCTGAAGATCGCGTTTGGAGGCTGAGAGTCCATGCCCAAGGCGTATACGGTCATTGATCACGAGTACGACGTCGTCGTCGTTGGCGCGGGCGGCTCCGGGCTTCGCGCGACGTTCGGGCTCGCGGAACGGGGCCTCCGGACCGCGTGCGTCTCGAAAGTGTTCCCGACGCGCAGTCACACCGTCGCCGCGCAGGGCGGCATAAGCGCCGCCCTCGCCAACATGGGCGAGGACGATTGGCGCTGGCACATGTATGACACGGTCAAGGGCTCGGACTGGCTCGGCGACCAGGACGCGATCGAATACATGGTGCGCGAGGCGGTCCCGGCCGTCATCGAGCTCGAGCACTACGGCGTGCCGTTCTCGCGCACGCCCGAGGGCAAGGTCTATCAGCGCGCCTTCGGCGGGATGACCACGCATTTCGGCAAGGGCACGGCGCAGCGCACCTGTGCCGCGGCCGATCGCACCGGACACGCCATGCTGCACACGCTTTACCAGCAGGCGCTGAAGCACAACGCGGAGTTCTTCATCGAGTACTTCGCGATCGACCTGATCAT